>JAAZOT010000022.1 GCA_012797605.1 Spirochaetales bacterium | reverse complement strand
TATTTGTTTTAAGTCATGTTTTAGCCTTCAAATATGGGATTTAAAGCATTTTGTCTCAAAAATTACCTTTTCATTATCCAAAGTTTTAGCCTTCAAATATGGGATTTAAAGAAGTATTCTTGCTTCTTGGATTCGCTCAACCGAGAGTTTTAGACTTCAAATATGGGATTTAAAGATGACTTTCTTTGAGCGTGTCAATATATCTTTTAGTGTTTTAGCCTTCAAATATGGGATTTAAAGTTCAATATCAAAAATGCAACCTTAACAAATCTTATAGTTTTAGCCTTCAAATATGGGATTTAAAGGTATATACTTGGACTACGCTTGGTGCAATACAAGGGCGTTTTAGCCTTCAAATATGGGATTTAAAGGGAGGTTCCATTAGTTATTTTAATTATACTTTAAGGACGTTTTAGCCTTCAAATATGGGATTTAAAGTTTCTCCATAATGATTTGAATATGGAGCTAATATAAGTTTTAGCCTTCAAATATGGGATTTAAAGATGCGTGTCCAACAGTTTTTTCGCCATCTTCAACCCAGTTTTAGCCTTCAAATATGGGATTTAAAGGAAGTTTATGACTAAGAAATTCCAGAATGCCCACAAGATGATAGTTGGGGGGAGGTGAAATATGCGGTAATGAAAGAAGGAAGAAAAACAGCAATAAGAATTTTTGATAATTTAATAAAAGTTAAAGAGCTTTAAAGAAATTAAAACAAAAATTATTACATAAGAAAAGAGAAACTATGGATGCAAGACGTAAAGAATATTGTCAGGTTAAAACACTTGATCATTATTATCAAAAAAATTATAATAATTTTTGAAGGAGTATTATTTATGATCTATAATAAAATTTTGGGATTTTATCCGTATGTTGCAATTATTAATCAAGAAGGTGAAATTGTTAAATTTGTTGACAGTTATATAGCTTTTAATGAACAAGAAATATGCCTTAAGGAAGGTGAAATGGTTTTTGTATCATGTGGGAAAGATAAAGAAAAAATTTGCTATAAGATTAATAAAGAAGGTAAATTTGAAAAAGTATAAAAATAAAAATAATAATATATATAGATTTATCTTTACCAAAAGAGGTTGAATTTTTCTATATAATTAAATATTACCTGTAAGATAAAAATAAAAAAATTTATTTCTATAAAAATCTCTGTGACCTCTAATATAAAAGTTAAACTTATTATATCTAAGGAAATATAAAAACAATAGGAATAATAAAAATGGAAAACAAAACTGACCTTCAAAACTCTTATGTTCAAAACGTTATTGCTAGAAATGAAAGAAGAGTTGAAATTGATTATTTTAGAGGTTTTACAATAATATTAATGGTTTTTGTTAATTTCATTGCCTCTGGAAGATCGACACCAATTTGGTTAAAACATGCTGAAGATATTGGTTTGACCATAACCGATCTTATAGCCCCGGCTTTTATTTTTGCCATTGGATTGACTTATAGAAGTTCATTTGACAGAAGGTTAAAAGAAAAAGGGATTAATTATACATACAATCATTTTATTTCAAGGTTTCTTGCCATTATAGGAATAGGTTCTTTTTTTACTGCAGGAGCAGCAATTATGGCTCAAAATGAATCCCAGGGATGTTGGGGGGTTTTACAAGCTATCGGAGCAGCTGGACTTATTACTCTAATTTTCATTAAAATGAATAAATTTTTTAGATTATTTATTGGTATATCGTTATTAGTTTTCTATCAGATTATAATGGATAAGTTTTTCTTAAAAATAATATTAGAATCAGCACATGGAGGTTTAATAGCTTCTATTAGTTGGGCTTCATTATTAATAATTTCCACTTTTTTTGCTGAATTATTTTATTATGATAAAATTAAAAAGTTTTATTATTTAATAGTATGTATATTATTTTTAATATTTGGTATAGGCATATCACGATATTTCCCTATTAGCAAACATAGGGTATCAATAAGTTATATTTTAATTAGTCTAGCAATTAGTGGTATCTGTTTATTTATCTTTTTCTTAATTACTAAAATTAAATTTTTAAAATTAAATTTTTTAATATGGTGGGGCCATAATCCTTTATTTTTATATCTTATGCATATGATTTTATTAGGGGTTACTTTTATACCTCAGAACCAAAGGATTTTTTTAACAGCTCCTTTTGAGGTCATATTATTGGAGTTTTCCTTTTTCTTTTTGATATTATCTATATCAGCATATCTATTATTCAGAAAAAAAATCTATATTAAAATTTGACCATATATTTAAAACTGATTATATTATGATTAAGTTATTTTTTCATTTTAATTAGGAGGATGTTTATGCCATTAGTATTATGGGACGATAGTTTTAGCGTTAATGTTAAAGAGATTGATTCTCAGCATCAGGCTCTATTTGATCTAATCAATAAACTTTATGAAGCTATGAAAAAAGGTCAAGGAAAAGAAGTATTACCAAAAATTATAGACGAATTATTTTTGTATGTTGAAAAGCATTTTTCAACAGAAGAAAAATATTTTGATAGATTTAATTATCCAGAAACAGAAAATCATAAACTTGAGCATTATAGTTTTTTAAAGAAGGTTTCAGAATTTAAAAAAAGCTATGAAAATAGTGAAATTGCTTTGACTATTGATGTAATAACATTTTTACAGACTTGGCTTACAAATCATATCAAAATAAGTGATAAAAAATACAGCCAATTTTTTAATGAAAATGGCTTAAAATAGTATATAAAATAATAACTAACTTTAAGCTGTTAAAAAACAAAATTTGGAAAACTTTCTTAAGATAAAATAAAACATAATATTAATTAAAAACAATGTTGTTCAAATTTTAGCTCGTTCCTAATCCCTAATATAATACATAAAATATTGACCAATATACTGTTTAAGAAAAGAAAACAAAATTGGCGAATCCCTAAGATAATATATAAAATATTAACTAAAAATGATAAAATACAAAAAAAATTTAAAAAAGATATTGACAAATTTATAAAATTTATAAAATTTTTGCTAATATTCTTTTAATTTATAGGAGAAATGATGCAAAAAGTAAAAAGTGTTGTTATTTTATCAATTATTTTATTGGTTTTCTTTTCAATCAATACTATGGCTATGCCTCCACATCCTGATTACTTAAAGAAGTTAGTAAACCAAGGGGAAATGCAAAAGATGATTTCTAAGTTAAACGCTCAAAGAGCAAAAGGTATTGATAACTCTATAAAGACTTTCCCTACAACTTCAGATAATGCAAATGTTTTAGTTCTTTTGATTGGTTTTCGCGATTTAAAATTTGATAAAGCAACTTCTGCAAATAATTTTATTTTACCAATTTCCAAAAGAAAAATTAAAATACCTTTCGATACATTACCAATATTCCTTTTTTCGATAGTTATTATTAGTGCTTTATTTATTGGTAATAAAAGATTGAGAAAAAAACTTTTTCTTGTAGCTACATCTATGCTTTTCTTTTTTGCTCTAACTGCTTGTCCTAACCCTGTTAATATAGACTATTTTAACACAGATCAAACAAAATTTTACGATAATCTTTTTGAAAATGGATCTTTTAGTTGGAAGCAGTATTATCTTGATATGTCAAACAATAAACTTAATCTTAGTTTTGATGTAGTAGGACCATTTTCAGCTTCACAGGGATACACATATTATGGTAGCAATGACTCACAAGGAAGTGACTTACATCCAGCAGAACTTGTTGGAGTAGCCATAGATCAGGCAGAAAAAGCTGGTGTTGATTTTTCCAAGTATGATAATGATCATGATGGGAAAGCAGATGCTGTTGTTGTTATCCACGCAGGTCCTGGTGAGGAAATAATGGGAAATTTTGGGGGTACTTATTTTATTTGGTCTCATAGGTGGAATCTTTCAAATGCCAAATATTTTGGCGATGGCACTGGACCAAGACATTATGATGGTGTTACTATTGATGATTATACCATTCAACCAGAGTATAACTTGGAAGCAGGCGATTCGTCTATAGGTGTTTTCTGTCATGAATTTGGTCATATTTTAGGTTTACCAGATCTTTATGATTATCAATATGAAGCCGCTGGCGTAGGTTTATTCTCACTTATGGATAGCGGAGCATATGGTGGTCCTAATTTTGATGGTTCAAGACCAATTCCACTAACAGCATGGGAAAGATCTGTTTTAGGGTGGTTAAATTTCACAACTTTAAATGTCGGAAATACAATCTCCAACTTCGATGTTTACAACTTTCTATCATCTTCAAGAAATGCATTGAAAGTTCAGCTTGTAAAAGATTCGACTAAGGATCAATATCTATTCTTAGAATATCTTTACAAACAAGCCGGAACTTGGAGCGAATATCTTCCTGGATCTGGTTTGTTGGTTTTACGAATAGATCAAAAACTTGTGGATGATGGCATAAATTCTCCAAATTCATACAATTTTAATGATTTTAAGGATCTTCATCATGGGGTTGAAGTTGTTGAAGCAGATAATCAATGGGAATTATGGGATCTTTCATTAAATAATTCGGCAATCTTTGGAGAGCAAGAAGACCTTTTTACAACAGTTGCCGATGAAATCTTATCTTCTTTAACAAATCCAAATACAAATTATTACCCAGGAACTGGAAATTACGGGCATACTCCAACTTTGTCTTCAGGGGTAATTATGGATATTAAAGCGATTACAGAAGGTACCTCCATAACTGTTACTATAAGAAATTAGTAATTAAATTAGTAATAAAACTTAATCAAAAAGAAGAATTAGAATTATAAAAAGAAATTGATTAGAATTAAAAAAACCGATTAGATTCATAAAAAAATCAATGGGAAAAGAGGTAAAGATTGTTAAATAAGAAAAAGATTAAACAAATTTATCTTATTTTTTTATTTATGCTTTGTCTCTTTTCCTTTTTCTCTTTATATCGATGTAATAATAATGAGTTAAAAATTCAGCAATTTACAGAGGAAGATAAAAAATATAGCGAAAATTTTGAATCGTACAATAATTTCCAATTTTTTTATGATCTATGGAAAAAGCAAAATATAAAATCCTATCATTTTATCTTTAATTACATAGCTCAAGCCCCAACTAAAGGACGATGGGAAATTTTTGTAAAAGATGGAAAAGTTATTAAAATTATATCAAATACTGGTTCAATTTACGAAGGGAATAATCTTAACTTAAAAACTCCATTCTTTTCATTCACAATTGATTCCCTTTTTGCAATTGCAAGTCAATCATACAAGAATAATGAAAATTCCTTATTTATAATTACAGTAAAATATAATGAAGATTACGGTTACCCAGAACAAATAAAAAAAATACCTATCAAAAAAGACGCCCCAATAGATCAATCTTTTGCTTTTTTAATAATTTTTTTTGAAATATCTCAAAATTGACTCTCAAATTAATTTTCATCTAATATCATACATAATATTCTTAATATCTAAGTTTCAAATATTCTTAAATTTAAAAATCAAAATGTTATTAATATCTAAGTATCAAAACATTCTTGAATAAGTTTTCTAATTTAATCAAGAATATAGTTTTATCATTAATTTTCTAAAATTTTAATTTTTTACTTGACTAAATAAATTTATTTATTTATTTTTTATTTGCAGATATGCGCATATCTGCAAATAATAAATAAAAAAAAATAAGAAAAATAAGTTTAAGGAAGTAAGAAAACACTTATGGAAAAGCAATTTTCAAAGATATTTTCAATTTTATCAGATGTAAATAGGTTAAATATATACTCATATTTACTTTATAGACCTGAAGGACTTTATGTCTGTGAATTAAGTAGTATCTTAGAATTGCCTCCTTATACAATTTCGAAAAGCCTGAAAGAACTTGAAAGTGTTGATCTTATCGAAAGCCAAAGATATGGGAAGTATATCTTATATTTGCCAATTAAATCGCAAAATGAACTTATCTTAAAATTAAATTCCCTTGTTTATGATATCGCAAGTGCTTCAAATATGATAGATAAAGCAAAGATCGATAAAGTAGTAAATAATAGATCTCAAATTCAATGTCAATGTGACATTAAAAAAGAGGAATGATTAATATAGAAAAAGAAGGAGGATTTTATGTCTAAAAATTGGTACCCAATCATAGATCTTGATCTATGCACTGGATGTTTAGCTTGTGTATCTTTTTGTACACATAATGTATATGAAGTAAAAGATGGTAAACCTTATGTAGCTAATCCTGATAATTGTGTAGAATTTTGTAGAGGATGCCAAAAAGGTGCTTGTTCATTTGAAGCTATTCAATATTTTGGAGAAAATTAGAATCTCTATAATTAACTATATAATTAGCTACATAATTAGCTAAAAAGGGAAAATACTTAGAAATGAAGAATTTAAAACAAGAATTTTTAAAAAATTAGGAGGAGATATGAAAAAAGGTCTTATTCTTTGTGTTTGTCAAGGAACTTGTCCGTCTTTTCACAAGATGGATGTATTTGAAGTTTTAAATAAAGTTCGAAGAGATAAGCTTGTAAATTTTGTATCATTACATCCTCAACTTTGTGCAGATGATGGAGATCAATATTTGAAATTATTATTGGCAAATAAGGATATTGACAAAATTTATGTTGCTGGATGTGATCCTGCAATGCAAAAGAAAATGTATAAAGATGCAATGAAAGAAGCAGGTTTTGATCCAGAAAACCACAAAGGAGTAGATATTAGAAATATGTCTACAGATGAGGCTTTTGATTCAATTAGGAAAATTATAAATGAATAGTTTTCTAAGAAGTTCTATTTTTTATTTGTTTTCAATGTATTAAATAAAAAAATAAAAAAAAAGGAGAAGGAAACATGAAAATTCAGATTTTAGGAAGTGGATGTATTAATTGTAAAAAACTTGAGGAAAATGCAAAAATGGCTGCCCAAGAGTTAGGTGTCGAATTTGAGATTGAAAAAATAACAGACATTAACAAAATCATTGAAATGGGAGTTATGATGACACCAGCATTAGCCATTGATGGAGAAGTTAAAAGTAGCGGAAAGGTTTTATCAAAGAATCAGATTAAAGAGATTATCGAAAAGGAGTTAAAAAAATGAGCGCTAAAGAAATATCTCCCAACAGAAAACTCATATACTATACAATAGCTTTTTTAATACTATATGTTATACCTTTTTCAAGTCCGCTGATTCACCAAGCAATTATTGAGTCTTTTGAAATGCTTTTAGATTACGCAAAAGCCCATGTTCTTTTTTGTTTAATTCCAGCTTTTTTTATTGCAGGGGCAATAACTGTCTTTATTAATCAACAATCAGTAATTAAATACCTTGGTCCGAAAGCAAAAAAAATTGTTAGCTATACTGTTGCTTCAGTTTCTGGTGCAATACTTGCTGTATGTTCATGCACCATTCTTCCTTTATTTAAAGGTATATATAAAAAAGGAGCAGGACTAGGACCTGCAATTTCGTTTCTCTATTCAGGACCTGCGATAAATGTTCTTGCTATAGTCCTATCTTTTAAGGTGCTTGGTGTAAAACTTGGTACTGCTAGAGTTATTGGAGCTATTCTATTCGCATTTATAATTGGTTTTTTAATGCATTTAATATACAAAAAAGAAGATGAAAAAAGGCTTACTAATGAAAGCATTTTTTCAGCAATAGAAGATGAAAATAAAAGAAAATTATGGCAGCAAGCCTTTTATATGGCTGTAATGATTCTTATTCTTATTATATTAAACTGGGCTCCTTCAAAAGGAAATATCGCTTTTTGGGATTTTATATATAGAATCAAGTATTATATTTCAGCAGCCTTAGGTATAGTTCTAGCTCTAATATTGATTTTTTGGTTTAAGAAAGATGAATTATCCAATTGGGTCGTTGCAACAAGAGATTTTGCATTACAAATAGTACCTCTTCTTTTTTTTGGTGTTCTTTTAGCTGGTTTTTTGCTAGGTAGACCAGGTCATACTGCTCTTATTCCTTCAAAGTGGATAGCTTCTCTTGTTGGTGGAAATTCATTATTTTCAAATTTCTTTGCATCAATTTCTGGTGCTTTAATGTATTTTGCAACACTTACAGAAATACCTATTTTACAAGGTTTGCTTGGTACAGGAATGGGTCAAGGTCCAGCTTTAGCTCTCCTTCTTGCAGGGCCATCCCTTTCGTTACCTTCTATTCTTGTTATTTCATCAGAGCTTGGTTGGGAAAAAACTCTTACCTATGTTGGTCTTGTTGTTATAATGTCAACTATTGCTGGATTGATTTTTGGAATGATAGGATAGCATTTTATAATAAAAGAGGTTGAAATATCTTAAATGCTGCAAGCGAGAAGGGGTTTTTAATTGAATAAAATATTAATATATAATAGGAGCTTTTTATGAAAATTTTAGTTGTTGGCGAAGAAGATATTTTTCAACAACATCTCTTAAAAAATACACTTGAGGCTATTAAAGAACTTGACTGTGAGTGTCAGCTTGAGGTAATTGAAGATATAAAAGAGATTATGAAACTTGAAGAAATTGGATTGATCATTACCCCTGCTCTTATTATTGACAATCATATCTTATGCGAAGGACATATATGGGATAAAGAGCATATAAAACATTATATAATGAAATTAATGAAGTAAGATTATATAATTTAATTTATTTATTTAAAAAATTTTTATAAAGGATTAAAATATGCCATGGTTAGCAGGATTTCCAAGAGAAAAATTGGGATGGTATCCAACAATCGATCCTTCAAAATGTGTTAAGTGTGGAATGTGTATGAATTGTGGGAAAAATGTTTATGATTGGACTAAAAATGGTGCTGTTGTTGCAAGACCATATGCCTGTGTGCCTGGTTGTACAACATGTGCAACCCTTTGCTTGGGAGATGCTATAACATTTCCACCTGCAAGTTATATACGAGAAGTATATAAGAAGGAAGGAATTTGGTCAAAAGTTAAAAAAGTCCTTGAAGAAGAAGGAAAGCTTATGGTAAAAATTAGTGAATAAATTTTAAATACATTTTTATTGCAATTTTTTTTACTGATTTTAGTTTCTTTTTTATGAGTTTAATTAAAGAAATAAAAAGTCAGATTAATTCTTTTTCAGATTTAGAAAAAGCCAAAATTCTTTCTAAGTATTTTCAAGCTTTTCCTGGGGGTTATGGGGAAAATGATACCTTTTTAGGTATCAGTGTCCCTACACTTAGAAAAATCGCGACAAAGTACTATAAAGCTTGCGATTTAAATATAGTTTCAGAACTTTTATCAAGTGGTATCCATGAATATAGAAATGTCGCTTTAATGATTCTGATTAAATTAAATCTTGAACCTTCAGTTAAAGCAGATTTTTATCTTCAAAATATAGAGTATATAAACAATTGGGATCTTATAGATGGTACAGCTCCCGATATATTAGGTACTTATCTATATTCTTTAGATGAAGAAAATCAAAAACAGATCCTTTTACCTTTAATAATTTCATCTAATATCTGGCATAAAAGAATAGCGATGATGTCAACCTTTTATTTTATAAAAAAAAATGAATTTAATCTTACATTGAAAGTTGCAAAACTTTTATTAGAAGAAAAACATCAGATCGTTCAAAAGTCAGTTGGATGGATGCTTAGAGAAATTGGTAAAAGGCATTACGATTTAGAATTAGATTTTTTAAAAAATAATATTGAAGATATTTACCCAATAGCATTTAGTTATGCAATAGAAAAATTTTCATTAGAATCAAAAGAATCTATCAAAAATTTAAGAAATAATTCAATTAAAAAGACTAATTAAAAAAAAGTTAAATTGGAATAGACAATTAAAATAAAGAAAATAAATAAAAAAACAAAAAAATATTAATAAAATTATATTAACAAAATATATTAACAAAATAGAAGGTTTTTAAGAGTATAATTCATATATAGATAGGTAAATTAAAGGAGATGTTTCATGACTCACCATATGATGATGCTTGTTATCCAAATAGGTTTAATTTTATTCTTTGCTAAGCTTGGAGGAAAGCTATTTGAATACTTTAAATTACCAGGACTTCTAGGAGAACTTGTTATTGGAATAATCATAGGACCATATCTTTTAGGTTCTCTTGCTATGCCTGGTTTTCCAAATGGACTATTTCCTTTAGAAGGAGATTTCCCAGTGACGACAGAATTATATGGTATTGCGACAATAGCATCGATTTTACTTCTGTTCATGGCAGGAATAGAGACAGATTTAGGATTATTTTTAAAATACTCAGTTGTAGGTTCCTTTGTGGGCTTAGGTGGAATAATAGCTTCTTTTGCATTTGGAATGGGGATTTCTTATCTATTTTCTAAAATTTTATTAAAAAATTTCTATTCACTATTTTCTCCTCAGTCTTTATTTTTAGGAGTAATGTCAGCAGCAACCTCTGTTGGCATTACCGCAAGAATATTATCTGAAAAGAAGAAAATGGAGACACCAGAAGGAGTAACAATCCTAGCTGGTGCTGTAATAGATGATGTAGGTGGTATCATCGCTCTCGCGATAGTCCTTGGTATTGTAGGTTCTACTACTGGGAAAATTGCAGGTGGGTTTAATAATATTGGTATCGTAGCTATCAAAGCAATAGGAATATGGCTGATAGCGACACTAATAGGTATTTTATCTGCTCATAGAATAAGCTTTTTATTAAAACTATTTAAGACTAAAACCTCTATATCTGTCCTTGCATTCGGTCTATCATTAATAGTTGCAGGTCTATTTGAAGAAGCTGGTCTTGCTATGATTATTGGAGCTTATGTCACTGGGCTTTCTCTATCAAATACTGACATTAAAAATGTAATCCATGAAGTACTGCATCCTTTATACGAGTTTTTTATCCCAATCTTTTTTTGTGTGATGGGTATGCTTGTAGATATTAGAACATTTGCTTCAATACCGATAATTACCTTTGGCATAATATATACTATAGCTGCAATTTTAGCAAAAATTGTGGGATGTGGTTTACCAGCATTTGCCTTTGGATTTAATACCAAAGGAGCAATAAGAGTAGGTACTGGAATGGTTCCAAGAGGTGAAGTTGCATTAATTATCGCTGGTATCGGTATTTCTGGCGGTTTCATTGATCAGAGACTATTTGGGGTTTCTGTTATGATGACTTTGCTAACAACATTATCAGCACCTTCTCTTCTTATCTCTTCTTTCAATATTCCTGGTGCTGGCACAAAGAAAAAAGTCGAAGTTTCTGAAGTTACAAAATTCAATTTAAATTTTGCTTCAAATGAGCTTTCATTATTAATGATGCAAAATATTCTTAAATTTTTTGAAGAAGAAAAATATTTTGTAAGCATTTTAAATCCAGAAGAAGAAATTTATCAGATGAGAAAAAATAGATATATAATTACTGTAAGTAGAGAGAATAAAGAGATTTCTTTTTCATATAAAAAAGAGGATGAAGGAATTATTTTAGCTAGTTTAATTGATGTTTTTGCAAATGTTGAAAAAATGTTGAGAGGATTAAAGGTCCCTTTAGACCAAAATAACGCTATAAAAAAACTTCTTGCAAGAAAAGAAGAAAATATTTTGAAAATTGATCCTCAATATATTAAAGCAGAGCATATTATAATGGACTTAAAAGGTAAAAGTAAAGAAGATATAATTCAGGAACTTTTAGGAGTAATTATTGAAGATTATCCTTCAATAGATTTTGCAGATGCTTTTAATGAACTTATGAAAAGAGAATCTGAAATGAGTACTGGACTTACTGATGGCATCGCTATCCCACATGCAAAGATTGAAGGAATAGATAGAATAATCTGCTCCTTCGGAATACATAGAGAAGGGATAGATTTTAAGTCATTAGATGGTAAACCTTCGAAATTTTTCTTCTTGATTTTAAGTCCAATATCAGGGAGTAATAGACTTGAACTACTTTCTCAGATAGCTAGAACAATGACTGAGCAGATAAGAAAAGAGATACTTGAGGCTAAAACTGCGGAAGAAATTCTTGATATTTTAACTCAATGATGCTTTAATTATTGATTTTATTTCAAATTTTGTTTTAAAATATTTTAATTGTCAATTATTGCTTCTTGATTTCGCTTATGCAAAAGACCCGAATGTTTTTATTTTAAAATATTCTAATTGTTTATTATTACTTCTTGATTTAGATTAAGCATAAGATCAGAATTTTCTCATTTTATAATATTTTAATTGTTAGTTATTAATGCCTTTTTTGAATATAGGAAATTTACCAGTGAAGCAATTGCAAAAAGTGTTATTGAAAAAATAAAATTCCAGATCAAACCCATTGTCGATAGTATAATATAGCCTAATATTGGACCTAAAATACCCCTTATCCCTGTTAGAGATACATGAAATCCTTGATATAAAAATGAGTTACTATCTTTTTTTGAAAATGTTATTGAACCAACATTCCATAAAACATTTATTCCTGCAAGACCTAAAGAATAAGTTAAAAAAGCAGGGTAAACAAATAGTTTAGTGTTAAAAAGATAAGATAAAAAGAAGAAAAATGGGTATAGTACTAAAGTTAAAAATGAAAAAGTTCCAACTTTCCAAACATTTATCTTATCATATAGTCTTCCAATAAATGGAGTTAAAAGGAAGATAACAATCTGGGCAAGTATTCCTTGAACAAAAGACATCTCAGAATAAGAAAATTTCAACTTTTGAAGTAAATAGATGGGAACAGCTGGAACCATTATCATAAAAGCAAAACCATATATCATAAAGGCAATTTCAAAAAATACAAAATCCTTGTTTTTAGTAATCTTTGTTATATCAGTTTTGATAGTACTTTCTTCTTTTAGATTCCTTTTTGGATAAATATTGCCAGATTCTAGATAGAAATAAATTGAATAGGTAAAGAAAGAAGGTACAGCAACTAATGATAAAAGTAATTTATACTTCGATGGAGATATCTCTAGAAATTTACCTGCAAAATACGAAGTAATCATTATAAAAAATATTAAAATCATCCTTGTAATACCAAAAACATAACCACGATTATTTTTGAATTTACTCTGCAAAAATGAGTTAAATACTGGAACCTGTACTGAAAAAAGCACATGAAAGAAGAAAAGAAATAATAAAAAAATCCTGCTATTTGAAATCAGAAAAGAAAAAATAAAGATAGCCCTGCAAAAGAGGTATCCAGCTATTATTAATGTTTTCTTATTTTTATTTGAAAAAAAGTAGGAAATAAAAAAAGAAAAAAGCATAGTTCCATTGGCTATTACACCAATTAAAGAGATATCAAAATTTGAAGCAAAAAGTGCTTTTTTAGCGATAGATTCCTGAAGAACAAGAATCCCTTGAGTAATTCCATCGAATAATGAAGAGATAGATAATAATAATAGCGATTTAATCTCTTCTCTTGTTAGTTTTTCCATCGAAAATAAATTATCTAGCTTCTTTAGAATGTCAAAGAAAATGTAATTGATAGTAAATTTTATATAAAATTGCTTCAAATCAATTAATCGAAACTTTTATAAATAACTTGTATTAAGATGATTATTATTTTATAATTAAAGTGAACATATCATGAAAAAAGAAGAAAAAGGTATTAATTATTCTGGCTTTGACAGGATTACCCATACTTTTTTGGATATAGTTGATTTAATAACTTCTGATACTTCATCGGAACAACTCTTTTATTCGATAATTGAAAAAGTTCATCAAATGTTATCATTTCATTGGGCATTAATTTTTTCGATAGAAAGAAATCAAGCTATTTTAAAAGCTTATATTAACACTATTGATAGTTCATATAAAATTAACCCAGTATTTAATATTGAGGATTCGCCTTTTATAAAAAAGATATTAAAAACTAAAAATCCTTTTTGTGTCCCTGATATTCAAAAGGAAACTGAATATATAGATATTTATGAAAAAGACCTTCCCTTTGCTTCAGATATACATTCAAAATTAGGAATCCCTATAATTATTGCTGACAAAGTTATAGGTGTCATATTTTTTGAATCAAAAGAGATAGATTTATATCAGTCCTCGCATATTTTTTTAGCGATATCTTTTGCTTCATATATTGCTATTGCTTTTCAAAATCAAATACTAAAAGATGAGCAGAAAAAAAGAATAAATGAACTTGAATCTATCAAAACAGTATTCGATGCAATGAATCAATCTATAGAAATTGATAACCTTTGTGTCTTACTTGGAGAATCAGCTTTGAAATTATTCAAATGTGATGTCGTATATATAGGTTATCTAGATAAAGAAAAAGAAAAGATATTTACGCCCTATTTTTCTATCTATGGGAAAAATGAAATAGTTGCCCCTATGAAACTAGGAGAGGGGTTAACATCCATCGTAATAAAAGAAAAAAAGACAAAAATCTATAATGATATAACGAAAGAAGAATTAGAAAAGCTGGGTGGAAAAATAATAAAAAGTAAATCACCTAAATCTTGGGTTGGAGTTCCATTAATATCTAAAGATGAAGTCATAGGGATAATTTCTATTCAGCAGTATGATATACCTTATTATTTTACCGAAGAAGATATAAAATTACTTGAACTTTTAGCGAATTCTATAAGTGTTGCTGTTGAAAAGGCTTATTTATTTAATGAAACAAAAAAGAGGGAAATAGAATCAAAAATTGTTGCAGAAATAAGCAGAGAAATAACCTCATTTCTTGATTTAAGTAAAATTGTTCAGCAAATAATAGAGATTGTTTTTCCCATTATTTCACATACAACAGCTGCGATATATTTAAAAAAAGATGATGGTAATTTTTATGGAGTTGCTGCTATAGGGAAAGATTCTGAGATAATATTGAAAGATAAGATTGTCCCTTCAGTTGGGTTAGTCGGTAAAAGTATTGCAGAAAGAAAAATTATTATTGAAAATGATTTAAATAATAACCCTTATGCAGTACAGCTTGAAGGAACAGAAGAAGGTTCCGAAAATGAAAAAATAATGTCCATTCCTCTTTTTTCAGAAGATGAAGTACAAGGTGTTTTAGTTATTTGGAGAGGAGAAAATGAGGATAAATTTAATCTTCATGATCAAGAATTTGCAGAAAATATTGCCTCTTCAATTAGTGTTGCTTTACATAACGCCAAATTGTATGAAAAATTAAACCAAGCTAAAAAAGAAGCAGAATATGCAAATCTTATGAAAACCCAGTTTCTATCTAATATGAGTCATGAGCTTAGAACTCCATTAAATTCAATAATAAACTTTTCCTTTTTGATTCAAAAAACTTTACCAGAGAAAGATTATCCAGATGAATTTGATATGCTTAAAAGGATCGAAGAATCTGGAAGATATCTTCTATCTTTAATAAATGATATACTTGATTTAGCTAAAATAGAATCGGGAAGAATGGAGTTATATCAAGAATATTTTAATTTAAATGAAATTGTTGGTTCAATATTAAGTAACGCTCAAGTATTAATAGATCATAAACCAATTTCATTAATAACAGATATACAGCAAGATTTACCTGATATATATGCAGACAAAACAAGGTTGAGGCAGATTTTGTTTAACTTGATATCAAATTCAGTCAAATTTACAAAAGAAGGTTATATCAAATTCAGTATTAAACTTAATAATGATGAGAACTTTTTGTTTTCAGTTGAAGATACAGGCATTGGTATAAAAAAAGAAGATATTGAAAAAGCCTTTATGGAATTTGTTCAAATAAATGGTGGGACAGATAGAGAAATTAAAGGAACTGGATTAGGGCTTCCTATAGCCAAGAAATTTATCGAGATGCATGGAGGAAGAATTTGGGTAGAATCTGAGTTTGGAAAAGGTTCTATATTTTATTTTACCATACCTTACAGAAAAAATCTTGAATTTAAAACATCAACCACACAAATAAACTTGAAAGATACTAAAATAATTAATCCAGATATAAAAGATGAAATAAGTAAAGATATTATTATCATTGACGATGAAGAAGATTTCATAAGATATATAGATAAAGAATTAAATAAAAAATGGAAGATTATAAGTACTATAAAAGCCGATGAAGTTTTTGTTCTAATAGATAAATATAAACCCGATCTCATCTTTTTGGATCTTATTATGCCTAAGATAGATGGATGGACAATATTGAAAAAGATCAAATCAGATGAAAAGTATATGAACATACCTGTTATAGTTTGCTCAATATTGAATGAAATATCTTATGCAAAAGAACTTAAGGCTAATGGTTATCTTACTAAGCCTACAGAAAGGTATCAACTTCAAGAAATTTTTAACAATTTAAATATAAATAAAGATGAGGGAACAATTTTAATAATAGATGATGATAAAAACAATATTGATATACTCACTTCATTTATTACAGAAAAAATGTACAATATTACTACTGCTAAAACATCAAAGGAAGGAATGGAAAAGATATCCACGATGAGTGGAAAAGAGATTGTTATCCTTGATTTAATGCTCCCAGATAGTGATGGTTTTGAACTTTTAAGAAAACTTGAAACTAATCTTTCAACTTTACCAAATATCATCATAGTAAGCAATAGAGATCTTACAAATAAGGAAAAAGAATATGTTAAACAAAGAAAAATAGAATATATAAGAAAAGACCAATTTTCTAAAGAGAAATTTTTTAAAATTTTGCAAAAAAGAAGCAAGATAAATAAAAGTGATTGAAAAAATAAAGTAATTTTATTTCACAAAAAAATAACAACGGAAAATTAAAATGAATCAAAAACTAAACAAGGATTCTATATTAATACTTATAGTTGAAGACGAACCGAATAACCTTTTCCTTATGAAAAAACTATTATGTTTTGAAGGGGTAGATAAAGATCATATTTTAAGCTGCGATAAGGATCCAATAGATTTATTGTTAAATATAGATAAAAATATTGATCTAATCTTTTTAGATATTCATCTTCCTAAAAAAGATGGCTATGAGATATTAAAAGAGTTAAAATCAAATGACAAAACAAAAAATTCAATAGTCATCGCTTTAACAGCTTCTGTTATGAACCAAGATATAGAAAAAGCGAAAGAAGCTGGTTTTGATGGCTTTATAGGTAAACCAATAGATGGAAGACATTTTTCACAGACTTTCTCAAAAATCTTAAATGGTGAATCTATCTGGAGTATAAGTGGTTAAATATTATTTCTATTTAATTTTTTTTATAGCATTATTTTTTTATTGGCATTAATATTTTTTGACATTAAATTTTTTATAGTATTAAATTTTCATGACATTAATTTGTTTATAGCATTTTCAGTTATTTGTTTCAGCTATTCAGTAGAATCTATTCAAATTTCTGAATTAGTTTTAAAAAAATTCTTTTACCTATTGACTGTTAGGGTTCTAATTATTATATTAAAAAATAATAATAAAATTTTAGGAGTTTTTATGGTTATTGTATATTCAACACCTTCATGTCCATACTGTTCAATGGCAAAAGATTTTCTTAGAAGTAAAAATGTCCCTTTTGAGGATATCGATGTATCAAGAAATCAGCAAGCTGCAATGGAAATGATTAGGAAATCAGGTCAAAATGGAGTTCCAGTCATAGATTTCAACGGTGAAATAATAATTGGATTTGATAGGGGAAGACTTGAAAGATTAACTAGATAATTTAAAAAAAGCTATCTTATGAAAAAAAGGTCATAGACGACTTTTGAAAAGAGAAGCAACAGTGCTAAGATGAAAAAAGGTCTTATCACTTTGCTTCCTTTTTTTATTGCAAGAGAAGAACCTAAGAGATTGCCTAAAATTGAAAAAATTGCACAAATAATACCAAGTAGGATAAAGACTTTTTTATATATTAAAAATGTTATCAATGCTGCAATATTTGAAGATAAATTGACCACCTTTGCATTTGCCGATGATGTAGTCATGTCAAAATGCAATAAGGCTGTATATACTAAAATAAAAAAAGTTCCAGTCCCCGGTCCAAAAAAACCGTCATACATCCCTATAATCAAACTAGAGATAGCAGTTATCAAATAAATTGTAAATTTTTTATTTGAATATTCATTGTGAGAAATCAAGCCTTCATTTGTTTTCAAAAAATTTACTTCTTGCTTAGGTGATTTGTTGTTTTGTTTTTTTGGTAACAATGTAATAATGGTTATAATTGGTATTAAAATTATAAGTAAAATTTTGATAAAATTTACTGGTATTAAAAGAACCAATCTTGAACCTATTGTTGAACCTAATAATGCAAAAACTACTGATATTATACCGATAATCCAGTTTATCTTTTTGGATATTGCAAATCTTAGAGTTGCAAATAAGGTTCCAAAGGATGAGGAAAATTTATTTGTTCCTAAAACCATATGCCCTGGAAGGCCTAAAAAAAGATAAGCTGGAATAGATAAGATGCCACCACCTCCAGCAATAGAGTCTACAAGACCTGCAAAAAATATTGTTAAAAATACTATAATAAGTTTGTAAATAGGAAATTCTAGTAAAGTCATTCTTAGTTCCTATGAAAAATTGTATCTGTCATAAAAAAGTAAGAAAAAAATATTATATTTATTAAAAAATAAAAGAAAAATATATTGACAATACAAAAATATGTACTATTAATGCTTTTAGAGGCGATTTTATCGTCTCTTTTTTTATTTTTTTAAATTTTTATATAGTTCCTATTTGTTATTTTTGATCTTACCATATTTATTTTTGGCCATTTTTATTTTTTTTTAATTTTTATAAAAATAAAAAATCTTTTTTGATCGATTAATGATGGATTAATAAAGGAAAAGAGCTTGGGAAATAATAATTTCAAAAGTGTTTTTGAAGAATTAAAACAAAAGTTTTCAGAAATTTTTCCAATAAATGATATTCATTTGATTTCATTAAATATTGGATCAAGAAAGACAATTTTAGTAACAATTATGAGAAAAGGAGGAATTACTTTAAATGATTGTAAATTTGTTTCTTCTATTTTATCAGGATATATTCCAGAAGATTATGACTTACAGGTTCAAAGTCCTGGAATAGGATTTGAAATTAGAAAAGATTCCTTTAATATCTTAGAACTTTTTTTACAAACTCCTGTTAAAATTTTTTACACAGACATTATGGAAGATAAAGAAAAAACAATAGAAGAAGAAGGAATACTTACTTTTGTTGATAAATCTGTCAGCATTAAAAAATTTGAAAAAAATAAAAAGAATAAGAAGAAATTGAAAAAGATCGGTGATATTGACAATACTACTAAAAATTTACAAAATAACATACTTGGCAATAATAACGATCAGAATATCATATCTATACCATTAGATAGGATAATTAAAGTCAAAACAACATTTTTTCCGGAGGAAATATGACAAGAAGAAAAACATCAAGTTCAGCAGATTCATTTTATAATGAAATAGAGACTATTGCAAAAGATAAAAATATTTCTAATGAAGCGGTCTTAGATTGTTTTAAGAAATCTTTGATTGTTGCATATAGAAATTATCTATATAAAACAGAAGGAAGCTCTAAGGAAAACAAGAAAAAGGATAAAACAGCAGATGTAGACCTTGAAATTGCTAAATCAGATAAGAATAGGCTTGAAATTTTTATTAAAAAAGAAGTGGTTAAAAAACCAGAACTTCTTTTGAAAGAGATATCACTAAAAGAAGCTAAAAAGTATGATGAAAATATAGAGATTGGTCAGTCCATCCTAGTCCCAGTAGATTATGAAAGTTTTCCTTCTACTGTTGTTAGAACAGCAATTGATACATTTATTCAAGAAATTCAAAACTATGTTGGAAACAAACTGTATGAAGAATACAAAAAACTTGAAGGAACTATTGTTCTTGGGAAAGTTCATAGAGCAAGCAAAGGCATATTATATGTATATCTCGATGATAATAAGATAGAAGCAATATTACCACAGGAAGAGCAATCACCAATCGAGAATATAAAACCTAATGAATCAAAAAAATTCCTTATTAAAAAAGTTGAAGCAAATTCCTTTAAAGTTGCAGAAATCGAGGATTCACAACCAAATAAGCAGAAGAATAAGAAAGCTTCTCCTACCGTAATTCTTTCAAGAGCAGACCCAAAATTTGTTTATAAACTTATCGAAGATCAGGTCGATGAGGTAGCAAGGGGAGAGATAGAGATTAAGAAAATTGTGAGAGAACCAGGCTTTAAGACTAAAGTCGCTGTATGGACAAAGAGCTCATCTAAAGACCCTATTGGAACTATTTTAGGGAAGAATTCTAGTAAAATTTCTTCAATAAGAGCAGAGATATCTGACGAGGTTATTGAAGTACTCGAATATTCTACAGATGAAGAGCAATTTATTAAAAATGCATTAAATGTTGCAAAGTTCGGTCAGGGAAAGATTATAAAAATCCAAGAATCTGAGGGCAAAAAAAGATGTATATTTGTCGTTGAAAGAAAGGATGAAAAAGATAAGATTGTTGGTAAAAATGGTATAAATGTTAAACTTGCAAGCAGATTAACCGGATGGAAAATTGTAGTAGAAACAAGAGAAGAATTCATAAATTCAGAAATCTATAAAATGATAAGTAAAGAAGCAGAACAGATGCTTTCTAAATCTATATATGAAATCGAAGAGGAAGAAAATGAGCTTGAAGAAATTGGAGAGGAAGATTCCATCTCTGTATTAGTCGATCATTTAGGAAGAGATTTAATCCAAAAACTTCAAGAAGCTGGAATAGATGTCGTTTCTTCATTAATTGATTGGTATGAAAATGATAGACTTAGAACAATTTCATCTTTGACTACAGATGAACTTTTCAAAATTAGACATTTTATCGAACAGAATGTTGAAATTGAAGAAGAATCAGATGAAGAATATGAGGAAGAAGAATCTTTTACAGTTTGTCCAAATTGTGGTAAAAATATTGATCCAGATGCAACTGAATGTCCATATTGTGGAATTAAATTTGCCGATGAAGATTAATATAAATTGCCTTTTGAAAATTATATGTTAGTTTGTAAATGGGAGTCAATAATTTTGTATGAAGAAAATTAAGATTAATACTTATTTAAGAGAAAAAGAATTGACAGATATTCAGATTAAATCAATTATTGAAAAATTAAATGTAAATCCGGAAGAATTGCTATCTACTGAGATTCAAGAAAAGATAGATAAAGAGATTGAAGTTTATAAAAAACCTCAGAAAAAATTAGTTATTAAAAGGAAAATCATCAAGAAAACATCCCTAAAAACTGAAGAACAAACTGCTTCTTTTGAAAATGAAGAAGAATTAGTTGAGACTCCCGTAAAGAAAGAGACTTTAGTTCCAGATAGCGAAGTCGTACTTAGCAAAAATATTGAAGTAAAAGAAGAAGTAAAATTTGAAAAAGTCGAAGTAAAAGCTGAAAGACCTAAAATTAAAAAAGAAAAGGAAAAGATAGAAGAAGAAAAGGCAGAGGAAGTTACTTTAGTTGAAGAAAAAGTAAAAAAACATCCTCATAAAGAAAAAAGCGAAGAGTTAAAAACCGAAGAAGTCACTTTAGAAGCAAAGGAAAAAATATTAAAACAAACTGAAAAACAGATACCAACAAAAGAGATAACTACAAGTAGTGAACCTGAAAAAACAACTACTTCTTTTTCTTACAATAAAAAATATACTTATACACCATCTTCAACTGCCTCTAAAACTGAAACAGAGCATCATAAAAAAAGGATATATATAAAAAAACCTGTTACAAAAGAAGATACTACAACTAAAAAGACTGGACCATACGGTCAGCAAAGGCAATTTAATTATAACAAAACATTTAAAACCACACCTGTTATGCAGATTAAGCCAGAAGTTTCAAATTATCAGAATAAAAAGAAAAAAACTGGCGAAATTGAGTATGAAACATTAGAAAAAGATGAACTTCATAATAAGTTAACACATACAATTAGAAAGAAAAAAGAAACTGAATTCGCCATACCTGAAGAAATTGAAATTCCTGAATCGATTACAGTTTCAGACCTTGCTAAAAAGATGAATATTAAAGCTAATGTTTTAATCCAAAAGCTTTTTGAAATAGGTAATACAGTGACCATAAATCAGGTCCTTGACGCAGACACTGCTGAAATTTTGTTGTCCTATTTTAATTGTAAGGTTAAAAGAACCTCGATAATGGATTCAATAAAGATACCTATCCAAGCAGATATTGAACCAATGTTAAAGAAAAGACCTCCAATAGTTACGGTACTTGGACATGTTGATCATGGTAAAACAACATTGCTTGATAAAATTAGAAAAACAAATGTCGCGGATGGTGAGGTTGGAGGGATAACACAGAGAATAGGAGCATATAAGGTAAAAGTTAAAGGTGAAGAAATCGTCTTTATTGATACTCCTGGACATGAAGCTTTTACTTCCATGCGTGCAAGAGGAGCCAGTGTAACAGATATTGCCATTTTAATAGTAGCAGCAGATGATGGAGTTATGCCTCAGACTATTGAAGCATTAAATCATGCAAAAGCAGCAAAAGTTCCTATAATAGTTGCTATAAATAAGTGCGATAAACCTGGTGCAAAAATAGAAAAAATTAAAACTGATCTTTCAAATTTAGACTTACTTCCTCAAGAGTGGGGTGGAGAAACAATATATGTCCAAATATCTGCATTAAAAGGAACTGGTATAGATGAACTGTTAGATTCAATATTACTTATCGCCGAGTTATTGGACTTAAAAGCCGATTATAATCCTAAGAAATGGGCAGAAGGAGTTATACTTGAATCAAGATTGGATAAAGGAAGAGGTATTATTGCTACTGTCCTTGTTAAAAATGGAGTATTAAAAGAGAGGGATGTCTTTATCGCCGGGAATTATGAAGGTAAAGTAAGATCTATGACCGATGAAAATGGAAAGAAACTAACAATTGCTTATCCTTCAACTCCAGTCGAAGTTATTGGCTTCGAGCAGCTACCAGATGCCGGTTCTATTTTTAGTGTTGTTGATTCCGAAAAAACAGCAAAAGAAATTGCAAGAAAAAGAAGAGAGATTGAAATACTTGAAAAGCAAAAGGAAAGTAATATTAATCTTGCAAACATTCTTTCTAAGATAAATAAAGGTGAAGTAGGACAACTTAATATAATTATTAAAGCAGATGTTCAGGGCATGGCAGAGGCTCTTAAGGCTTCATGTGAAAAATTATCTGTTCAAAAGATCAATGTCAATGTTATACATTTCTCTGTAGGTGCCATAACTGAATCAGATATAAATTTAGCAATAACATCAAAGGCTATAATAATAGGTTTTAATACAAAACCAACAAAAGAAGCTCAATTAATAGCTGAAAGAGAAGGGGTTGAAATTCGCAGATACAATATTATATATGATGTAATCGAGGATATTAAAAATTCAATTTCTGGTCTTGCTGCTCCTAAAATTAGAGAAGAAGTCATTGGAGAGGTTGAAATCAGACAGATTTTCAAGATCCCAAGTATTGGAGTCGTCGGCGGTGGTTTTGTAACAAAAGGCGTTATAACAAAAGATTCACTATGTAGGGTTTATAGAGAAAATGTAGTAATTTTTACTGGAAAGATTTCTACACTTTATCATTTTCAAAATCCAGTAAGAGAAGTTAAGCAAGGACTCGAATGTGGGTTAACGATTGAAAAGTTTAATGATTTAAATGAGGGTGATATCTTAGAACTTTATAAAAATGTTGAAGAAAAAGTTAACTTTGAAGAACTTGTAGCCATGGACAATAAAGAAAAAGAAGATGCAAAGAAGGAAAGCGAATCGAAAGGTTAAAATTTAAAAATGACAGAGAATTTAAAAAATCTTAGATTTGCAGAAGCAATTTCTCATATTATTCAAACTGCTATAAGATATGAAGTCGATCATAAAGATATACATAATAATACCATTATAAGTAAGGTTGAAATTTCAAAAGATAGGCAATTTGCAAAAATCTTTATAATTCCATCATCTGATGATTTGGAATTAAACAAAAAAGAGGTTGATGCTTTTAATAAAATATCTGGTTTTTTTAGAAAAAAAATTGTGGAAAATGTTAAAATTAGAGCTGTTCCTAAGTTACAATTTATAATAGATTTTGGATATAAAAAAGGTGAAGCAGTTCTTGATCTTATCGATAAAATTTAATTTTATAAAAGTCTAAGATATGGCAGTAATTTCCTATAATCTTCTTGAAGATTTTCCAAAAATAAATCATGATTTTGTTTTGACCATTGGAAATTTCGATGGTCTTCATCTTGGTCATCAAACGATATTAAAAAAGACATTTGATATTGCTTTTGAAAAGGGATATAAAAAAGTTTTAATAACATTCAGTAATAAACCAGCAGCTTTATTTGAAGAGAATTTTTTAAATACCCAAATCTTTCCAATTACCTCAAAGATTGAATATTTTAAAAGATTGGGAATTGATTACATTTTTGTCTTCGAATTCAATTCAAATCTCAAAAATTTAAGTGCAGATGACTTCCTTAAATTTTTATCATCTAATTCACACTTAAAAGATGTTGTTGTCGGTCAAAATTTTACATTCGGAAAAGGCAAAAGTGGTAATAGTACTTTATTAAAAAAATATTTTGAAAACAATAATGTATTTGTTACCATTATACCATTACTTTATAAAGAAGGGAAGTTGATATCATCAACTATGATAAGACAACATATAATTAGTGGTGATTTCTTAATAAATAAATACCTCTTTGAACCTTTTTATATTAAAGGGCTTGTAGAATCTGGTAAACATTTCGGTAGACTTATAGAGTTTCCTACTGCAAATATTTATATTTATGAGCAGATAATTCCAAGACCTGCCGTTTATGCTACTATAACAGCATATAAAAAAGATGATTTGAATTCTTATAATTATGATTTTTCAATGACCTTTATTGGTACAAAGGGTGAGATTGAGACTCATATTTTTGATAAAAACCTTGATCTTTACAACAAAGAGATAAAAGTTTATTTTATAAGTTTTATAAGAGATAATATAAAATTAGAATCATTAGCTCATCTTGAAAATCTGCTTCAAAATGATAAAGGAAATATAATCAAATTTTTTAAAAGTATCGATGCCTTAGAGATTGGTCCAGAGAAGTTTCTAAAAAAAATATCGGGGAGAATTTTTGATGTCCAATTTTAAAAGTTACGAATATGGTGAATTAATTCAAAATTTTAAAAATGAAATTTTATCTAGAGTCAAGGTAAGTGAAAGAACTATAAATCTTGTATTGACTTCCTTTTTCTCCAGTTTGCATCTTCTTTTAGAAGATTTACCAGGGATGGGGAAGACTACTTTAGCAAAAACATTAATATCTGCAATTGATCCAGAAGATGATGAGGATTTTAAGTTTAAAAGAATTCAATTCACTGCTGATTTACTTCCATATGATATCATTGGCAATGAAATATTCTCAAGAGAAAAAGAGCAATTTGTGTTTATAAAAGGTCCAGTATTTACAGGGATTTTGCTAGCTGATGAGTTAAACAGAGGCAACCCTAAGGTTCAATCAGCTTTACTTGAAGCTATGGGAGAAAATCAGGTGACTGCTTTTGGTAAAACCTATAAGATGCATGAACTTTTTTTTGTTATAGCAACTCAAAATCCTATTGAAATTGAAGGGACTTTTCCTTTACCAATATCTTCACTTGATAGATTTGGAATGTGCCTTAGCCTTGGCTATCCAGATGAAGAACAGCAAAAGAATATTTTAATAAAAAATATGTTAGAATTTGATCCGAATTCTATAAAAAAAGTCATAAAAATATCACAGATAAAAGAGATAAAAAAAATTATTAAAGAGATATATATCGATGAAAAACTAATAGATATAATAAATCAGATTGGTATAAAATCGCGAGAAGATCAAAATTTCACTCATGGTTTTTCTGTAAGAGCTCTTTTACATCTTTTAAATGCAGTTAAGGCTCATGCACTAATAACAAGAGCAGATTCTTTTTGCATCGACCAAGATCTTAAAGAGGTTGTAATACCAGTAATTTCTCATAGACTTCACTCAGAAAGGGAAAAAAATTATCTTGTCGAGTTCATTGATAATATTATGGCACAAAGGTTATATTAATGATTATCATTTTTTTAATTATTTCTATAATCTGCTTTTTTTTGAGAACAAATATGGTATTTAAGTCTCTTTTTATTTTTTGTATAACATTTTCTACGATTTTTTTACTTTATTATTTGATTTTATTTTTATATATCTTGAAAAACAAGAATAGAATAAAAAGTATTTTCCAAATTCCAGAAGAAATACGAAACAGCTTACTTAGATTTGATTTTAAGCTTTCTTCTTTCTTTTTCCTTACTCAGTTTAACCTTATACTAGTTTCAGATAAATGCCAAATACCTTTTTATTACGACCAAAAAACAAGTTGTTTTAATGCTATACCATTTTATCGAGGAAAACACAAAGTAATTAAATTTTATCTTATCTTTTCCGATCCATTAAAATTTTTAGTATTTAAAATAAAGCTTCAATCAACCGAATTTTATAATTTTTTTTCATACAGTAGTACCTTTAATCAAAATGGAATATTTCCTCTTTCAAGTAATGATATAAGAAAGTTTAAAGCACTGGATGATTCTGTTTTGATAAGAGATTATCTTTTTGGTGACGACATTCGAAAAATTTTATGGCGAGTTTACGCTGTAACAGATGAGATAAAAGTTAGAACAGATTGGCTTGAAAAGACTTCTTTTAATTTTTTACCTATTGTTATTTGTGGAATTTATTCTGAAAATTATTTTTTCTCAAATCTTATAATTTATAAAATATACCATCTTATAAAGGCACTTTTACAAAACAATTTTAATCTTTCATTAAACGGAAAAATATTTAAGGATAATGATGACTTGACTATTCAAAAAGAATTATTTAATATTTATCAAAAAGAAAAGGAAGAAGGTATATCCTATCAGTTTAGTCTTAATTCGTTATTGTTTTTTTCCGCCTGTGCTGTAAAGAAAAATCCGCGAAAAGAGTTATGGATTCCCAAGAATAAATCTATTTATTATATAACATTAAAAGAATTTTTCTCTTTAGATAAAAAAAATTATTATAGTACCCCAAATTTTTTAAGCCTTTTCATTAAAAAACCAACTTTAAGCTATATTACAAGATTTTATTTTTCAAATTACTCTGAATATGATGTATTATATGAAAAAAGGTATCCTATTGTATAAGTCAAAATTACTATATTTTTTCAAGAGAAATAGATTTTTAATAATACTATCGACCTTATCATCAATGTTGGTCTCAGTCTTACTGTTTTTTATAACAAAAATACCATTTTTTATTTTTATCTTTTTCCCTACATTTATTCTACTTTTATTCAACTCAAAAAGTTTTAGAAAACTTACTAATTTTTCTAGAATCTTATTAATTATTTTAGTTTCGATAATGTTTTTATTTATTTTTTCATTTTTAACTAGCTTTTTGTTGTCAAAGATTTTGTTTCTCTCAATTATCTTGTTTGTATACTTTTCAATTTTTACCGTTTTGAGCATAGTAATATATTATCTTTTTTACTACTTTTCGAAAAATGACTATATATTTTTAGGCTTTGCATTAATTTTAAGCTTTTTAATTTCAATTTTAGCAAACTCTCAGATCATATCCTTGATAGTATTTTCAATCTCAATATTCTTTTTTTCAATTTTTTACTACTATTTTATTTCAAAGGCAAATAAAAAAAATAATGCAAAAATACTTTTATTATTAATTTTATTAATTTTAGCTTTAGCTTCATTTTTCATAGTCCAGATAACTAATGAAAAAGAAGAATCAAATCTTTTAGTGGAAAATCTTTTTAAGTTCAACTTTAATGATCAGGTTAACTTAAAAACAGACTATAAATTTAAGGGTATTTTACTTTTCATAGCAAAAATCCAGGACTCAAAACTACTTAAAGCAGTTTCTTACCCAGAATTTTCTCGAGAAAAAGGTTTTCACTTTACAAAAAGGGATCTTCCATTCCCTCCTATCTTACTAAATGAAAGCTGGGAAGATGAAAATTATATAAAAGGTAGCAGATCTTTTGAACAGATCACAGTCTATAACTTAAATTTGTCTGAAGGTGTTGTCTTTGGACCAAATGAACCATATAAAATAGTTCCCTATATGAAAATAGATGGCTCAAAATTTACCTCTATTTTTTCAACCTACTCCAAATCTGTCAAGGATATTGAGCAATTCATCGATAATATTGATTTTTCTTCAAATAGCCTAAGCAATGATCAATATTTACAATATACAGATGTTGGTAAAAAGGATCCGCAGATACTAGAGTTGATAGATAAGTATAAAGATTTTTACAAAAATAGAGCAGATTTTATAATTTTTTTTTACAATTACTTCAAGAAAAATTTTTACTATTCGATATCTACATTTCAAAAAGAAGGATATGAAGGAATTATCTCTTTTTTATTTAAAACTAAAAAAGGATATTGTGCCCATTTCGCTTCTGCCTATGCGCTTTTATTAAGGTATTATGGAATACCAGCAAGAGTTGTTGGAGGATTTAAAGCTATTCAAGATAATAAAATTTTGGATTTTTATAGATTTTATGATTTCAATGCTCATTCCTGGGTTGAAGTATATTGTGATCAATATGGTTGGATACCAATAGATCCTACGAGTGATAGAATATCTGAAGATGAGATGTTACCTTTTGAAAAACCGATAGATCAGAACGAATCTGCACTGTTAGAAGAGATCTTAAAACTAGAAAAACAGCTTGTACCTCAACAAAGAAAGGTGGAAAATAACATAGATGAAGATGAAAACAAATTTAAGATTTCTTATAGAAACTTTATTTATCTTATCTTTATATTAATTTTCATATTAATTTTATTTCTTTTAAAAAATCAAATTATAGTACTTCTTTCTCTTATTTTTCCTCCTCTGTTGTTTAAAGCATTGAAAATATACATAAAAAAAATTGCTAAAATATTAAAACAAGATTTTATTACAGCAGAGCAGCTTAAAAATTATCAGATTAAAAACTATAAAGATATCTTAGATTTCGTTAATATATACAATAACTTGATGTTTGCTCCGAATGAATATAAGAAAAGATATTTGAATAAAACTGCAAGTCAGAGGGCTTTTAAATCTTTTTTGAGTATAAGAAAACAGTTAAAAAAATATGAATAAAAAGCTTTTTATATATATTTTAGCGGTATTTTCAATGCTTTTTTGGGGTCTTTCTTTTGTATGGGTTAAAATAGTTTATCTTTATTATAGACCATTTACAGTTGTCACTGTAAGATTATTTCTTGCAACAATTTTACTTTTATTGTATCAGAATCTTTTCAAGACCAAACAAAAAGTTACTCTTGTAGATATACCAAAATTTTTACTTCTAGCCTTTTTTGAGCCTTTTTGTTATTTCTTGGGGGAAAGTTTCGGAATGCAGTATGTTTCATCGACTCTTGCAAGCATAATTATTGCAACGATTCCAGTATTTTCACCAATATTTTCCTTTTTATTTTACAGGGAAAAACTTTCAAAATTTGGTTTTTTAGGTTTAGTTATCTCAGTATTAGGTATAGTTTTACTAGTTGTAGATAAAAACTTTAATTTTAATGCCCCTATTAAGGGAATTCTTCTTTTACTATTTGCAGTAATTTCTGCTATCGGTTATGGTATTGTAGCTAAAAAGCTTACATTTACCTATGATTCTGTTACTATTATTAAATATCAAAATGCTTTTGGTTTTATCTATTTTCTACCTTTTTTCCTTATTTTCGATTTCAATCATTTTCTAAGTGTGAAACCTGATATAAGGCTGGTAGCCAACTTATTAGCATTGACTGTTTTTGCGAGCGTTTTGGCATTTGTTCTTTTTACAAAAGTATTAAAAGAAATTGGTATAAACTCTGCAAATATTTTCACAAACTTAATTCCAATTTTTACAGCAGTTTTTTCATTTTTAATCTTGAAAGAAAGTTTTAATCTTCAAAAAATTTCTGGTATATTTCTTGTAGTATTTGGTGTATTTATCTCTCAAGTTAAAATAAATCAAAAGTTAAAATTATTAAAAATAAAAAATGTTAAATGATAGTATAAAAGAAAAAAAACTAAAAGAGAAAAGACGGAAATGATAAAAGATTAGTTTTATAAGAAAATTAATTGAGAAAAAGATTAATTAACAAGAAGATTAATGAAAAATTGGTTAAGAAGAAAAATAATTAAAAAGAAAGTTAATTATTAAGAAAGTTAATGAAAAGTAAGTTTAAAAGAAAATTAAAGAATAAGAAATTTAGTTAAGAAGAAAGTTAATAAAAAACTAGTTAAAAAGAAAAATAATGAAATAATAGTTACAAATAATAAAGATAATTATATAAAATAATTGGTAAAATCTATGAACAAAAAAAATATAGATAAACCATTTGACAAAACTGCTGAAAACACTTCAAAAAAAATCTCCAACGAGATTTCAGATAAACTTATAGATGTGCAAAATAGAAAGGCAAATCATCCGCTTGTTATAGATCATGTAGGCATAAAAGGGATTAAATACCCAATAGCTGTCTATGATAAGAAAAGGGGATTTCAACATACCGTAGCTGAAGTAGCCATGTTTGTAGATTTACCATCACACTACAAAGGCACACATATGAGCCGATTCATAGAAATTCTTTCAAAGGTCGATGGAGAAATATCTGTCAATAGGTTGAAAGAGATTTTGAAGACTATGAAACAAAAACTCAATGCTCAAAAATCTAAAATTGAATTTCATTTCCCCTATTTTATTGAGAAAATAGCTCCAATTTCTCATTCTAAAGCTTATATTGATTATGATTGTAAACTCACTGCGACACTTTCAGATAAATTTTCATACACTTTGTCTGTAATAATTCCAGTTCATTCGCTATGTCCATGTTCAAAAGAAATATCAAACTTTTCGGCTCATAATCAAAGATCCTTTGTCACAATTACCATAGAAGCAAAAACTGTTATATGGATAGAAGATCTAGTTGATATTGCCGAGAGAAATTCATCATCCCCTTTATATTCATACTTAAAAAGAGTCGATGAAAAATATGTTACTGAATATGCGTACAATCACCCTATGTTTGTAGAAGATATAGTTAGAGCGGTGGCAAATGAACTTCAAAAAATATCAGAAATAAAGTATTTCAAAGTTGAAGCAGAAAATATGGAGTCTATTCATAATCATAACGCATATGCTTCAATAGAAAAAAGTTTTATTTAATATCAAATTTATTTTTACCTTTTTGAAATTCTTATTTATTGATTTTTTTTCAAGTTTTAAAGAATAAGATAAATTAAAATTAAAGAAAAGTGAAATTATAACCCAAAAAATAAAAATTAAGAAAAGCAAAAATTAGAAATAAATTAAAATAAAGAAAATAAAAAATTGGAAATAAATTAAAATTAAAAAAATTAAAAAAAAATAAAAAAAAAATTAAAAAAATAAAAAAAATAAAATATGGAACTTAGCAAAGATTTAGTTGATTTTATTTTAAATAAAAATATTGAATCCATTGAAATTGAAAATGAGGATTATTTCGTTTTACAAAGAATTCAGGAAAAAGTCCCTTCAATAGATAAAAATAGTGCAAGGTTATTATACTTCTTATCATTTCTGAAAAAACCAGAGTATATACTTGAAATTGGATTTGGTTCTGGTTTTTCTTGCTGGGCTATCTGGCTAGGAGCAAGAGAAAAAATAAAGAAAATTATTTCTTTTGAACATGAAAAAAAAAGATTCTTAAAAGGAATTGATTTTATTAATAAAAATAGTATGCCAGTTAATCTTATAAACAAAGACTTTTCAAAAGAAAATCTTTTAATAGAATCTGAAAAAGCAAATATCGATGGTTTTGATCTAATCTTTATAGACGGGACAAAAAGAGAATATCCTTTATATTACAATGATAGTTTTGATTTCCTAAAAAAGGATGGTTTAATCCTGTTTGACAATGTATTATTTAATGGCAACTTATTAAAGCTAGTAAATATGGAAGAAGGAAAAAATGTGCAAGGGGGAAAAATTTTATATCATTTTTTAAGCTTTGTCTCTCAAGATAAAAGAATAGTTCCCTTTTTTCTTCCGATAGGCGATGGGTTATTGGCTTGTATCAAAAAATAAAGAAAAATTAGGCAGATCTATGCTTAGAAAATTTATAGCTTTTATTTTATTTTTAGTGATTTTAGTAGTCTTTTTCTTAAATGCACCAAGAATTGTAAATTCTGCTGATTTGAAAATATTAGCTCAAATAGAAAACGAAAAGTTAAATCTATTTGACAAAAAATTCCAGTTAAATTCTATAATTTATTGGAACAGAATAAACAAAGTAACTAAGGTTTCTTCAAACTATAATTTTAATGATATCTTTGCCGAAAATTCAATATTTTATAATGGCAAAGATTTTTTACTCTCCAAAGAACAAAATCAATTTTTTGTTATAGACAAAAAAACTGAAGGGAAAAAGTATTTAGCAGATGCTGAGATAGCTTTGACAAGTAAAGATTCGAATCTTTTTGCCTTAGTTAAAAAAAACGGGCTTGAAATATCGTTTTTTCAGTTTGTCCCTCTTGAAAATAGAGCAATAGAAATTAAAAAAGAAGTATTTTCTTGCTTTTGGACAGATTATAAGATTACAAAAAATAGTTTTTATTTTTCACTTATGAATGGGAATTGTTATATTTTTAATCCATTCGAATTAATATCTTCTGAAAGCGTCATCAAAGATTCACCTTTTATTTATTCAATATCTGCTAACTCATCTTCAAACAATTTTATAATTATTTCGGGTTTTGAACCTCAAAAGATTTATTTATTAAATAAAGATGGAAATATTTTGTACCAAAGTCAATTGAATGAAAATTATACATCTGTTTATTCCTATTTATTGGATAATCAAATGCTTATTATCAAAAATCCATCTTCCCTTTTACTTTATAAAATATACTGGAATAAAGAAAAAAAACTTGAATTACTAAATAATATCAATATAAAAGGTGAAATACTTGATTTGGTAGAGTTTTATTCTTATTTTGTCTTTATCTGTAGTGACACAAAGGATTTTCAACTAGCGGTTTATGATTATAAAAGTAAAAGATTTTATAAAAAAAATTTGAGAGAACCTATATATCAAATAGAGATGATAGATTCAAATGGGGTTTTTGCCGTTTATAATCAGGATAAATTATGGATTCTTTCACTGAATCAGGAGCTTTGATAATGAATAAATCAAAACTAATCTTAATTTGTCTTTTTTTTCTCTTACTTATTATGATTTTACCTTTCTCTAACAAAGCAGCACAAAATATATTTCTAGTGAAAGATTTTTGTAATTGGTCAAATTCTTTTTTACCAGCTGTGCAATTTTATACTTCTGATTATAAATTAAATTCGAATTTTTCAGCAGAGTTGATTTACAATAAAAACACCATCTCTCCATACCAACAAGATAGTATTTTTAAGGATTTGGCAATATATAAAAGTGGTAATAAATTCATTGGATTAACTGATCTTTCATATCCACCACTTAAAATAGGACCTAAGGATGAAATAGAATTTACTAAAAACACCATATACTGTTTTTTAATAGAAAATGGTATCTTTATAAATCCTATTGAATTTTTGAAACCAGTTATTTCGACTTCTGTATCTATTGTAAATGTTTACTACTTAAATGAAGAAGATGTTGCTGTGGCTTTTAGAGCCAACTATAAGAACAATATAATACCTATTTTGATTTATGCTTATTCGACCTATCTATCTGGAAGATTTGCTTTTACCTCTAATGTATATAAAATAGAGATTTTTCTAGATGATGAAATCATATATGAAAGAAAACTGGATATAGTTTCAAAAAAGAAAATTGTTGAACTTTTACTAACATCAAGTAGGCCTCAATTTATAAAATATATAATATCAAATGTCGCAGATGGAGAGCATATATTAAGGGTAAGAGTATATGACTTTAATAATAATTTTAAAGAAATACAAAAAAAATTCACTGTAAAGAGCTATTGATTTTGTAAATACTATTAAAATTTTTATTGTCAAAAACATTTTAAAGTCTTTGATCGGAGTATAAAATGAAAGATCTCTACATGAGAAATAATGCGAGAGAAGGTGAAGTTTTTCTTGAAGTTGATTGTCCTTTGTGTGGATCAAAAGATTATACAGTGGCATATAAAGGAAAGAATTTCAGATTTGTAAGATGTAGTGAATGTGGAGTTCTTTATCAAAATCCAAGGCCTAAGAATGATTTTATTCAAAACAGATATGACGATAAATATTTTCAATATGAGGTAGAAAATCATAAAAATTTTTTTCAATTGCAATTAAAGACGTTTGAAGATTGTAAAATCGAAAAGTTAATTGGAGGATTTAAGGGTAAAAGAGTCTTAGATGTTGGTTGTGCGACAGGTATGTTATTAAATCACTTAAAAAATAAAGGTGCTAATGCTTATGGGGTTGAAATCTGTACTCAGTCTTGTAGATATGCTTATGAAAATTTTGGACTGACCATTTACAATGGAACTCTTGAAAATGCAAGATATGAGGATAATTTCTTTGATATGATTCATTTTTCTCATTTGATAGAGCATCTTGAAAATCCTATTAATTTTATGAATGAAATTTATAGAATTACTAAGCCAAAAGGTTATATCCTTGTTACGACACCGAGAGAAGATTCAATCTGGGCTAAAATATTTAATGTAAAATGGAGATCATTAATCCCAGACCATTTGACACTTTTTGGACGATCTCATCTTATTTCACTATTAAAAATGGCTGGATTTAATCCTATCTTTGTTGAATCTTGGGGATCTATTCCTATAGATTCTAAACTTAAATTTTTAAAACCAATTTCAGATAGATTCGCGAAAAAGTTTGATAAGGGTGATGTTCAGTTCATTCTTGCAAAAAAAGAATGATAATAAAGAATAATAATAAAGAATAATAATTGAAAAATAATAATTAAATATTGATAGTGAAATAAATCATAATAGTGAAAAGGATGAAATAAAAAAATTATTTTTAAAAAATCCTATTAAAATAAAAGCAAGAGAATTATGGGAGATTAAATGGAAATCACCACTCCAATGATGCAACATTGGGCTAAGATTAAGTCAAAATATAAAGATTTTATAGTTTTCTATAGGCTTGGTGATTTTTATGAAATGTTTGAGGAAGATGCCCATATAGGTTCAAGGGTACTAAATCTTACTTTAACTTCAAGAAGTGGACATCCAATGTGCGGTGTACCTTATCATGCCTATAAGATTTATATTAAAAAATTGATCTCTAATGGTTATAAAGTCGTAATATGTGAACAATTGGAAGATCCCGCAAAAGCAAAAGGGATGGTCAAAAGAGGGGTTACAGAAGTTATAACTCCTGGGACAGTTATCGAGTCGGATCTTTTAGCTACAGATAATAACTTTATTTCTTCCATTTATATAGAAGCAGATAAAATTCGTGCAGGGATCTGCTGGTGTGATGTTTCTTCTGGTGAATTCTTCGCCTCTGAGTTAGCATTAAATAAAGAAGAGAAGGAAATTTTTGAACAGATATATACATTTTTAGAGAAGATAAAACCTTCAGAAATAGTTATATCTAATGATGATAGAATATTAAAAAATTTATCGAAGAGATTTTTTACAACGACTTTATCAGAGTCTTATTTTGATGGAGATCAAATAGATGGTTTACTAAACTCCTTTTTTTCTGTTCATTCGATTGAAGATCTTGGTGTCAAAAGTTTACTTATTAAAAAATGTATAAATGCCTTAGTATTATACCTAAAAGAAAATGAAATAAATATCAAACCTATACTTTCAAAAGTCAATCTTATAGAAGAAAGTGATCATTTAAGTCTTGATTCGAGAACTATTCATAATCTTGAAATCTTCGAACCTTTTTTACCAATAGATAAAACTTACACATTGTTTTCCAGCATAAACTTAACAAAAACTTCAATGGGAAGAAGATTATTAAAAAGATGGTTAAATTTCCCTTTAAAAGATAAAACGGAGATAGAAAACAGATATTCATTAATCGAAAAGTTTATAGATTTAAATATAACTTCAAATATCTCACAGCAACTTGAAAAGATATTTGATTTGGAAAGGCTTTTTACAAAGATCTATTTGAAAAAAGCTAACCCATCAGATTTAATAAACTTAAAATATTCAATTTTATATGCAAATTCAATAAATTTAATACTTGAAGATTGCGGAATTGAACTATTTAAGGTTGGCTCAAATTTATTAGCTGTTGTCGATTTAATAGAAAAATCATTACTGGAACCTGCATCTTCAGATTTTGAACAACAGATTATAAAAAATGGTTATAATGAAGACTTAGATCAGCTTTACTATATAGTGAATAATGCAAATGATTTATTAACAAAATATCAAGAAGAATTAAAAAAAGAAAGTGGAATACAAAGCTTAAAAATAAAGTACAATAAAGTCTTCGGTTATTTTATTGAGGTCTCAAAACCAAATCTAGACAAAGTACCAAAAAATTTTATAAGAAAGCAAACCCTTGTTAACAATGAGAGATTTACGACAAATTATCTTTTAGAACTTGAAACCAAGATCCTATCAGCAAACGAACAATTTAGTGAGATGCAGAAAAAGGTTTTTGATGATATTATCGAAAGAATCATACAATATTACGATGAAGGTTTAAAACTTGCTCAGTCCATTGCCTATATTGATGTTATAAACAATTTAAGTATTATAGCCATGAAATACCATTGGGTTAAACCTCAGATTTATAAAGAGTCAATAATCGAGATAGAAGAAGGAAGGCATCCTGTATTAGATATTATCCTTGGCAAAGAGTGCATTGCGAATGACCTTTTTATGTCTTCAGATAAATTTTTTAATATTATTACTGGTCCTAATATGTCTGGAAAATCGACATATTTAAGGCAATCAGCACTGATACTGTATCTTGCCCATATTGGAAGTTTTGTTCCAGCAAAAAGTTGTAAGTTTTTCATTTTAGACGCAATCTTTTCGAGAATAGGAGCTTCAGACAATATAGCCTCTGGTCAATCTACATTCTTTGTTGAAATGAACGAGACTGCTAAAATCCTTAACTTTGCAACACAAAGATCTTTTGTCATTTTAGATGAGGTTGGTAGAGGAACTGCAACATTTGATGGCATGAGCCTTGCCTATGCAATTTGCGAATATCTTGTAACTAAAATTAAATGTTTTACCCTTTTTGCGACTCACTATCATGAATTGACTCTTTTAGAGGATGAATATCCAGAAGTTTCAAACTATCATATGCAGGTTAGTGAGTGGGAAGATAAGGTAATTTTTTTAAAAAAATGCATCAAAGGATTTTCAGATAAAAGTTATGGAATATATGTCGCATCTTTAGCAGCTGTGCCTCATAAAGTTATAGAAAGAGCTAAATCAATCTTAGAAATTCTTTCCGAAAATGAGATTGTTTTTGAAAAGAGAACAAATGTTAAAAGTAAGAATAAAAAAACTAAAGATAAAAATTTCTTATTTGAAGATGAAATTGAACCAATAATGTTAAATTCCGAAAAAATTGTTATTGAAAAATTAAAAGGAATTAATATAAATGAGTTAACTCCCATTGAGGCTTTAAACTTCTTGGAGGAGTTAAAAAAAAATCTTGAAAAAGAATTTTAGCTTCAAAGATAAAATTGCCGATATATTAATGTTATAATAATTTTTTGGTGGAAAGATGCCATATTATTACGGTTCCGATGATATATTATTAGATAAAAAAAATTCCAATTCAAAAAACCTAATTAAATATCATAGAAAAAAAAATAATACTAAATCAAAGTCTGATTCTTCAAAAATATTCTATCAAAAGCAAAAGTCTTTTTATTATTCCGATTTTTACTTCTTTTTAAGAGGTATCCTTAGAATTTTTAGGAAACAAAAAATTATTTTGCCTTTCAGTTTCAGTCTTCAAACAATTTTAACGATTTTTATAATATTTTTTGTTTCAGGTTCGCTGATTTTTGTAGCTTTTTCAGTTTCTGATTATTTTAAGATAAATACAAGTGAAAAAGTACTAAAACTTCCTTATTCAAGAACATATTTTAGTGAATTTAAGCAAAATATTTCAACCTCAGAGATCAAAAATATCTATCTTTCAGCTGGAGGTGAAGATGTTGTTCTAACTCCAGTAAAATATTTTGATTATCAAGTTTCTTCAGGAGATAGCCTTTGGACAATAGCTAAAAAATTTCAAATCTCTGTAGATGCAATTTATTCTGCGAATATCAGTAAAATGAAAAATCCACACATACTTACTGCTGGTATGATTTTAAGAATTCCTACAAATATGGGGATTGTAAAAGAAGTAAAATCTATAGATGATGTTGATAAACTTCTTAATCAATTCGATATAGACGAACTTTCACTTTTTATATCTAATGGTGTATCTACAAAGGAAGAACTTGTTGGTAAAAAAGAAATATTTTTGCCTAATGTTGAACTTCCTCAATCCGAAAAACTTCAAGCTTATGGTATAGCTTTTAAATTTCCAACCTATGGTTATATATCTTCAAGATTTGGATATCGAAGGGATCCGTTTACTGGTCTTAGAAGATTTCATAGTGGGGTTGATATTTCAAATGTCTGGGGCTCTCCAATTTTTGCTGCCTACGATGGAGTGGTTGTTTTTGTTGGTGAAAAAGGGGGTTACGGACTTTGCATAATTATTTCTCATCCTCTTGGTTATTCGACTTTATATGGCCATCTATCCAAAACACTTGTAAAAGTTGGCCAAAATGTCTCAAAGGGAAGTAAGATCGCACTTATGGGAAGTTCGGGTCGTTCAACTGGAAGTCACCTTCATTTTGAAATACGAAAATTTAATAAATGCTTAAATCCTTTATCTTATACCGTGTTTAAATAAAAAATTATTTTTTGGAAAGATTAAGAAAAAAATAATAAATAGCACTTAAATCTAAAAAAATTGACAAAAATTTTAATTTGATAGTCTTTAAAAAATATGCTTTTTAACTCTATTGATTTTGCAATATTTTTACCAATTGTATTTATTATATATTGGTTAATTCAAAAATTTGATCTTAAGTATCAAAATATTTTTCTTGTAATAGTAAGCTATATATTTTATGGCTGGTGGGATTTTCGTTTTTTATCGCTATTGTTTTTTTCTAGTTTAGTTGATTATTCAATAAGTTTGTTACTTCAAAAAGAAACAAATAATAAAATACGTAAAATCTATTTATCTATTAGTTTAATTACTAATTTAGGTTTACTAGGTTTTTTTAAATACTTCAACTTTTTTTTAGATAATTTTATCAAATGTTTTACTTTCTTTGGATTTCATCCAAATATAAGACATTTAAATATTATTCTTCCTGTAGGTATTAGTTTCTATACTTTTCAAACATTGAGTTATACTATTGATGTCTTTAACAAAAAATTAGAACCTACCAAAGATATATTTTCATTTTTAGCTTTTGTAAGTTTTTTTCCTCAATTGGTTGCTGGCCCCATTGAAAGAGCAAGTAATTTGCTTCCTCAGTTTTATAAAAAAAGAGTTTTCGATTATTCTAAAGCTGTAGATGGATTAAAACAGATACTTTGGGGCTTTTTTAAAAAGTTAGTAATTGCAGATAATTGCGCCAAAATTGTAGATCAAGTATTTTCAAATCTTTCAATATATTCGGGAAGTTCTATTTTTATTGCAAGCATTTTTTTTGCCTTTCAAATATATGGTGATTTTTCTGGTTATTCGGATATTGCAATTGGAACTGCTAAACTTTTTGGATTTGACCTTATGACAAATTTCTTATACCCATATTTTTCTAGAGATATTGCAGAATTCTGGAGAAGATGGCATATTTCTCTTTCTACATGGTTTAGAGATTATGTTTATATTCCTTTGGGAGGAAGTAAAAAATCTTTATCAAGAAATATCATAAACACATTTATAGTCTTTATTATCAGTGGTTTTTGGCATGGTGCCAGTTGGAATTTTGTATTATGGGGTTTATTAAATTCTTTATATTTTTTACCTTTACTTTTATTAAAAAAAAATAGGAAAAATATAGAAATAGTAGCATATAACAAAAAATTCCCATCATTAAAAGAGATAATTAATATTTTGTTTACTTTTATTTTAGTATGTTTTGCATGGATATTTTTTAGAGCTAATACAACTAGTAATTTATTAATTTGTATTAGAAATATTTTTTCCAAATCTTTTTTTGATTTCCCTAAAATTTTGTTATTACAAGATGTGAGATTAACAAGTTTTGGAATTGTTATAATGATCTTATTTGAATATTTTTCAAGAAAAGAAAAATATGGATTAGCTTTTATAAATAAATTTTCACCAATAATTCAATATTGTTTTTATGTTTTTTTAATTATATGTATAGGATTATTGATGCAAGCGAGCAAGACTGCATTTATATATTTTCAATTTTAAAACATGAAAAGATTTATAAAAAAAATATTAATTTTTTCTTTTATTGTATCATTAATTTATCCATTTTTTATAATTGGATCAGCAAAAATATTTGGTTCAAACCAAAAAAATTTGAAATTTATTCCAAATCGAAGTTGGACCAAAAAAACATTAGAAGAAGCTGATAATTATGGTGATGTAAATATTCTTTTTTTAGGTTCCTCACATGCATATAGAGGGTTTGACATTAGATTATTTAAAAAATTTGGTAAATCTTTTAATTTAGGTACAACATCTCAAACTCCAGTACAAAGTTACTTTTTATTAAAAAAGTATTTAAATATCTTAAAACCTGAATATATTATTATCGATATATATTTTCCTCTTTTTGAGAGTGATGGGATTGAATCTTCGATTGATATTATTTCAAATTATTTTTCTATATATAACTTTAAGTTGCTTTTTTTATCTCCAAATCCAATAGTTCTTAATACCTTAATTTATGCAAACTATTATTATCTTAGCAATAGAAATAATTATAAAATAAAAGAATACCAAAATAAATTTGATAAATATATTTCTGGAGGATTTGTTGAGAGGAAACCCCAATTCTATGTCTCGAATGAGACTTTTGTTAAGAGAAAAATAAAAATGAATCCAACTCAGAAAAAAGCATTTGAAAATATGATTAATTTAATTAAACAAAAGAATATTAAATATATCCTTATCCATTCACCTATAACAAAAATTGAATACATTTCATATACGAATACGAAAGAATTAAATGATTATATAAGACAAAAGGGAATTTTTTTAAATTTTAATGAAATACCAATCCCTTTGAATGACAATTTACATTTTTATGATAGACATCATTTAAATCAATATGGTGTACATATTTTTAATAAATATTTAATAGAGTATTTAGTAAAAATTTTTCCAGAATTAAATAAAGAAAAAAAATAACAAAAATTAAACTAGCAATGACAATTACATAAAATTTTTCTTGTTTTATCTTTGTTGCAATTAATCAATTTTATGCTATTAATTTGACATTAAGGAAACTTAATGATCAAAATTCTTACTGTAATAGGGGCAAGACCTCAATTCATTAAAGCTGCTGTTTTAAGTCGGCTCATAAAAAAAGAGGAATATTCTTCTAAAATAGAAGAGATTATTGTTCATACTGGTCAACATTACGATGAAAATATGTCAGATATCTTTTTCAAAGAGATGGAGATACCTAAACCAGACTATCACCTTGGTGTAGGTTCACTCTCTCATGGTGCAATGACTGCTGCTATGCTCGAAAAGATTGAAAAACTTATATTAAAAGAAAAACCAGATATCTTACTTGTCTATGGAGACACAAATTCGACTTTAGCAGGAGCTTTATCTGCCTCAAAACTTCTAGTGCCAGTCGCACATGTTGAAGCAGGCCTTCGTTCCTTTATGATGATTATGCCAGAAGAGCAAAATAGAAGACTAACTGATCATCTTTCCACATATTTATTCTGTCCAACTGAGGTTGCCATAAGAAATTTGGAAAAGGAAGGTATTCCTTTTCAAAAGCCACCTAAACCATCTGCAGATGAAAAATCTGTTAGCCTATGTGGAGATATAATGTTTGAAGCCTCACTTTATTATAGAAAAAAAGCGGAAAATCAAGAATCCAAAGTACTAAAAAATCTTCCAGATAAATTCATTCTTCTTACAATGCATCGTCAAGAAAATACGGATAATATGTCGAGGCTTTCTTCCATATTTTCTGCATTAAATAGAATAAATGATTTCGAAATAGTTTTCCCTGTTCATCCAAGGACAAGAAAGATTATAGAAAAAAATGGTATTAGTTTTAACAAACATATTCATTGTATTGAACCAGTTTGATATTTTGATATGCTTTTACTTGAAAGTAAATGTCAGTTTGTCATGACCGATTCTGGCGGAGTTCAAAAAGAAGCATATTTCTTTGCTAAACCATGTATTACACTTAGGGATTCAACTGAATGGACGGAGCTTGTTGAAAGTGGGTGGAATACCCTTGTCGGTGCAGATGAAGAAAAGATTTTAGGTGCAGTTAAGAAGATGCCAACTTTGGGTAAAGATGTAAAGTTATATGGAGAAGGAAATACTTCTAAAATAATTTTGAACACTTTGATAAATTCATAATATTGATAAGTTTATAATATTTATGTTTTTAATAAAAACTCTTGGGATTAATATTAAATTTTTAAAAATTAATTATTATAAATTAGTTATTATAGAATAATTATTATAAATTATTTAGTAAAAATTGGTTATTAGAAATTAGTTATCAAAAATTAGATAAAAAAGGTGTTA
>JAAZOT010000021.1 GCA_012797605.1 Spirochaetales bacterium | reverse complement strand
TTTTAATTTTGATTTAATGCTTTTTTATTGAAAAAATCTGATAAAAAGTCCCTCAAATCATCTTTGTGGACTGGTTTTGTTAGATAAGCTTTAGCTCCCAAACTAAGACAGTTTTCTTTAGTAAATTTATCAGATAAAGCAGAAAGTACAATTATATCTATCTCTTTTCCAGCTCTTTTAATTACTTCCTGTCCAGAAATTCCAGACATCATCAAATCTAAAATCATTAAATCAAAATATTTATTCTCAACAAGTTTAAGTGCATCGTAACCATTGAAAACAGTTTCAACATCATAACCCAAAATCATTAACTCTAATTTATGCATATCATTTATATCTGGGTCATCTTCAACAAGTAAAATAAATTTACCTTTTTTTGAAATAGAAGAAGAACTTAAACTGCTTTTACATTTAGAAACATACTCTTTAACTAATTTTCTATAAGTTGGTATATCCTGATTTTCGAACTCAGATTCAATCTTATATTTTATCTCCGATGTATAGTTTTTAATTTCAAGTTCCTTTTTAAATTCCGGAGAAGTAGAATCTACAGCTATATATTCAGAATGTCTATCTATATAGAAGCCATATTCATCTGAAAAAGCCGCTTTCTCGTAAACTAGTTTTAAAAATGGATACTTTGAAGAACCAAGCTGAAGCTTATAAGATGGCGAAGCATTAAATGATTCAAACTTAAAATTATTTAAAGCCTCATCAATTGATTGACTATTAAATATAGGATCCAATCTTGACTTAATAATTTGAGGGATCTCTGAGTTTTCATAGGCTATTTTTAAATAAATCTCAATCGCTTTTTTTAAAGTATTCAAACTTAAATCGAATTGATATTCGCCCATATTTGCCTTTTTTTCTAACATATTAATAATAAAATATTTTATTGATAAAATCAAAATTTAAAATTAAAAAAAAAGGGCTATCCTTAGTCTAAGGAGAGCCCCTAATGCCGAGAGGTGGAATCGAACCGCCGACACAAGGATTTTCAGTCCTTTGCTCTACCGACTGAGCTATCTCGGCTTACGAAATGCAAAATACCATTTGATTCCAAATTGTCAATAAATTTTTTTAAATTTTGTGTTTTATCATATATTTCATACCATAAACTTTGAATCTCAGCTATTTTTTGTGCTTTTGTATTGTTAAATTTGGATAAAAAGTAATCGTTTATCCCTTTAATTGACAATTTATCAATATATACAAGTTTTTTTATTATCTTTATTTTTTTTATATCCTGACTTGTATAAATGCGATGTCCAAATTTGTTTTTTTTTGGTTTTAATGCAACTATACCTTCTTCCCAACTTCTAAGAGTATGAGGTTTAAGTTCACAAATTTTGCAAACCTCTGAAATAGAATAATAGATCTTATCATTTTCCATATATTTCTCTTCTTATAGCTTTAAGTTATCTTCATTATAATTTTAATTCATATTTATTATAACTTTAATTTATCCTTATTATAACTTTAGTTTATGTAAAAAATAAAACTTAAAAAAATGGATATATCATAAAATTTTATTTTTTATTTTTCTTAAATGCAAATTTATTTTCAGTGGAATTTAAAAGTCTCTTTATATTTTCTTTATGTCTAACTAAAACTATAAGACCAATTAAAATAATAGCACCAATGATGTAAAATGATTTTAAAAGAAAAAAAGATGAAATAATAATAGTAATCACAGCTAAAATTGAACCAAGTGATACATATTTTGAAATAAGAACTGTAATAAAAAAAATGGCAAAAGATATTGCGACTCCAATAGGATTTAAAAATAGCATTATTCCAAGACCAGTTGCTACACCTTTACCTCCCTTAAATCTTAAAAATGGATTAAATGTATTGCCACATAATATAGCAACGGCTATTATGGATCTGCTTAATTCTAAATTTAATAGTTGCTGTGATGCTGAAAAATAACTTGAAATAGGTTTAAATAAAATTAAAGGGAAAAAGGCTTTAAGACAGTCTATAAAAAGAGTTATGATGCCAAATATCGGACCTAGAGTTCTTGTCACATTTGTTGCTCCAATATTTCTTGATCCTTGACTTCTTATATCGACTTTTTTAATCCTTCCAATAATAAGACCAGTTGGTATTGCTCCAATTAAAAATGAAATTAATAAATAAATTATAAAAAAAATCATAATATTTATTCCTGATTTTTATTTTTTCTTTTTTCATATTTTATTCTAATAGGAATTGATTCTAAATTCAACTGTTTTCTTAGTTCATTTATGATGTATTGAGTATAATATGATGGGATTTCTCTGCTTTCTTTATTCGTAAAAATCTTATAGATCCTCGGGATATCTTTTACTTGAACCATATATAAAAGGTTCAAGAAAGAGGAATTTATTAGAATAGGTTTTATTTCAGATATTTTTTCAATGACTTTATTTAGTTGAGAAGTTTTATGTTCAAGTTTAATTCTTATAAACAGGTCAATACAATAATCAAGTAGTAAATCGACATTAAAATTATTTTTTGCACTAATAAAAAATTTTTTAACATAAGAAATTTGAGGAAATTGATAATTAATTGTCTCATCTAATTTTTCATAAGCTTGATTGATTTTTGCTATATTTACTGATTCACTAGATTTTTCAATGTCTTTCATAAGTAAATCTATTTTATTTAAAGCTAAGATATAACCTTTACCTTTATTTATTATATAATCTGAAATTTTCTTATCTTGAGATGTTATTAAATCATTAGATTCAACAAGATGAATTACAATGTCACTATTATCAATGGCGTCAAAACTTCTTTTTATACAATAATATTCTAGATCTGTGTCAATTTTACTTTTCTTTCTTATCCCCGCAGTATCAACTAATATAATCTGTTGCCCCTTATAATTGATACGAGTTTCAATAGCATCCCGTGTAGTACCTGGTATATCTGAAACAATGGCTTTTTCCTCATTTAAAATACAGTTTAATAAGGTAGATTTACCAGTATTTGGCCTACCAACGATGGAAAGTCTCAAAATGTCTTTTTCAAAATTTTCACTAATACAATTTTTATTAATTAAATCTAATTTTTCTTTATTTTTGTTATCTTTTTGATTCGAGCAAGTATCAGATTCAATTAAATCCTGATTCATAATCTCAATAATGGTATCTTCTAATATATCAATATTATCTCTATGGATAGCAGATATGGGAACCATTGTTTTAACGCCTAATCTATAAATCTCAGTAGGTAAAAGATCTTTATATTTTCCTTCAGACTTATTTATAATCAGTATATATTTTTTCGAATTCTTTTTTATAAACCTTAAAAAGGCGATATCTTCATCAATAATCTTATCTTTCTCAACGATAAAAAGAACTAAATCGGCATTTTGGATACATTGTTTTGCTTTCTCCCCAATTAAAGTATATAAAGGATCTTTACTTTCAAATTCAAAACCACCAGTATCTATCAATAGTACCTTTTTATCTCCAATTTCAACAATTTTTTCTATTGGATCCCTAGTCGTACCTGGCTTTGCAAACTCTATAGCTACTCTCTTTTTGGCAAAAATATTAAATATTGTAGATTTTCCGACATTCGGTCGCCCAGCTAGTACAATTCTATAATAATCATTTCTTTTTTGCATATTAATCCTTGATAAATCCTAAATTCTCTACTAAGATATTTTATCCAATTGACTTAAATGAAATTAGATTAAAAAAAAAATTATTTCAATATTTTATTTTAGCAAATGAAAAAATTCATATACTTCATATGCTCTTTCTTTTATCCATTTATCAACCTTATTTTCTATCTCATTTGCTGAGATTAAGGTTAAAACTTCTTTTGTAAGTTCTTCGCATTCTTTCATGCTTATGCAGTGCAATAGTTTGTTAAAAAGCATATAAGAAGATGGTGGTATTGAAAATCTTCTTAACCCCATACCTAATAAAATCGGGATAGAATAAATATCTGAAGCCATTTCTCCACACATAGAAACTTCAATTTTCAATTGATTTGCTTTATTTATTGTATCATTCAAGAATCTCAGCACAGATGGGTTTGAATACTTAAAAAGATAAGCTACTTTTTCATTTCCTCTGTCACAAGCAAGCAGGTATTGAATTAAATCATTTGTTCCAATAGAAATAAAATCAATCTCTTTTGAAAGTTCATCTAAAATATAGTAAATGGAAGGGATTTCAAACATTATCCCAATTTTAAATGATTTACAATAAGGAATGTTCTCTCTTTGAAGTTGCTCTATTGCTTCATTAAATAGCATTTTAGTTTCGACTATTTCTTCATAGTTAGATACCATTGGAATCATTATTTTTAAGTTTTTTGCTCCGTAAGCAGCTCTTAAAATAGACCTAATCTGTTCAAGAAAAAGTTTTGGTCTGGAAAGACAAAAACGGATTGCTCTATATCCTAAAAAAGGATTTTTCTCATTTGCTGATGCATAACCTGGAATAATTTTGTCTCCACCTAAATCTAAGGTTCTAATTGTAATTTCTTTATCTAGATGGTAAGTTGAAAAAAGCTTTTTCAACATCTTATATTGAGTTTCTTCTGGTGGAAATGAATTTGATTGAAGAACAATAAACTCTGATCTATAAAGACCTATCCCTTTAGATGATGTTTTTAATAGTGAAGGAATTTCTTCCACAAATGCAATGTTTGCAAGTATATCTACTGAGGTTCCATCTGTTGTTTTAGATTCTTTATTTATAAATGGATGAAAACTAGATAAGAGTCTTTTTTGTTTAGCTTGAAGAGATTTTGCTTCTTTAAATTCTTCATCGGTTGGTTTTAATATAACTTCACCTGTAAGAGGATTCAATATTATATCTTCATCATTTTGAGCTATTGAAGTTATAAATTCAACACCTAATACAGAAGGTATAGAAAGACTCCTAGTCATTATTGCGGTATGTGAAGCATACCCACCTAATTCCGTTATAAGACCAGCAATATTTTTATGTTCCATAATTATTGGATCAGTTGGAGAGATAGACCTTGCTATTATTACTGAATTTGGAGGTATATTAAAATTCTCATCTTCTTTTTTGGCTAGAAGATTCATCATTATCTTTTCCCCAATGGATGAAATATCTTCAGATCGCTGGGCAAAAGAAATGTTAGGTATATTCTGGAATTTCGAAATTAATTCTTCAAGGACAATATATAAAGCCCATTCTGCGTTTTTCTGTCCTTTCTTAATTTCATTTGTAACCATAGAAACGAAATTTTGATCATTTAGTAAAAGTATGAAAGATGTATATAAAAAAAGCTCATCTTTAGAAACTGTTTTTTCAAGTGATAGTTTTATTTTATTTATATCTTCTATCGTTTTATCAAGAGCTTTTATGAATCTATTTATTTCAGAAGGAATATCAATAACATTATATTTTGGAATAGAATAAGATTCTTGTAGATAGAGATAGACTTTACCCCAAGAAATTGTCCCTGAAATACCTATTCCCTTTAATTTCATTTTAATCCTTTTTATAACCTATAAAATATAATTTTAATTATGCAAGATTTAGTATATTTAAAATATTGAAAAAAAAAGATTAGTTTTTATATTTAGCTAAAATGAAGCCAAAAAGAAAAATAAAATTCTCAACTATACTATGTTCTTTTATAACTTATATTATAGCTCTTCCTATCCAAACTGTATTTTTCTTTATAGGATTATTAGCAAAAGTATTAAAATTAAACAATATTTTCATCTTTTTATCTAAATATTGGTCATTATTATTTTTTAAGATAATAGGGATAAAATTAAAAGCTTATGGACTTGAAAATATTGAGAAAAACAAAAACTATCTAATAGTTGCAAATCATGCAAGTTATTATGATATCGCTGCGATAATGTACTTTATGCCAAATACAATTTGGGTAGCCAATAAAAGATTTTTTAAAGTCCTTTTTTTCGGTGCCTTATTAAAGGAAATGGATACAATTCCTATAGATTCAAAGAAGATAAATGAAACAATTTTAAAAATCAACGAGAGATCCAAAAAATTAAGAAAAAATAGATCTAGTTCAATAGCTATATTTCCTGAAGGAACAAGAACTTTAGATGGCAATATTCATAAATTTAAAAGAGGATTTATTTCAATCTGGGAAAACACAAAATTCGATCTTTTACCAGTAACAATAAATGGTACATACATTGTTAAGCCCAAATGGAGCTTTTTAATCTATTATAAGAAAGAAATCTCACTTTATTTTCATAAACCAATTCCATATGAGATAATAGATAAATATGATCACAAAGAAATTCTCGAAAATATTAAGGGCATCATAGAAAAAGATTATGAAAATCCGAACATTTCCTGAAGATTTTATTGTTGAAGAATATTTAACAGTTGATATTAAGTCTGATGCGGAATTTGGTCTATTTACTTTTAAGAAAAAGGGATGGAGCACATTTGATTTAATATCTTCATTGAGTACAAGATTAAAAGTTCCAAAAAATGAAATATCTATTGCAGGTATAAAAGATAGGCATGCAGTAACTACTTCTTATATGTCAATTAGAAGAGAGTTTGCAAATAAGATGATTGATGTAATAAATAGAAATGAACAAATAATTCCAAATGTTGATTTTTCTTTTATAGGTTTCATTGAAAAACAGATAAAAAGTGAAAGTATTGATTATAACAAATTTTCTATTGTCGTAAGATCAATAGATGATAAACAGATACCTTTAATATTAGATAGAGTAGAAATAGTTAAAAATCAAGGAGTTCCAAATTATTTTGATGATCAAAGATTTGGAAGTGCAAGGCATCAGCAAGGCTTTGTTGCAAAAAGCTTAATAAAAAAGGATTTTATTTCAGGGGTCAATCTACTTTTTATGACATCAAAATATGATAGAAAAGATGTTAAAAAATCTAAAATAGATGCTTTAAATTTTATATTAAACAATGATAATAAAATTGATTATCAACAAACAATTAAAAAGTTACCACCAGAACTTAAAAAATTCTTTATAACAATCTACGAAGAAGAAATGAAAAAAAAGAGTCATGAAATCAAAGAAAGGGATATAATTTTTTTCAAAGCTTTTAAATCTATGGATAGAAGATATCTAATCCTTCTTTTTCATGCATATCAATCTTATCTTTTTAATCTTCTTTTATCTAAAATTTTAGTAAAACTAAACAAAGGAAATAACTTCTACTATTTGAAAGGTGAAGTGCAGCAATATCTTTTTCCAGAATTTTTAAATGATGATTTATTCAATTTTATATCAAATATCTTATTACCTATCCCTTCAAAAAATTTAGATACAGAAATCTATTCTGATAGTCATATTTTTATGGGAGAAAATAAGTTTGAATTTAATAAAATTTTACAAGATATCCTATTTGAAATTGAAAAAAGTGAAAAAATTAATTTTAAAGAACTAGACGCAAGATTTTTAGGTATAAATATAAAGAGTCAAAAAAGAAAGGCATATTTAATACCAAAAGATTTTAAGATATATAATTTCGAAGATGATGATTTTTTTAAAGGCAAGAAAAAAGTAAGAATGGAATTTATCCTTAATAAAGGTAGCTATGCGACAATGATTATAAAGGGAATATTTTTACAAGGTAAATTTGGGAAAGCAGAAAAAATATCATTCTGAACTAATTTTATACACACCATATTTATTATTATAAAAGGAAGTCACTCGATTCTTACCTGCTCTTTTTGAATAATACAAAGCTTTATCACATAATTTTATAAAGTTTTCTGGTTCATTTACTGTCGGGACAATGGTAGAAACACCAATAGAAACCGTAAATCTAACCTCTCTTCCTTCAAAGTAAAATATTGATTGATTTACTTTCCTTCTAATTCTTTCAGCGATTTGAAATGCTACGATATTTGATGTTCTAGGAAATAGAACTGCAAATTCATCACCACCAAATCTTGCTGGGATGTCAATATTTAACCTTATATTATTTTTAATAATTTTTGCGAGTTCTATCAAAGCAAGATCACCTATTAAATGCCCATATTTATCATTTACTTCTTTAAAAAAGTCAATATCTAGCATTAAAGCGGAAAAAACATCTGAATATCTTTTAAAAACTTCGATTTCTTCATTCATCCTTTGAATAAAATAAGTGTAGATATAAAGTCCAGTCTTCATATCAGTAATTGCTTTTAAGTAGTTTTTCTTGTTTTGGATAGCAACAGAAGCAAATGATGAAATATTAGAAATATATTCTATATCATCTTGAGTAAACTTACCTGTTTCATTTTGTGAAAGCATTAGAAATCCAAAGACATTTTCAGTTGATTTTAAAGGAAATATAATCTCTGGTTTGAATTTCAAAAATTGAGTAACCATATCTACAGGTAACAAGAATGAAAATGTTGAAAAATCAACCTGATTAGGGTGAGATAGAAAAAATGACCTTATGGGATTGAAATCATTAATTTCGATTTTTTCTTCTTTTTCTTGAAAATTTTGAAAAACAAAGAGTTTCATCTCTTTTTGAACTTCATCTGGAAATAGTAAAACTACTATATATTCTATTTGATATTTAGTTATAAGTCCATAACATATCTCTTTTGATATGGAGTTAATATCTCCTTCAGAAGAAATAATTAATCCTATCTCTATTAAAGACTTGTAATCACTGAGCTTTTGATTAAGTTTATTTGAATTGTCATTATTATAATTATTATCTGTATCCATTTATTCCTCATTAGTAAATAAAAAAAAATATATCTTTCATAGTTTTACTTTTACTTTATCTAGATATTTTCAATATTATCGTAATTAAATATAAATTATTTTAATTTTATGCTTGAACTTTTATATTGATAAGCAATAAATTATTAGTGAGGTAAAAATGGATACAGAATTAAAAAAAAATATAAAATCAATTAAAAAAATCATTAAAATCGGCTTAAAAGAAGACTTTAGTACCAAAGGTGATATAACTTCTTCTGCTATTTTTTCAGATGAAAAGGGTAAAGTACAGATCATTGCAAAACAAGATGGAGTTTTATCTGGTATTGATATCGCTGAATTAGTCTTTTTAATGGTAGATAAAACTATAATTTTTAAAAAACATAAATTTGATTCTCAAATAATCCATAATCAAGAAATTATAGCAACAGTTGAAGGTCGTTTACTTTCATTACTTAAAGCAGAAAGAACTGCATTAAATTTTCTTGGTTATTTAAGTGGGATCTCAACAAAGGCTGCTAAATTTGTCGAATTAACATCAAATAAAACTTCAATTTTGGATACAAGAAAAATTCTAGCTGGTTATAGAGTCTTGGCAAAATATGCTGCAAGATGTGGTGGTGCAAAAAATCATAGGTATGGTCTCTATGATATGATTATGATAAAAGATAATCATATAGATGGCGCTAAAGGTATTACCAATGCAGTTAAAAAAGTAAGGGATAAATATAAAAATAGATATAAAATTGAAGTAGAAACAAGAAATCTGCGAGAAGTTGAGGAAGCTTTAAATTTAAATGTTGATAGAATAATGCTAGATAATATGGATTTTGAAACTGCAAAAGAGGCTTTAAAAATTATTAATAATAAGGTTGAAACCGAGATTTCAGGAAATATGGATGAAGAAAAAATTATAAAATATTCTAGTCTCATGCCAACATATATATCTATAGGATCATTGACTCATTCTGTAAAATCATTTGATTTTTCAATGAAGTTTATCGATTAGGAGGGGATGGTGGAATTATTGAAAAGTAAAATATTAGAAATAAAAGATAAATTAAAAGAAAATTTAATCATTGCCGCTCATCATTATCAAAGCGAGCAAATTATAGATCTAGCAGATTTTGTAGGGGATTCTTATATGCTTGCTAAAAAGGCATCTAGTACCATAAAAAAAAATATAGTACTTTGCGGCGTTAGATTTATGGCTGAGACAGCAAAGATACTTGCAAATGAAGATCAAAGAGTCTTTATACCTGATTATTATTCATTATGTCCACTCGCAGAAAAGGTAAAATTAGAGGATTTGGAAAATATATTTTATTTTCTTAAGAATAAAAAAAATCTTGATGTGGTTATAATAACTTATGTGAATTCTTATGTTGATATTAAATCTTTTACCGGTAAAAATGGTGGAAGTTGTTGTACTTCTTCAAATGCAGAAAAAATAATCAAGTATTATTTAGATAAAAAGAAAAAGATAATTTTTGTCCCAGATTTCTATCTTGGTTCTAATACGGCCATAAAGATGAAAAATGTAAGGACTAAAAGTATATTCTTAAGAGATGAAATGAATTTAAAAGAGGAAGAAAACTATGATGATGCAGATATTTTTTTATGGAATGGCTTTTGTCCAGTTCACCAATTATATTCAGAAGAAGATATTTTAAATCTTAGAAAAAATTACCCTCAAATAAAGATAGTAGTTCATCCAGAATCAAAAGTTGAAGTAGTAAGTCTAGCAGATTTTTCTGGTTCTACGGAGTATATATATAATTTGATTAAGAGATCTGAAAGCGGTTCTGTATGGGCTGTTGGAACAGAATCAACTTTTGTTAACAGACTTCAAAAAGAGAATCCAGACAAAAAGATTTTTTCTGTGAAAGAATCATATTGCAAAAATATGCAAAAAATAAATTTAGATAATCTATACAATTTGTTGTTAAAAATAAAAGAAGAAAAAGTAGATAGTAATGAAATAATTATAGATAAATCCGAATTAAAATACAGTTTAATTAGTCTAAAAAATATGATAGATATAGTGGAAGGAAAAATTTAATTTTTCTATTTATTTAGGTTTGTTTTTAATTCAGAATTAAGTGAATTCAACTCATCTGTGATGACAGCGATTTCGTTGGAGATGTTGTTAAATATGTTTAATGTTGTAACAGAATCATCTATCGAATTTCCAATGCCTAAAATAGAAGTATTTATTTCATTATATTTAGTATTCAATTTTTGAATATCATCTTTTATAGATTTTATATCATTTTGATAGTTTAAAAACAATAATGAAAGTTCATCAAATACTTTTTTTAGTCTATCTGCTATTTTATAATTTGCTGTAATTACAGAATATATTTTATCTGTTGATTCTGTGGTTTTTTCAGCAAGTTTTCTGATCTCCCCTGCAACAACAGCGAAGCCTTTACCACTTTCTTTTGCTCTTGCTGCTTCAATAGATGCATTTAATGCTAAAAGGTTAGTTTGCTCTGAAATTTCCGTGATCAAAGTTAAAGATTCTTCAACGACTTCGGTTGAATCTCTAAACTCTTTTAACATATTGGATGATTTTGAAATTATCTCTTTAGATTGTTCGATTTTTAATGTAGTTTCTTCAGTCTTTTTAGTTATATCATTAAATCCTTTTGTTACTGCAGATAGATAGGAAATTAAACTAGAAAGTTTATCTTTAACATTTAAAAATTGCTGACCGACATTTTCTGCTTGTATGCTTATGACTTTAGTGATATCAAGGTTGTCTTTCGTTTTCTCTTGTAATATCGTAGCAGCTTTATTCATATCAGAATTTAATTTTGATAGTAATTTTTTTTCATTTTCAATTTCTTCTTTTTGTTTCTGAACGATTTCATTTACTTTTGAAAGTCTTATAAATGCTATTAAAACTCCATATAATATGGCAGTATAAAATCCAAATCCAAAATAACCAAATGTTTTGACAACAACAAAATATAAATAACCATTTAATAATATAATTGCATCTACGCCTTTAGAAGCAAGAAATGTAAGATTGATAATATGGCCTATATATGTACCACGAGAACAAATTCCTATTAGTGCCATTAAATCATGAACTAACGGACCTAAAATAAATAGAGCAACAAGGAATGCTAAAAATCCCAAATTGAATTCTATAACAGACAAATTAAATAAAGATGAAGCGAATGATATTAATAGTATTTCTGCTCCGACAGAACCAATGCTTGAAAAATAATAAGATAAACTTGATATAAAATTTTCAAATCTATAAATTCTCCCTCTAGCAATATAACCTCTTCTTGAATCTCTTATTACTCTTATAATGTAAATAAAAGAAAAAGTTAAAACTGAATAAATTGGACCATAAATCATCGTGATAGGAATCATTAAAGAATAATCAAGAGAAAAAATTTCGTAGGATGAAATTCTTATCTGTGATAGATTAAAAATAACACCATTAATTAAGAATAGGATGAATATAATATCTGGTTTATTAAATTCAAAATTTGAAAAAATATTTTTGAAAAATTCTTTATTTTGAAAAATTAAATAAAAAATAAAATATATCGCTAAGCCTAAAATAATATTTATAAAATAAGAAAAATAGTCTGCTCTTTTTGCTATTTTATATGCTTGATTAATCAGCAATTTTTCAAAATCAGCAAAAGAACTTTCTTCTGCATTAACATCTTTTTCTTTTAATATTTCATCTATCTTTTTCCAGAAAGTTCTATTTAAGTTTCTTTCGCCTAAAGCATTTTTGACTCTTCTAATTTTAGTTTTAAATTCAGTAATATTTCTCTTTTCTTTTTTCTTTGTTTTTGAAGGTTTATTCAATTTCTTTTCTTTAACATTAGAAGAGGGTAGTTTTGCTGTCATTTATATTTCCTACTTCTTTAAATATTTTAATAACTCCTCTACTTTATCGGTTTTTTCCCATGAAAATTTATCTCTTCCAAAATGACCAAATGTAGCTGTTTCAGTATAGATAGGTTTTTGAAGTTCAAGATGATTTATGATATCTTTTGGTTTTAAAGGGAAGATCTTTTCGACTATTTCCTCAACCTTATCTTCTGGATATTTTCCAGTTCCAAAGAAATTTAAAGTAACAGATACTGGATGGGCTATACCAATTGCATAGGCAAGTTCAATTTCACATTTTTCTGCTATATCTGCTTTTACTATGTTTTTGCATATATATCTTGCCATGTAAGCAGCTGATCTATCTACTTTTGTGGGATCTTTACCTGAAAAAGCTCCACCACCAACTTTACCAGCCCCACCATAAGTATCAACAACAATTTTCCTCCCTGTAAGACCAGTATCTCCCATAGGACCACCTATGACAAAACGCCCTGTTGGATTTATAAGATAAATTGTTTTTGAATCTAGCATTTTTACAGGTAATGCTTGTTTTATTACTTTTTCAATCAAGCTTTCTCTTAGTTCTTCATATGAGATATCTGGATCATGCTGGTGAGAGAGAACGACTGTATGAATTCTAAAAGGAATACCATCTTTATATTCTACAGTAACTTGACATTTTCCATCTGGTCTAAGACAAGGCATTAAACCATTTTTCCTAACCTCTGATGCTTTAAGCATAATATTATGAGCAAATACAATTGGTGCTGGCATTAGTTGTTCTGTCTCTTTACAAGCATAACCAAACATCATCCCTTGATCTCCAGCACCCATCTCATGTTCTTTTTTTTCATCAACCCCCAAAGCAATATCAGGTGATTGTCTATTTATATTTGTCAATATTCCACAAGATTTATAATCTAGTCCATAATCTGGATTATCGTAACCAACTTTTCTTATGATTCCTCTAGCCACATCTTGTATATCAATATATCCTTTACTTAAAGTCATTTCTCCACCTATGACAATGACACCGTTTGAAGCAAATGTTTCAATAGCAACTCTTGCATCTGGTTGTAAAGTTAATGCTGCATCTAAAATCGCATCTGAAATTTGATCACAAAGTTTATCTGGATGACCTTCTCCTACTGATTCTGATGTAAATAGATATGTATTTGCCATTTTAATTCCTTTAAAAAGTATTATTTTTAATCAAAAAACAATATAAGATAAATAAGTCAAGAAATTGTTTAGCTTAGTTATTTACTTTATAAAAAAAAAAATTAAAATCTTAAAAAATATTTAATATGAAGGTAAAATATGAATTTTGTATTTAAATCAGCCCAACAAATAATGTATGAATCATTTTTACTCGGTAAAAAACTTTATGATTTAAATATCAGACCAAATCATGCGATTTCTCTTTGGAGAGGTGGGACTATTGTTGGGATTGGGATAAATGAATATTTTAGACTTCAAGGAATTTTTATAAATCATACAGCCATAACTACTTCTACTTATGGGGAAAACTTTACACAAAAAGAAGTAATAGTAAAAGGTTTAGAGCATGTGATTAAGGTCGTTGTCCCAGAAGATATTCTTTTGATAATTGACGATATTTACGACACTGGTGAAACTATATCACATCTACTTACACTATTACAGCATCAAACAAGAAAAAACATGCCCCACCAAATTTATGTTGCAACTTTAGATAGAAAACCAGAAAAAAATATATACAAAACAAATTTAATTTATTTAAATGACTATGATAAAGATTGTTGGGTAAATTATCCACATGAAATATCAGATCTTTTAATAGATAATAAAAATAGTGTACTTAAAGAAAATTATCCAGATATATTTGATTTATTATCTAAAAAATCTTTTCCTGTTGAAAACTTAGATATTCCTGAAGATTATCTATGGTTAACACCAGAAAAAATACAGATAGATTCAATAAAACTAGGTGTAAATGTATTTTACTCTGATTTCGAACCAGACTTTTTGATTGCTCTATGGCCTGGTGGTGTTATTTCAGGTATTTATATTCATGAAACATATAAGTATTTAAATAAGATAAATGGAAACCCAAAGAAAAATCCAGATCATGTTGCCATAAACACATCTTCTTCGCATCTCTCATATAAGAGTAATATAATTGGTCTACCGTACCTTTTAGAAAGAGTTGAGGATACAAGTAAGATTCTGATCATAGATACAACTTTTAAAGCAGGTATTTATGTGAATCCAGTTGTGGACAAGTTGAAAGAGGGACTTAGAAGAAACTTAAATCATAAAAATATTAAAGTAGCATCGGTTTATTTTGATCTGAATTCAAAATATACTTGGACCACTAAACCAAATTTCAAAGAACCACACTATTATCTTTCGACGGTAAATAAAGAAGTTATTTATCCACATTCAATACATAGACTTTATAAACCAAAACAAGAGGTAAAAATTAGATATCCAGAATTATATGATTTGTTATACAGCTAGTTTTTCTAGGTAATTTTGAAAAAATATGAAATACAATTTTGAATTATGTACAAAAACTCATTTTTCTGATTTTTTAATTTATAGATGTACTTTTTTTTGCAATCTTTTTCACAGGTAAAATCATTAAAGATATTCCTTTGTAAACAACCTCTGCTTATAAATAATGGTGGATTAAAGTCTTTTAATTCAAATAAAGGTAAATTTTTATTAATATCAAAGGTCAATTTATTATTATTCAACTCTTTTTTTATCTCATCTTGAAATTCTATCCAGAATAAACCAAACAAAGATTTATTATAATTTGAGTAATACATATAAGAGACTATATTAGCAATATAGATATAAAAATCAAAATAAAAAAAGACATTTGAACTATTCAAATATTTTTTATAAAAATAAAAATGCCAAGTAGAGTTTATTCCAAAAATAAAAATAAATTCGGGGTTTCTTTCAATCATTTTTTCTATTGATTCTATATATATATTTACATTATCTATAATAGGATGTAATGGTAAAAAGATGATATTTTCAACTTTGTATATAGTTTTGTTTTTTTTTATATCCGACTCTTTTAGGTTATCAAAGGTTATAAAAGGAATAAATTTATCATCATCAAGCTGTTCTATATAATTCTTAGGAGAAATTTTCTTTCTATAAAAAAAATTATCTATTATAATATTATTCTTATACAATTTATCCAAAACCAAATTTTTTTGATTAATTATATTAGTTTTATCAATGGATTTAAAAAATTCAGTTGGGGAAGAGTTATCTTCAAAAAAGGTTTTTGGAAAGGGAAAGTTTTTAAAAGATGAATTACTCATAAATATATCATAATCAAAATTTAAAAAATCATCTATACCTTTTCTGACATCATCTTTAATTTGATTTATTATTTTTTTATTCAAAGAAGGCTGGACAAAAATTTTATCAAAAATATCTTGTAACCTAAAATCTAAATTAGCCTTAATTTCAAAATTGTCTTCTTTTTGAGATTTTGAAATTTCGTGCTCGAAAATTTCTAAATAGGATCTATCACCAATTCTTTTTTGACCAATAAAATTCAATTTTTTTTTGAAATTTCTATCAAGAATATTATAAGAATAAATCATATTAATATCATATAAATCAATATCATTTTCAATTTTATAATTTTTATAGATATCTAACTTTTTCATTGCAATTTTAGAGTCTATTTTTTTTAATTCATCTATCTTGAATTCAATTGGTATTATTAATTTTTGCTCTTTTAAAAGATTTTCATTTATTTTTTTTAAATCTAGATTTCTATCTGAAATTTTTCTAAGAATAAAAAAGTTACTCTTCAAGATATTTTCCAAGTTGAATTCATCAAGATTAATATTACTGGAAAATATATTTTTATCCTTTTTTTGTTTATTGGTATATTTAGAATTAAAAATATTATAAAACTCAATTAACGAAGGGGAAGATATTTTTACTATTTGACCTTTATGCGCCTTATATACTTCTCTATTATTTGTGAATATTTTTACTGCAGAAAATGGAAAAGAGATGATTCTATCTTCTATTTTTACTAATAGTAATACTCCATCCCTTTGACTAATATCCTCTTCAAGTTTCACTAAAATAGAATTTTTACTTAAACTCTTAAAAGTACCGAGATTTGTTCCTATATGAAAAGGAAAAAATGGATTTATAAGTTTCTCACCATTTTTATGGTTGAAATAGCCATTAGTAGGAATCCTTGAAAATGAAAGGAATATATTCTTGGAATTATTATTAAATGTATGGTCATATAAAAAGTCTTCTGGGTTTTCAGCAAATCTATCTAAAATATTTCTGTAATTTTTAACAGTATTAAAAGTATATTCTGGATCTTTCATTCTTCCTTCAATCTTAAATGAATCTACTCCTATCTTTGCTAGCTTTATGATATTTTTATTTAAATTTAAATCATTGCAAGAAAATGAGGTTAAATCTAAATTACCATACCTAGTTTTTGAAGAAAAATTAAAATAATTACGACATATTTGAGCACATTCACCCTTATTTCCACTTCTTTTTAGTAAGATTCCAGATGCAAGGCAATATCCCGAAAAACTGTAACATAAAGCTCCATGTATAAAGATTTCTATTTCAATTTCTTTAAATTCTTTTTTAATATCATCAATATCATTCAAACTGTTTTCTCTTGCTAGTATGACTCTTTTTATACCTAAATTTTTTATAAGTTCATAAGAATAGCAGCAGTAAGTACCACTTTGAGTTGAAGCATGAATATTAATATCTTTTAAAAAATATTTTATTAAACTAATAATGCCAAAATCTTGAATTATTATAGAATCCGGAGGGAAAATTTGAAGAAATTTCAATAATTTAAATAATTGTTCTAATTCATCCTCTTTTATTATTGTATTCAATGTTAAGTATACTTTTTTATTATTATTTTTTGCATAAAATAAAAGTTTCCTATATTGTTTTTCGTCAAAGTTAACTGCATATTTTCTAGCTGAAAAACTAGATAAACCGAAGTATACAGCATCAGCTCCAGCATTAAATGCATAAATTGCACTTTCTAAACTACCTGCAGGTGCAATTAATTCTGGGATTTTTATAATTTTATCCATTTGCTTTTCTTCTTGTTAATTCTGAAGAAATTTATCGAATAAAAATTTATTAAGTCAATAATTTGATTTTAATTTTGATTTTTAAAAATTATATTATAAATTATAAATATGATTGCAGTAATTGGTCATTCAAATACAGATAATGATTGCCTAGGTTCAATGGTTTTGATGAGATATATATATCCAGAGGCTATATTAATAAAAAGTACTCTCATCCATCCTGTTGCAAAAAATCTATATTCTCTTTATGCTGATTTTTTGAGCCTAAAGACTCAAAATGAAATATCTGACCAAAAAATAGATAAACTAGTTATAGTCGACACTAGAACAAAAGCAAGAATCAATGAATATATACATCTTTTGAATTCATCTTTAGAAGTTGAAGTTTGGGATCATCATATAGCAGATAGCTTTGACATTGAAAGTGCGAAGTTGATTTCTGAAGAAACTGGAGCAAACACTTCACTAATAGCTTCTATTTTGATTAAGAATAATATTAAGATAAATCCGATCGATGCAACTATTGCTTTAACTGGAATCTATGCTGATACTGGGAATTTTACTCATGCTAGCACAAAAGATTTAGATTTTGAAGCTGCACACTATTTAATTAAAAATGGTGCAGACATTAAAGTTGCAACGAGGAAAATAAAATTAATAAACCATGAAGGACAGATATCATTATTTCATAATATATTGAATAATCTAATCTATAAAACTATTAAAGGGCATTATATAACTCTTTCATACATTGAACTTGATGAACAATTCCCAGGTCTTTCAGGAATAGTAGAAAAAGTTTTTGAGATAGAAAACCCAGATGCTTATTTTGCATTCTTCTATTTTTTAAAAAATAAAAAAGGTTTAATTATAGCAAGAAGTAAAAAAGAAGAGATTAATATAAATAATATTTTATATAGATATGGTGGTGGCGGTCATATTTTTGCAGGTTCAGCTAAGATTGAAAATGATGATATAAAAAGAATTTTTTTATCATTTAAAAAAGATATCGAAGAAAAAATTGAATTTGCTAAAAAAGCTTATGATATTATGACTAAAAATGTATATATGATAAAAGAGAATTGGACTGTAAAAGAAGCATCAATCTACTTAGAATTTATAAATTATACAGGAGCACCTGTAGTTGATGAAAGTGGAAAACTAGTCGGTTTTATTTCATTAAGAGACATAATGAAAGCAAGAAAAATAAATCAAATGAATTCACCAGTAAGTGCTTATATGCATAAAAAGGTAATTACTGGAACCAAAGATATGACAATAGAATCTATTGAATTACTTTTTCAAAAATATAATATAGGGCATTTACCTATTTTAGAAGATGATAATATCATTGGTATAGTTACTAGAAAAGATATAATCAAATATTTAGGATTGAACCTTGAGGAAAAATATATTATTATGCAAAATATTGATAGCCTATGATTTGAAACTAAATTTTTTTGATTTATTATTAAATTAATCAATAATAGAAAAGGAGAAAAAAGTGGATAGAAGAAAATATACTAGAAGACATTTAATTTTCTATTTGAGAATTTTTGATGAAAATGATATACTATTAGGCTATCTCCTTGATATTTCTGAAGGCGGTATTCTTATGATGTCTGAGACAGAAATTCCAGAAGAGAAACAACTCAAATTAAAATTAAAACTTCCAAAAGAAATAAACGAGGGGGATACTCTTCACTTCACTGGTATAGTTAAAAGAATATCAAAAGATATAAATGAAAGTTTTTATGATATAGGTATACAAATAGTTGAAAAAGATAAGAAATATTCAGAAATACTTCATAAACTAGTAGAGTTTTGCGGGTTTTTTAGATAATCGATTAATTTTTCAATTGTTGAAAAAACTATTTCTTTACCTGTATCTATATTTTTGAGTTTTAAGATTGATTTTTCTTTTTCTTCTTCCCCTAAAAAAAGAATAAAAGGAATATTTTTATCTTCTGAATACTTAAACTGTTTTTTTAATTTAGTCGCTTCAGGGTATATTTCACAAGAAATCTGGGAACTGTGCATTTTATTTAGTATTTTGTAATATAAACCCAAATCTGATGGATTTAAGTTAGCAATCAATAGATTGCAAAAAGATACTTTCGGGATGAGATTTTTTTCAAATAAATATGAAATCAATCTATCAAGTCCTATAGAACTTCCAATCCCACTGTATTTGTTTTTAGAAAATATAGATGTAAGATTATCGTATCTACCACCTGAGCAAACAGATCCAAGTTCAACATAATCTTTAATGAAAGTTTCAAATACGATTCCAGTATAATAATCAAGACCTCTTGTAATTGTGAAATCTATAGTGACAAATTCTTGTAAATTTATCTGTTTGAAAAAATCAATTACTTTTTCTAAACGAGTACTATAAATATCATATCTATCTTTTAGAAAATCGAACAAATTTTCTCTATTTTCAAACTTTGTAATTCTTAGAATTTCCTCACTTTTATCTCCAATGATATTTTTTAAGTTTTCAATAAATTCTTTTTCAGGGATTTTATAATATTTATCGAGGATTAATAATATCTCTTTTTCATAATTGGAAATTCCAATTTTCTTAAAAATTTGATGCATAAGGCTTCTATCATTAATTTTAATGGTTATATTATCTATACCTAAGTTTTTTAATAAATTATAGATAAGCGAGATTATTTCTATATCACTTTCTATACTATCTATTCCTATAATATCAAAATCTGCTTGATAAAATTCTCTAAATCTTCCTCTTTGTGGTTTTTCGCCTCTCCATGCTTTTGCAATATGGTACCTTTTAAATGGAAATACTATTTCATTCTCATGCATTGCTATAAATCTTGCAAGTGGTACAGTTAAATCATATCTAAGTCCAACTTCTCTGTCTCCTTTATCTTTAAATATAAATACTTGTTTATCGGTTTCACCACCACCTTTCCCAAGTAATATTTCTTTATATTCTAAAGTAGGTGTATCAATAGGTAGATAACCATACAATTTTAAGTTATCTTCAATTTTCGATATAAGATACTTTCTATAAAATTCTTCCTGTGGAAGTGAATCTTTAAAACCCTTTAATACTTTTGGTTCAATCATTTTTTCCTCCGCTTGTTTTATCCTTTTTATGAAATAAGTTTTTTATCCTTATAAAAATAGCATAGTTTAAGGTTATTAATGCAAACAAAAATAATGGAAAAATCTGAAAAATCCTTTTAGGATCAGTAATTATTCTATAAAGCCATTCAAAACCATTATCTATAAATTTTTTGGGTGCCCTTCTTTTTTTACCTGCAAATACATCGAAAGAACCTCCAACTCCCATAGCAACTTTAATTATATCTAAATTGGATGCAATCCATAATTCCTGTTTAGGACTACCCATTGCAACGAAAATGAAATCTGGTGATGATTTTTTTATTGCTATATTTATTTTTTCTTCTTCATCTTTTTTAAAATATCCATGATATCTGCCAACTATTTTTATAGAAGGAAATGCCTTTTTAATATTTTTTTCTGCTTTAGTGATAGTATCAAAGGAACTTCCTAATAGATAAATAGACTTAAATCTATTATCGATATAATGTAATAGCTCTCTAAAAAAATCTATTCCAGCTATTCTCCTATTTACTTTAAAACCAATAAGTTTACATGCTAATTCAACCCCTATACTTTCTATAAATACAAGTTCTGAATTTTTTATTATATTTTTAAGTTTTGGTGAAAATAAGCTCCTAAGAAGGATTAGAGAATTTAATGTAACAATATGTGTTTTTTTCCCTTCCTCAAGATTTTTAAAAATGAATTCGATAAATTCTTCACTATTACCATTTGCAATACTTATTCCAAAAACTGAAATTTTATTCATAATTAAATTCTCCGGCTAAATTTTGAAAATACTACTCTGATATAGTCTCCAAAAAAACATCGAAGATATTGCAGCTGTTTCTGTTCTAAGTATATTTTTACCAACAGTAACAGAATTAAAACCTTTATTTAAAAGAAAGGTTCTTTCATTATTTGAAATTCCACCTTCGGGTCCAATAAAGATACTTATTTTTTTGAAATTTTCAACTCTATTATCATTAATTAATGTAAAAAAGTCTTGTTTTTTTTGGCAATTTTCATCAAGCAATATTTTAAAGTCATCTTTTATTTCTGTAAGATTGTCAATTTGAGTAATTTTATCTAAGTAATAGATTTCTGGTATAAATGGATTACCTGATTGCTTGCAACCTTCTTTCAAAATTTTGTTTAATCTTAAAATATTTTTTAAAGAAAAATCTTTTCTATTTGAAAACTCCAATGGAATAATAAAAATATTGTTTACACCTATTTCAGCTGATTTTTCAATTATAGGATTCAATGCTCTATCTTTTGGTAGTCCAATTATTAGATTTAATTTATACAAAGGTTTTTCCAATAAACTTTTTGGATTGAAAGAACCATAAATAATTTTTTTATTTATTTTTTTTATAGTAAATTCACCGATTTTATCACCAAGGACGGCTAAAATAGAATCATTTATTTTATATCTATTTGCAAAGAGATGTTTACTATCTTCAAAAGATAAATAATATAAGTTTTCTTCAAAATTCTCCTTTTCTAAAAATACTAATCTCAAAAAAGACTCCCATAGTTTTATTTTTAATAAAAATATGTTTTAAATCTAATATTTCAATATTTTTGAAATAATCCGAAACTTAGAAAAATAGAATGTTATCAATAGGGGTTTTTAATGATAAATAAGACAAAAAAAATTTTATTACTTTTATTGTTTTTGAATATCTGTAATATTTTCTTAGGATTTGATTCGAATCCTAATAATAATAACATCGAAGTTTTTTTGAAATTTGAAAATGAAGAAATATATTTTTTGAATTCCCCTATTCTTATAAAAATCGAAATAACAAATAAATCCCCAAACAATTATTTCTTTGAAGTAGCAGAAAACTTAATATTTACTGTTGATTTTAAGGTTTTTACTTCTTATGCAGAACAGGTCCCATACTCTAAATACTATATTTTGTCAAAAGCAACAAAAGAAAAAGTATATACTAGAACTTTGATGTTAACACCAAACCAAAGTCTATCATATACTGTGGATATAAGTCAATGGTTTGAATTTAAAGAAGGAGGGATATATTTTATACAGGGATTATTTTATCCTTCAATTGAAAGGGATCAGGTTTTTTTAACTAAAAATATTTTAAAACTTGAACTTAATCCTCCAAAGAGCTTTTTCCCCTCTGAAAAAACTGCAAAAGAGTATGTACAAGCAAAGATTACTCAGCAAAACTTGAAAGATTTGCCTCCATATAAAATTGTTGAAATGGCATTAAAGGCTAGAATTGATCATAATTGGGATTTATTTTTTACATTTTTTGACTTTGATTCATACATAATACAGTATTCAAAGTATAGAGATATTTATTTATATGCATCAGAACAAGATAGACTTAAAATTATTGAAGATTTTAAAAAAGAAAGAATATCTGAATTTTACAATGATTTGATCCATTTTGAGATTAAAAAATCAATAATCGAAAAAGATAAGGCAATCATATATGTATATCTAGAATTTAAATACAAAAATATTATAGAAAAATTTGATGGTGAGTTTTATTTAATTCTGAAAAACCAAGTATGGCTAATTTCTGGTTATATTTTAGTTCCAATTCATTAAAATTTTAATTTATTATACTTTAATATTTAATATTTAATATAGAGAAATTTATTATCTTTTTTATTGAATAGAAAGATAGCGGAAAATTGCTTAAATCATTATAAATCGTTTTAAATCCTTATTTAATCTTCTTTCTCATATTGAAGATAGATCGACTATTATATCACCAATTGAAAAAATTTCTGGAGAAATATTTTCATCTGAAAGATATCTATCTCTTATTTCCAAAACTTCTGGCAGCATTTCGATAAAAATATCAACAAGATTTGGATCGAAATGTTTACCTTTTTCATTCAATAAGAACGACTTACATTCATCTATTGTCATTGCTTCTTTATATACTCTTTTTGAAGAAAGGGCATCAAAAACATCAGCTAGTGCAACAATTCTACCTTCCAATGGGATAGCTTCTCCTTTTAAACCAAGAGGATATCCTGTTCCATCCCATTTTTCATGGTGTGTAAGTGCAATTCTTGCTGCCAGTTGCAAAACAAAAGCTTCAGAATCTTTTAAAATCATTGCTCCATATATAGTATGTTTTTGCATTGTTTTTTTTTCATTTTGATCTAAACCAGCAGGTTTTAATAAAATTGAATCTGGTACTCCAATTTTACCAATATCATGCATCATTGAAGCCAACCTAACATTTTCGGCATATGAATTTGAGCCTTTTATTTTATATGCCAAAAGTTTACTATATTCACTCATTCTTCTAAGATGGTTGTAAGTTTCTTTATCCTTATATTCTGATGCTATACCTAATTTTAATATTGTTTCAACTTGAGAAACATAAAGTTTGTTTGTTAATTGAAAATTATATATTGCTATAGCCGATTGTTTAGATATCATATCTATAATATATTCAACTCTGGGAGAAAAATATGATATTTTGCCAGTTTCTTTATCTTTAGCATTGATAAGTTGAAGTACACCTATTAAATCATTTTGATTATTTATTAAAGGTACCGTTAAAATTGAAATAGTATTATACCCGTATTTCTTGTCCCAATAGTCATTATATTTAAATTGAACTAAATTCCCAAATTTCTGAATATCTGAAATATTGATAATTTTCTTTGTTAAGGCACAATAACCAGCTATTGAGTTTTCATCAATATTTAATTGGAATGGTTTAAATATTTCTTGAACAACCTCTTCACTATATTTAGAAGAAAGGAAATAAGATTTGGAATGAGCGAATTCTAGCATGTCCTCGTCATTTTTAATATAAATAGTACCACCATCGCAGTTAGCTAAAATCCTTGATGAATCTATAATTATTTCTAATAATTCATTAAAGTTTTTAACTTTTGAAAGAGAGTTAAAAAGAGAAATTATTACCTCAAGTTCTTTTTTTCTAATAGAATACTTCATTAGTTTTCCTGAAATAAATTATAATATATTATAATAATTATATCTATATTTTCTACATTTTCTGCAATAAACTTAAATAAAATAAAATTCTTGATTTAGCTGAAAAAATATGTTAACTAAGAGACAGCTTAAGCAAATAAAGGAGTCATACTTTATGATTAATTATATTATTCGAAAACTTATTAACCTTATTCCAACATTACTTGGTTGTATGATAATCTTTTTCTTGCTTTTCAATGTTATCGGTGGTCAGGATAAGGTTTTGTACAATATGCTATCTCCTAAATCAAGAACTCCTCAGCAGATAGCTACATTAAGACATCAACTTGGTTTAGATAAACCACTTTTTTTACAATATTTAGATTATGTCAAACAAGCAGCAACAATGGATTTTGGTAAATCTCTAGCTAAAAAGCAAAGAATTGCAGACTTAATAAAAAGGTGTGTACCAGTATCTTTAAGCGTAACTTTTCCACCTTTTATTTTCGATTTTTTAATCTCTACGGCTTTAGCTCTTTTATGCGCTTTTTATAGAGGAAAATTTATCGATAAGATAATAACTGTATTTGCCACAATATTTATGGCTTTCCCTTATCTTGCCTTAATAATCATTGCACAATCTTTTTTAGCTGCAAAATGGAGAATTTTCCCTATTTCAGGATGGGGTTTTGGGATAGAAAGGATAAAATACCTGATTTTACCATGGATACTCATCACATTTTCTAATGTTGGTGGAAGTGTAAGATATTATAGAACAGTCTTTGTTGAAGAGGTAAATAAGGATTATGTTAGAACTGCTAAAGCAAAAGGTCTTTCAACTAGAAAGATTATGTATACTCATGTTTTTAAGAACGCATTGATTCCTATTTTAACTGCTGTTATTATGTCAATCCCTGGATTGCTTTTAGGAGCTCTATTAACAGAAAGGTTCTTTTCGATTCCTGGTATAGGAGATTTAACAGTTACAGCTGTTACTAGTTATGATTTACCAGTATTAAAAGCTATGGTTGTAGTTTATACACTTTTCTTTATCTTTTTCTCCCTTATTACTGATATTTCATATAGTATTGTAGATCCAAGAGTTAAACTTAGTTAATTATTAAAAGGAGAATAAAATGGAAGTAGTTAAAGGTAGAAGTCTTCTGTTTGATGCTGCAAGAAGAATATATAGAAATAGACTTGCTATGATTATGTTTGTCATTCTTTTTATTTATATTCTCATGGCTTTATACTCAGTTTTTAATATTGGAAATATATATAATCTTGCGACAAGTCATATTGAAGATGTAAATAGATCTTTTATTCCTCCATTTCAAGATAAATCTGCTCCTTTTGGGACAGATATTTTCGGAAGGAATGTACTATATAGAGCGGTTTATGGCTCTAAGATCTCTATGTATTTAGGTTTTTTAACTATTCTAATCGAAATACCTATAGCAATTATTATGGGTGCCCTCGCTGGTTATTATGGTGGTTTTATAGATGATGCTATACAATATCTTATGTCTATAATTTATTCAGTACCTGGTTTGATCATAATACTTGCTTTTATTTTATTGGTTGGACCATCTTTTTTAACAATAGCTTTGGCTTTTGCTCTAACAGGATGGGTTGGCCTTGCAAGGGTTATAAGAGGTGCATTTATGCAAGCTAAAGAATTTGAATATGTTTTAGCCGCAAGAACCTTAGGTGCAAAAGATGGAAGAATCATTTTTAAACATATATTGCCAAATGTCTTTCATTATGTTATTATTTCAGCAATTTTGACTTTTGCTGGAGTAATAATGTCAGAAGTATTACTTGCATATCTTGGACTTTCAATAGTTGGAGTTCCAACATGGGGGACAATGATTGCCGATGCTTCTCAAGAGGTTAGTGCTGGAAGGTGGCAAAATTTTATAGGAGCGGTTCCTTTTATATGGTTGTTCATACTTGCATTGAACCTCATAGGTGATGCACTTAGAGATGCTCTTGACCCAAGACTTAGAAACCTATAATTTAACTGATTAATTAAGGAGATAAAAATGTCTACTAATATAGATAAATCATCAAAACTTCTTGAAGTAAAGAATTTAAAAACTTTTTTCTTTACAGAAGAAGGTGTTGTAAAAGCGGTGAATGATGTTTCTTTTGAAGTTGGTGAAGGTGAGACATTAGGATTGGTTGGAGAATCTGGTTGTGGAAAATCTGTAACATCTTTATCTATTATGAAACTTATTCCAAACCCTCCTGGAAAAATTATTTCAGGTCAGATTCTTTTTGAAGGTCAAGATATAATCAATATTTCTGAAAATGAGATGCATAATATAAGAGGGAATAAAATTTCAATGATTTTCCAAGAGCCTATGACCGCTTTAAATCCAGTATTTACAGTCGGACATCAGATTTCAGAAGTTTTTACTCTTCATCAGAATATTTCTAAAAAAGAAGCAAAGGAAAAGACAATAGAATTACTTAAAATAGTCGGTATTCCTGAACCAGAAAAAAGATTCAATCAATATCCTTTTGAACTTTCGGGTGGTATGAGACAAAGGGTAATGATCGCTATGGCTTTAACTTGCAACCCAAAACTTTTAATTGCTGACGAACCTACAACAGCACTAGATGTAACCATTCAAGCTCAAATACTTGAACTTATAAAGGAAATGCAAAAGAAGTTCAATTCTGCTGTTATTTTAATAACCCATGATCTTGCTGTTATTGCTGAAACTGTTGATTATGTTGCGGTTATGTATGCTGGTGTCATAGTTGAAAAAACAGAAGTAAAAAGATTATTCAAGAATCCGATGCATCCTTATACAATAGGTTTACTTAATTCAATACCTATACTTGGTCAGAGAGGCAAAGAATTACAAGAAATTCCAGGAAGAGTTCCAAATCTCATAGATTTACCAAAAGGATGCTATTTTGCTGATAGATGTAATAAAAGAATGCCAATTTGTTCTCAGCAGGAGTGTGAGCTTAAAGAAGTCGAACCAGGTCATTTTGTAAGATGTTTTCTTTATAATTAATTTCAGATATTATAAAAGGAGAGATTAAATGGAAAATACTAATCCATATCTTGTTGAATTATATGATTTAAGAACTTACTTCCCAATAAAAGCAGGTATAATAAAAAGAACAGTTGGCTATGTTAAGGCTGTAGATGGTGTTTCTTTCAAAATTAAAAGGGGTAAAACTCTTGGTTTAGTTGGAGAATCTGGTTGCGGAAAGACAACGGTCGGAAGAACTATAGTTGGTTTATATAAACCACATGAAGGAGAGATGTTCTTTGATGTCCCATCAGATATTACTTCAGAAATTATTTCTCTTCAGAATCAATATAAGAAAATGCTAAAAGAGAAAAAACAGAATGATGAGTTTAAGCAAATTTCAATGAGGCTTAAACAACTTAGAAAACAATATGATATCTATGCTTATTCAAAAGAAAAATTAAGAAAGGCAAGAGTAAATTTTCAAATGGTCTTTCAAGATCCTTATGGTTCTCTAAGTCCAAGAATGACAGTAGGGGATATAATAGCTGAAGGATTAGATATTCATAAAAAGTATTCTTCTAAAAAGGAAAGAAAACTTATTTTACAAGATCTTATGGAAAGGGTCGGACTTGATCCACAATATATAAATAGATATCCTCACGAGTTTTCTGGTGGTCAAAGACAAAGAATTGGTATAGCAAGAGCAATTGCATTAAAACCTAAACTTTTAGTTCTTGATGAGCCTGTTTCAGCACTTGATGTATCAATTCAAACTCAGATATTAAAACTTTTAAATAAATTAAAAGATGAATTTGGACTAACTTATCTTTTTATCGCACATAATCTTTCTGTAGTCGAGTACTTTTCAGATGATATAGCCGTAATGTATCTAGGAAAAATAGTTGAAATAGCTTCTAAAAATGAACTATATGATAACAAAATGCATCCTTATTCTCAAGCTCTTATTTCTGCTGTTCCAATACCTGACCCAGAAAGAAAAAGAGAGCAAAGAATAATATTAACAGGAGATGTGCCATCTCCTATAAATCCGCCTAAAGGATGTAACTTCCATCCAAGATGTAGTCAAAAAATGGATATCTGCTCTAAAGAAGAACCACCAATGATAGAAGTTTCAAAAGATCATTTTGTAGCTTGTTGGTTATATAACAAATAGGTTATAAATATAAATAAAATAAGGGATTGTCCGAAATTACGGATGATCCCTTTTTTTATGATGTTTATTTGTCTTAATTATTGAATTTTTTATAAAAAAGTTAAATGATTGAGATTTTAATAATTTAGTATACATAAGATTAATAAATAATTTACAATAAAAAAAAATATAATAAACTAAATACAAATAAGTGAAAATAGGAAATTTCAATAATAATAATAATATTAAGGAATTAGAATGTTTTATGAAATATATGTTAATATAAAAAAAGAATTGCTAATTTTTAGGATGAAAATATTAACAAGGATATTGTCTACAATTTTTTTTATTTCTCTTATGGCTATGCTAATATTTAATTTATCAGTTTCTGAAATATTTGAATTTTATTTTTTTCAAATAATTTTTCTAATTATTATAATACTTCTCTCATTTTTAGGCACATTTTATTTAGATGAAATTAGATTTTCAAAAAAAGGGAATAAAATTATCATTAAAAAAGGACTTTTGTTTTTATTCAAAAAATATGAATATAGCTTTGATGATTTTGAAGCTGTTATATTTAGAAAAACTTTAAAAATGCCAAACCCTTTGGCTTTTCAATTTTCAGAAAAATATTTTTATATGTTTGGATTGAAAATTAAAGATAAAACATTAATAATAGAAAATAGATTGACTGAAGAGAAATTTAATGAATTTTTAAATATTTTTAAAACATTCTTTCCAGGACAGGTTGAATTGAAAAGTGTTTAGTGATATAGAAAAAAATAATTTAGTTTATGAATAAATATTTGTAAGTTTTTTTTCGATACTTAAAACATAAAAACATAAGAAAATAAAGAAGTGGAAATATGAAATTACGAAATAATTTACTTATATTCTTAATACCATTGATTATCATACTTATGGTTTTGTCTGGTGTGTTAATATATCAGATGGTTAAAACATATGCCTTAGATTTAATTGATATCTCTTTAAAGACCAAATTTGATGATATAGATGGTTATATTATAAGAATCAAAGAACTAGGTGCTCAATTCGATATTTCTGAAGACCAGATAAAATCTATGGTTAGTACTTATGTTATAAACAACCAAATTGGTCAAAAGGGTTATTCTGGTATTTATGATTTCAATGGAGAAAGATTGTTTTTTAACATTTCTTCAAAGATTAAAAAAGAAGATATTGAAAGCCCTATATTCGAAGCATTAAAGAAGTATTCAAATTTTCCAGGTAAGACTATTCAATTTAATTACAACGAAGATAGATATCATGCTAGATTTATGAAATTGCATGATTGGAATTGGTATTTAGTTATAGGTGCTTCAGATTCTGAATACTTAGCACCGATTCAGACTTTGATCGAGTACATCGCTATTATTGTAGGTTCATTAGTAGTTTTAGCAAGTATAGTAGTTTTTATCCTTTCTGCCCAAGTTTCAAAACCTATATCCCAACTTCAAAAAGGTATGAAAAAGATAGTTGAAACAAATACCTTCATTAATATTGAAACGAAAGATTCTAGAATAGATGAAGTTAACACATTAAAAGATTCAATTAATACATTGATAGAATCATTTTCTCTTATTATTTCAGATGTTAAAAAAGAATTTTCAATTCTTGAAAAACATATTGAAGATAATGTTCAAATGTCTTCTAAAATCGAATCGGCCATTTCTCATTTTTCTGATTTAATCAAAGACATTATGGTTTCGATTGAAGAAGTTGTTTCACATAACACGGAAATAGTAGAAAAAATAAATGAAGTCGCGAGTGAATCTAAAATTAGTTTGATTACCGTAGAAAATAGTTCAGCTGTTTTAAATGATTTTAAGTTAAAAACACAAAATCTTATAAAGCAAATTGAAAGTATGACTAACGCTGTAACTTCGATTTCTGAAATATCTGATCAAACAAATTTGTTATCATTAAATGCAGCAATCGAATCGGCAAAAGCTGGTGAAGTCGGAAAAGGATTTGAAGTAGTTTCTTCTGAGATTAGAAAACTAGCAGATGAATCAGATAAAATAACTAAAAACATTTCAAAAACTATTAAGCAACTAAAAAACGAACTTAGAGATTTCTTAGAAAAATATCAGCAATTGTATGAATCCTTTGTAAAAATACAGAATGACATAACAAGAATTTCTGATATCAATACATTTGTTAACAATGCTTCAGAAAGTCAAAAAGCCAACCTTGATAGAATAGCCGATTCAATTTCAGAAATTAATATGAAATTTGAAGAGTTTAAGATTATTGGTGATCAGTTACTATCAGATTCAAAAGAAACTAGAAATACTATCGACAATCTTTTAGTTATGGTCTCCAAGTATAAGACAAATATTGAAAACGAAGAAATTACAAATAAATAACATAAGTATTTTATTGGGTTTATTTATGTCAAATATTTTAATTTTAGATGATGAAGAATATATTGCAAAATTAATATCTAAAATAGCCATAAAAAAAGGACATAATGTTCAAATTGCAGATAATTTTGATTTAGCTTATGAATTAATAAATAATGGTAGCTTTTTTGATTATATATTTATAGATTATAATATAGAAAAAAATAAATTAAACAATTTTTCAGAATTTATTAAATCAAAAAATAAAAATTGTCAGATTATTATTATGTCTGGATTAACTGAGCAAGAAATAGTTGAGTCTGTAAAATACGATAAGTTTATATTTAAACCTGATTTAGTAGATGTTATTAATAAGATTTTATAATTTTTAAATTAAACGAAAAAGAACTTGAAAAGAATAATAAAATAATTATAATAGTTTTGTAATTTAAATAATTTGATATCTAAAGGGGTTATAAATGAAAACTATAAAAGCTGAATATGTTAATCCTTTTATTAGTAATGCGATAGAGGTGTTTGAACAACTTGCGGGTGTTGAACTTACAAAATCAGATATGAAGCTAAAATCAGACCCAACTCCAGATAATGATATATCAATTATAGTTGGAGTTGCTGGTTTCATTGAAGGACAAGTAATATATTCTTTTAAAGAACATACAGCTGAAAGGATAGCTCAATGCATGATCTCTGATGAAAAGAAAAGAAATGATACTGAAATGCTTAGAAGTGCAATAGCAGAGATGGCAAATATAATTACTGGAAGGGCAACTATTAATTTATCAGGTCAAAGTAAAATGCTAAGTATTACACCTCCTACAATTGTGATTGGAAGAGATTATAATATTCAGTTTATCAAGATACACACTATTGCAGTATATTTTTCTTCTCGATTTGGTACAATAGAGATTAATATTGCATTAAGAGAAAGAGAAGAAACCAAATAAAATGATCGACTCTGGCGAATTTATTCTTCTATTTCATTCATCACAGACTAAATTCCTTATTGAATATAAACCTAATATAGAATTTAATTGTCATAAAGGACAGGTAATTTTACCTACTAATCTAGAGTTTGGTCAAAAGCTAATTTCTAATAAAGGATATGTCTTCTATATTTTACCTCCTACTTTAAAAGATCGGGCAATGAAAGTAAAAAGGTCCCATACTATTGTCTATCCTAAAGAAGCCCCAAGGATAATTTATGAACTTGGTATTTTACCAGGTAAAAAAGTAGCTGAGATAGGTACTGGTTCAGGTGCTTTTACAATGATACTTGCAGAGACAGTAGGTAAAGAAGGTAAAGTAGTTTCAATAGATATAAGTGAGTTATCTCATAAAACTGCAAAAGCTAATATTTCTAGACTTGGCAGCAAAGGTTTACTTGAAAATATCGAGTTTATTCTATGTGAAACAGTTGACGATCTTCATAATCTTGAAAATCAGAATATCCCTTTTACTAATTATTTTGATGCAGTTTTTGTTGATATTCCAACCCCATGGGAAGTTGTTCCACTGGTAAATAAAATACTTAAAAAAGGCTATAGATCTGGATTTTTATCTCCAACTGTTGAACAAGTCGCAAAAACTTATGAGGCTTTAGAGCAAAATAATTTTATCAATTTAGATTGTTTTGAAATTCTCGAGAGAAATATGAAAATCAAAACAGGGCAGTCTAGACCAGTTGATAGAATGATTGCTCATACTGCATACATATATTTCGCTTCTTCATCAATATAAATCAATATTTTTTATAATTTTTTTCTTAAGAAAAAAATAAAAATACGATATTAATAATGATTATATCGTTAGATATAACCACCCTCCTAAACCCTGCCAAGAACCACGGCAGGGCTTTTTTTATAATGAAAGTTTATTAATAAAACTTGAATGTTAAAGATCATTTAAAAATCAAAGAGATTTAAGATGGATAATAAAATAAAAAAAAAGCGGCAATTTCTGCCGCTTATTAGCCCATGGGAGAATCGAACTCCCGCTGCTAGATTGAAAATCTAGTGTCCTAACCACTAGACGAATGGGCCTTAACAAAAGGAATTTAACAAAGTAAAAATATTTGTCAAGAAACTATTTTTTTAGTAGATTTAATAGATCTTTTTCTATTTTACTTATTGCTTTAATAGAACCATCATATAAAGCATAGGCATATGCAATATCAGAAGATAAAGCATTCTCAGATATACCTGTATCTACACTACTGAATTTGGATGTTGAATCGTTTAATACAAAAATAGAAACTATTACTTCTATTTTAACAGAGTAACCTGAGGATGATCTTGCGTAACTTAAAAGATTACTTTTTATTTCCAATAGATAATTTAAATCTTTTTCCTTGGCTACCTTAAAAGCAGCATCTAAAGATAGTGGATATTCTGTGTATACTTTTACACCTTTTACACTGAAATACTGAAAAAGGGAACTAGATGTATATTTTAATGCAAGATTAGGCATAATATTAAGTGGATCATTAAAAAATATCAATAAATCATTATATAAAACTGTATTGTTTTGAAAGGACAAAAAGGTACTAAAAATTAATAAAGCTACAAATAATAAAAAAAATATTTTACTCTTCATAAGAATCCTCTGCAGATAATTAAAAACTTAGTAAATTCTTAAAACTACAAGTAAAAAAAAATATAGAATGATTTATGATATATGTTTAAATAAAATTTAATAAAAAATATCTTTAATGTCAATATTGAGAAAAAAACTAAACAAAAAGATCAAGTTAAATGACAAGACCACCATCAACGCCTAATACTTGCCCAGTAATAAAAGAAGCATCATCAGAAGCTAGAAAAAGAAAAGCTCTTGCAACATCAATTGGTTCTCCAAATTTTTTTAAAGGTGTTTTTTCTACCATCATTTCAATGACATTTTGAGGAAGTTTCTCTGTCATAGGAGTTTTAATAAAACCAGGAGCTACTGCATTGAATCTTATACCTTTTTTTCCAAACTCCTTTGCCCAACTATAAGTCATCCCAATGACTCCAGCTTTAGTAGCTGCATAATTTGTCTGACCGATATTTCCATATCTACCTACAACTGAAGAAGTTGTTAATACAACTCCACTACCTTGACTTAACATAACTTGAACTACAGCTTGAGTCATGTTGAAAACACCTTTTAAATTTATATTGATAACTTTGTCCCATGCTTCTTCTGACATTCTTATTAATAATGCATCAGAAGTTATTCCTGCATTATTTATAAGTATATCAATTTTACCATATTTATTTTTTATCTCTTCAACGAAACTTGAAATAGCTGGTCGATCGGTGACATTTAAAACATATCCATGGATATTAGAATGCTCTTTTTCTAACGCAGTTAAAAGATCTTGTTGAATATCTGTTCCTATGACAATTGCACCTTCTTGAGCAAATAAAATAGCAGTCTCTTTTCCTATACCAGATGCTGCTCCAGTTATAATAGCTACTTTGTTTTGAAGTCTCATATATCCCCCAAAAAGAAAATTTTACTAAAATTATTTCCGCTTTTATTAATGCACAATAAATTTAAAAGACAAGTTTGAAATTTTGTTAAAAAATAAACTTTTATATTACAATCCGAAAATAAAAAAAAGAAGATGAATTATGAAAGAAAAAGCAAAAGAATTGATAAATTTATTAGAAAAAGAACTAAGTCTTTATAATGAACTGTTTTTTAATGAATTTGATAAAGGTTGTCTTGTTTATGAACATGAGATAGAACTTTTTAATAAAAGAAATGAAACTTCAAGTTTAATTTTAAACAAAATTGGAACTATTTTAGAATATAAAAAATCAATAATCGAATTATTTAAGAGTGAACTTAAAGATGATATTATTAATATTGAAAAAATAGTTAAAATCTATTTAGCAGAGGAATTCGAAAGATATGATGAAATAAAAGAAAAACTAAAAACGATATTATCAAAATTAGCAGAATTAAATAATAAAAATAAAATAATTCTTGATACAACCTACTCAATTTCAAAAATTGTCATTGATGGTTTAAATAGAGAAAATATATACAATGAAAAAGGTTCATTATGTGAATCTTATTTTTCAACTGTTCGTTATAATGTTTAATCTTTACAAAGATAATTTTTGATAACAAGGAGAGAAAAATGCTTTCAACTTTTATGGGAATAGAATTAGCAAAAAGAGCAATTCAAAATAATCAACAATCTATATATATTATACAGAATAATATTACAAATGCTGAAAATCCAGATTATAGCAGACAAACTGTGACACTTCAAGAAGTTCCACCGCTTTGGCTTCCGGGAATTTCAACGATGTCGACATCTTCAGGTCAGGTTGGGCAAGGAAGTGTTGTTGCACTTATAGATAGGATAAAAGATATGTTTTTAGATGGGAAAATAAATAATGAGACATCTTTTGCAAGTTATTTTAACACTTTGGAAAATTATATAAAACAACTAGAAGGTATCATTCAAGAACCTGTTGGTGTTTCATTAGATAGATTATTAAGAGATTTCTTCAATGCATTTAATTCACTTTCTTTAGATCCTTCTAGCATTGAAAAGAAAATACTAGTTCAACAAAAAGCGGAAAGTCTGGTCTCACGATTTCATGAACTTTTTAATGCGACAAAGGATATGCAAAAAGAAATTAATTCAAATCTAGAACTTCAGGTTGGTAGTTTAAATAATTTACTAAAGGATCTTGCTAACTTAAATAGTCAGATTAAGAAGATTGAGGCTACTGGTCAAAAGGCAAATGATTTAAAAGATAGAAGAGATAAAATAGTAAATGAAATTTCCAAATTTATTCCAGTGACATTTAAAGAAACCGATTCTTTTTATCTATACTATAATGGGAAAATACTTGTTCAAAATGACATCTATCATGGATTTGATCTTGTAAGAAATGGTAATGAAGGGATGTATGATTTATATTTTCAAAATGAAAAAGTAGTTGCAAATTCGGGTAGTCTAATGGGTTTAATAACAAGTAGAGATAAGGTTTTGGGTGGATTTTTAGAAAAACTAAACCAACTTGCGCTATCTACTATGGAGAGTGTAAATGCTTTACATCAACAGGGAATGAATTCAAAAGGAGAAAGTGGAATACTTTTCTTTAAGGAAATTCCTTTAACAATTTATAAAAATGGAGAATATGATAAAAATCAAGATGGGATTAATGATTCAATAACTATTTATAAAATTGTTGGAACTAAAGATATTGATCCAAATGAGAAAGTAATGATATCTGGTACATTGAATATAAATGGTGTGGAAATTCAGTACGGACCATCAGATAGCATTTCAGATATAATTAAAAAAATTAATATGGCAAACACCGGTGTTACTTTTTATATTCAAAATGGAAAACTAGAAATCAAAGGGAATAATTCGAGTGATGGAATATATTCAATAAAAAGTCTATCTGATAGTGGTCAATTCTTGTCAAATATTACTGGTATTTTAGCTTATAACGCTTCTTTTAATGAGAATAATATGACTACAATTGAATCTCTTTTTATGACTGATCAGATATATCTTTTATCACCAGAGAAAAATATTGCAGCTTGGATCGATTTAAGTGACGAGATAAAAAAAGATCCTACAAATATTGCAACTTCTGAAATTTCTAGTGAAATTAAAGAAGGTGATGGAAGTATTGCACAAAAGATTAGTAAATTGATAGATAGTAAATTTTTAGTAAGAAATTCGCAAAGTTTGACAGATTTTTATGCTTCAATGATTATGGATGTAGCTTCTTTTGGTAATGAGGTTAGTCAAAATTATGGTTTTCATGAATTAACTTTGAATAGCTTTAGGAATATCAAATTAGCATACTCTGGTGTAAATATGGATGAAGAACTTGCAAATATGCTTAAATTTCAAAAAGCATATCAAGCAGCAGCTAAATATATGGCTCAACAAAACGAACTTTATGATATTCTTATGGGGATAATACGCTAATTAAAAACTATATACCATTTAATGCGAGTAAAATTGAGTTAAATTTAGTATCAGCATCATCGGCTCTTGATAAAAGAATAATAGGAGTTAAAGATCCTATTATTACCCCACCATTTTGTGGTTTGCTTGTATAGATAATTCCTTTGGCTGTCATATTAGCAGCTTCTATATCTGGAGCTACTATAATATCTGCAAATCCAGCGACTGGTGAAACAATTTTTTTAATCTTTGCAGCTTCAATATTTAAAGCATTATCCAGACCAAGAGGTCCGTCGACTATCCCACCTTTAATATCACCTCTTTCAGACATCTTTGCTATAATAGAAGCATCAACAGTAGCTTGCATCTTAGGATTTGGGATTTCAATTGCACATGTCATTGCAACTTTTGGCTTTTCCACACCAATTTTTCTGTAAAAATCTATAGCATTTTGGACAATTTTTACTTTTTCTTCTAAAGTTGGAGCAATATTCAAACCACCATCCGTAATACCAAGAAGCCTATCTTGAAATTCTATGCAAGCAATATGAGATAAAAATCCACTCCCTCTAATCCCATATTCTTCCTTTAACACTTCTTTCAAAAGAGTTGGAGTGCTTACAGAACCTTTCATTATAAGGTCAGCTTTTTTATCTTTGAATAATTCACAGCATTTTTGAGCTTTTTTCGAATCATTTTCGATATTTATAATTTCAAAATAGTCTTTGTTAATATTAAGTTGATCCAATGTTTCAAGAATTTTATTAGAATCTCCAACAAGAATAAAATCCGCTATATTCATCTTTTTGGCTTTTATACATGCTTCCAATATATGGTCGTTTTCTGCACCAGCTACACCTATCTTTCTAATTTTTTCATTTCTGTTTGAAATCTTATCTAAAAGATTCTTAAAGTTCATTTTATCTCCTTAATTTATTGTCGTTATTAATTAATACAAGATATTTTCTTTTTTCAAGATAAATTTAAATTTGATGTTGAAAATATTAAAGTTAATCTTATAATTTTAATTAGAAAGATTAATGGTGGTTATTTTAAAATGAATATAGCAGTTTTATCTGCTGGTGGAGATTCTCCTGGTATAAATGCTTTCATCAGAAGCCTTTATTATTTTTGTGCAAAAAGAGGGCATACTCTATATGGTGTTTATCGTGGTTGGGAAGGATTAATTCACGGTGAATATACTTTACTAACAGAATCAGATGTAAAAAACATAGCATTTACTGGTGGATCTATATTAAAAAATTCTAAATTTAACCCATTAAAAAATGAAGAAAATGTAATTAAGATAAAACTATGGATCTCTCAATTATCCATTGATCAAATAATTGTAATAGGTTCATTTGATACACATAGAATAGCTTTACAACTATCAAATGCAGGAATTCCTTTAATAACAATTCCTCAGACAATAGATAATGATATTAATGGTACTGATTTTTCTTTAGGATTTTATTCGTCAGTCAAAAATATAGTAAGCGCGATTGAAACAATTAGAACTACAAATGAGTCTCATGAAAGAGATATTTTGATTGAAACTATGGGAAGAAAAGCTGGATGGCTAACTGTTTTTTCTGCAATGACAACAAAGGTTGAAGGATTTTTTATACCAGAAATGGGGATAATTGATATCGATGACATGATAAAATTGTTTTCTACAAGAAGAGAAAAAGGTTATTTAGATAATATAATACTAATAGCAGAAGGGGTAGAGTGTAAAGGAATAAAAAGAGAATTAGATGATGATGAGATTTATAGTGAAGCAGAATTGACTGGAATTACATTCACCATATCTGATTTAATTTCACAGAAAGGTTATAGAAAACCGAAAGTTGTAATTTTATCATACATTCAAAGAGGTGGGACTCCTGATGTTTATGATGTTGTTTTGGCTGATAGATTAGCTTTTGAAGCGATAAAGCTTTGCGAAAAAGATGTCCATGGTGTGACTATTGGATGTGAAAATGGAAAGGTTTACTCTTACCCCATTTCTAATGCAATTAACCAACGCAGACTTGTTAATAAATATTATATAGACTTAGCTTCTATGTTATTGGATTAAGGAGTAAAAAGTGAAAGAAAAAGATAGAAGAAGACATGAAAGAGTAAGTTTACCATATAAAATAATATTGACATTACAAGATAAGACAGTAGAAGGAAGTTTAAAAGATATTTCAGCTTGTGGAGCTTCTTGCTATGTAGAAAAGAAAGATATTAAAAATGAAATACCTATAGGTTGCTTAGTTAGTTTTGTTCTTGCATCAGATACTTCATATTTAAAATTTGAAGGGACAGTTGTTCGACTAGAAGAAGAAAATGAAAAAGAAATTATAGGAATCACCTTTTATTAAATTTTATTAGTAAAATTCAAAAATTAATAATTAAAATCAAATATGAAATCTTTAATTTTTAGAAGTTCTATACTTCAACATTATAAAAAACTAAAATCCAAGTTCTTCATTAATAAATAGTAATTTAATTCTATCTTTTGGATGGCACCAATCTATAATAGTCATGGTTGCACAAATTCTATCCTCAGAAAAACAATCAATACATCTACCAATTTTGGTACAAGGCGTTTTTTTATTAAATCTTATTGCATTCATAACTGCTGCAATATTTTTAGTTCTATAAATAGCACTATTTAAATCTTGAACTAGTTTGTTATATCCAATAAATAGATAGACATTTTTTGGTCCAAAACCAGTAGCACAAACTCTGTTACCCCATAAATCAAGACTGACTATTTGTCCTTCTATCGACACGGCATTTACTGAGGCTATGAAAACATCAGCAAAAAAGGTTTCTCTTTCAAGTTTTGCACGAGTTTCAGCAGTATTTGATTCATTATTTCTATCTAAAAGATTGAAACCTTCATCTCTAAGCCTTTCTATAATCTTTAGTTGAGATAATGTTCTTGACCCACCATATCCAATGGTTTGTTCTTTATTAACATTATTAAAGAAAAAAGAGATAGCCATATCTTTTTTTTCGAAGAAATATGGATCAAAGTTTCTTTTTTTAAAATTGTCTAGTGCTTTAGAAATATTAATTTCATTATATGTTCTTCTTTCGATTTCCATAAAAACTCCTAAAATATCTCTATTTTTTATACTATCTAAATAATAATTAAAATCAAATTATATTCAATAAAAAATATCTTGAATAATTATAAAATAATGTTAAATTAGGTCATATAAATTTATTAAATATAAATGTTGGTTAATAATATTAAGCTTTGATTTACTGTTAAATAATAAAAAAAGGAGATGAAAATGATTCTATCTTCATGGATTGGTTCAATTATCGCGTTATTATTCGTAATTTACCTCATTTTTTATTTAAACAAAAAGGAAAATGGAACCGAGGCGATGGTTGAAATCTCAAAGGCGATTCAAGAAGGTGCTAAAGCTTATCTTTCAAGACAATATTTCATTGTTGGCTTGGTTTTTATTGGTATTTTTATAATACTTTCTATATTAACTTATGTTTTTAAATTATTATCAATATTTGTTCCTTTCGCTTTTATCACTGGTGGTTTTTTTTCTGGTCTTGCTGGATTTATAGGAATGAATATTGCGACAAGATCAAATACTAAAACTACAGAAGCTGCAAAAAAAAGTTTAAATTCTGCCCTTCGTATAGCTTTCTCCGCTGGTTCTGTTATGGGATTGACAGTTGTAGGGCTTGGACTTTTAGATTTATCCATATGGTTTACTGTATTGAAATTCGGATTTCATATACAAGATGCTGATATACCGCCTATTATGATTACATTTGGTATGGGTGCTTCAACAATGGCATTATTTGCTAGAGTTGGTGGTGGTATATTTACAAAAGCTGCTGATGTAGGAGCAGATCTTGTCGGTAAGGTTGAATCAGAAATTCCAGAGGATGATCCCAGAAATCCAGCAGTAATAGCAGATAATGTAGGAGATAATGTTGGAGATGTCGCTGGAATGGGTGCGGATTTATATGAAAGTTATGTTGGCTCTATTGTAGCTACCATGGCATTGGGATCAGTAGCTTCTATGACAGCGATGAAAAATGGAATAAAGGTTGAAGCATTAAAATTAATTGAACTTCCATTATTTATAGCTTCTTTAGGTATAATTTTTTCTATAATTGGTTCATTTTTTGTAAGAGCCAAAGAAAATGCTTCCACAAGAACATTACTTTATGCTATAAGGCGAGGCATATATTTTGCAACAGTTTGTATCGCTATTTTTTCAGGTATTTTTATCTATTTTTATTTTGGGAAAATCTATATTAATTTATGGTTTTCAATGCTTGTGGGGCTTTTTTCTGGTATAATTATTGGATTTTTTACTGAATATTATACATCAGATACATATAAACCAACACAAAGATTAGCAGAATCATCAGAAACTGGAACGGCAACTATCATAATATCTGGTTTAGGTCTGGGAATGAGATCTACTCTTATTCCAGTTATTACAATAGCTACAGCTATTGTTGTAGCCTATATAGCAGCAGGAGGCTTAAAAGTACTTGATCTTGGTCTTTATGGGATAGGACTCGCAGCTGTTGGAATGCTTTCTACTTTAGGTATAACTTTAGCTACAGACGCATATGGTCCAGTTGCAGATAATGCTGGAGGAATAGCTCAGATGGCAAGACTTGCTCCAAGAGTAAGGATGAGGACTGATAATCTAGATGCACTTGGAAATACAACCGCAGCAACTGGTAAAGGTTTTGCTATAGGTTCAGCAGCATTGACGGCACTTGCTCTTATTGCAGAATTTCGAAATAAACTTTTTGAAGGAATAAGTACTATTTTAAGTAACCCTGCCAACTTAAAATTTGAAAACTATCTTTTAAACTTAAAAGAATCAATATCTATTTCTGGATTAGTCAATCCATATACAATAGCTGGACTTATTATAGGAGCAGTTCTTCCTTTTTTCTTTAGTGCACTTTTAATGGAAGCTGTCGGGAAAGCAGCAGGTAAAATGGTTGTTGAAGTGAGAAGACAGTTTAAGGAAATTCCTGGTATTATGGATCATAAAACTAAACCAGAATACGCAAAATGTATATTAATATCTACGAAAAGTGCGCAACATGAAATGATACTTCCTTCTTTGATTGCAATTATTGCACCAATAATTACCGGTATTCTATTTGGACCTGTTTCAGTAATAGCTCTATTGGCTGGAGCCACAGCTTCTGGCTTTGTTCTTGCAATAATGATGGCAAATTGCGGGGGAGCTTGGGATAATTCTAAAAAATTTATTGAAAAAGGAAAACATGGTGGGAAAAACTCTATCCAGCATAAAGCTGCAGTGGTTGGAGATACCGTAGGGGATCCCTTGAAAGATACTGCTGGTCCATCTATAAATATTCTTATAAAACTTATGAGTATGGTTGCTATAGTTTTTTCTAGCTTTCTAATTTTAATTAATGCATTAATTCATAGTTAAAAGTTATGCTATAAAAAACCTAGGGCAATAAATTTTTTAATATTGGTTCAATTGATTTAATAAAAATTATTGTTAAAAAATATAGTTAATTTTGATCCTTTGAATTGCTTAAATATCTATCTAAAAATTCTGCTATTTGATATGCTCCATTTGAAACCGAAAAATATTGCATATTTTTGATAATTGAGTTGTAATATTTTTCGTCTAAAAGTTTCTTTACATATTTTAAAAATAGATATTCATTGTCCATAGCATAAAAACCGACTTTCTTCTTTACTGCAAAATGAACATTTGTGAATTCTGAAAAGGTGGCAGATAGATAGAAAATTACAGGTTTACCTAAACTCAAACACTCCATAGTAGTTGCAGGTCCTGGTTTTATAAAACAAAAATCAGAAGCATAGATTATCTCATTCATATTTGATACAAAACCTAAAATGTAAATACTAGGGAAACCATTTCTAATCCCTCTATACTCTCTTACGAGCTTTTTATATAATTTTTTATTTTTTCCAGTTATTACAACTATGTTCATATTAAGCTTGTTATTTACCAATATATCTATAAATTTTTCAATATTACCAACACCTTGAGCTCCAAATGATATTAATAAAGTTGGGAAAATATTGTTTATACCAATGGATTTTTTAATTTCATTTCTACTTCTATTTATTTCAGTGAAATGAGGCTTTATCGGGTAAGGGAAAACATGTATAAGATCTTCTCTTGTTTTTCTTTTTAATAATAGTTGTTTCGCTTTTTCTGAACATACGATATATGGGAATGTGTTTCCGAAGTGCCATATGACTGAAACATCATATATTTCAGCTATAAATTGAAAAACTGGAAAATTTACTTTATTCTTTTTTTTCATTAAAGTAAGAGCATATGAATTAAAAAAATGAGTAGAGAAAATACAATCTATCTTATTTTCACCTAAGAATTTTTCCAAAAGTGGGAAAAATGTTTTTAAGTAAATATTATAATAGATTTTTATAACAAAAGGGAAAAGTTCAAGAAAAATTATTCCTAATTTATTAATAAATGGCATTGCAAGCATTTTGTCCCAGTTCTTTTTTGAGTTTTCTGCTAAATTTTTACATCCAACAGCATCAATAAAATCTATAACTACAGAATCATATTTGCCAGGGAAAAGTTCATTTAAAGCTTTATGTATTGCTTCTGCAGGGGCACGATGACCACCACCTGCATCATGGGATGCAAAAATTATTTTTTTCATTTTAAAATCCTGTTTCTCCAAAATAAATTTTATAGAATATATAATCTAAAACTTCAGTTTATTTATTAAATATACATAAAAATTATTTTATCTATTAATAATTTAATAAAAAACTATCAGAAAAGTAAATTTTTTGATAAATATATTTTTGATTAAAAAATTTGCAATAAGACTGGATTTTGGTATATTTTAGTACCTATGTTTAAAGAAATGGATAAATTAAAAGACTTTTATGAAATCTTTAAATCAAATCTTTTAAAACACAAAATTGAAATTTCAGAACCAATTTTTCATGATTATCATTTTATAAGCGAAATAAAAACCAAAGAATTAAAAGATTTTGAATCTTTAAAAATCAAGATTTACTACAAACCATCATCAAATAGTTATAGACTTCTTATAACAAAAAATACAGATTACGATTCAATTATTATTCAAATTTTTAATCACACCCAAAATCAGATTAATTTATTAGATTTTAGCAATGTTAGTAATGAAAAAATAAATAATATTAAATCAGAAGATGATGATATTTTAGATAAAAATATGTTAAGAATCTATGTGGATGGATCTTACAATGAAAAAACTAAAAAAGCAGGATGGGCTTTTTGTGTAGTAAAAGAATTTGAAGTAATTCACAAGGATTTTGGTGTATACGATGAAAATGAAGATAAAACAAAACAGGTAATTGCTGAAATATATGCATTATATAAAAGTTTAATTTGGCTAAATGAAAATAACATAATACAAGCAAGCATTTATTATGATTATAAGGGTATAGAAAAGTGGATAAATGGAGACTGGAAGGTTAAAAGCAAGAATATAGAAGATATTATACACAAAATCAAAAAGCTAATTTTAGAAAAAAATTTAAATTTGAAATTTATAAAAATTGAAGCACATAGTGGAGATTATTTTAATGAACTAGTTGATAAACTTGCCAAAAAAGCATCAAATATTTAAATCCTATCTCATTAAAAACCAGTTAATTGTGGCTGCAACAATTGTTGAAATTAAAGTAAAAGGAAGACCAATCTTAACAAAGTCCCAAAAATTTGTTTTGTAACCTTCTTTTTTTAAAAGACCTACAGAAACAACATTAGCAGAAGCACCAAATGGAGTGATATTACCTCCGAGGCAAGAACCAACTAATAATCCATAGTATAATAAAAATTCA
>JAAZOT010000020.1 GCA_012797605.1 Spirochaetales bacterium | reverse complement strand
TTTTCAAAAATTTGATTTATTTCTTTTTTTAAACTTTCTATCTCCTTTTTTAGATCTTCCTTTTCAATAAATTTTTTGTTTTTTCTATCTTTTAAGATTTCATACTTTTTAAGTTTTTCTTTAGTTTCTTCGTATATATTTGAATCATACTCGATTCCGGGATCTTTAAGTTCAAAACTAGAAGGATCAACATCAAGTTTTTCAAAACTAGATTTAATTTGATCCAACCTTTCTTTCAAATCATTATTTTTTAATCTAATATCATAAATAACTTTATTCCAATCTTCTTCCTCTATATTTGGATGGCCGAAACTTTCAAATTTTTCAATTATCTGCTTTTTTCTTGTTTTAAGATCAATGCTTAAACTTTGAAGTTTTGGTTTTAATATTTCAAGATGATTTATCAATTTTTGATTAAAAGAAATCATTTCATCTATATCAGTTATATCTTTTAAAGGTTTTCCAAAATCAGATTCAAATCTTTTTTTTATCTTTTCAATCTCATAACTTCGTCGCTCCTCCTTGATGAAATTTATAAACTTACTTATAGAAAAAATTAAAAAAAATCCACTTAAAAAGCTAAAGATCATTGGAACTACTCTAATGAAAAGATTAAAATTTGACGAAGAAAAGATTATTGAAGGTATTGTCAATAATATTAAAATTGTTGAGAATATTATAATAGAAATAGGTGAACCAAAAAACTTCGTTGAAACTTTTGTTTTATCAAATTGCAGATATTTGTTATAGAAATCTTTCAATGAAAGTAAGTAATAATAATTTTTAGTCTTATCTAAATATTCTTTTACCAAACTTTCATCTTCAAGAAATTGCTCTTTCTCTTTTTTATACAATTCTATTTGATTATTAAGCTTAGTTATTTCCTCTTCAGAATATTTCAAAAGTTCTTCTTTTATTTTGCTTATTTTAGTAGCCAAAGAATATGCTTTAAATCTTTTTGCTTTAAGTTGGTTTTCAGTTATTTTAAAAAGCTCTGGTTCATCCATTATTTCATTTTCAATCTGATTTATCTCTTGTTCTAGTTTAGTTAGCTCTTCTTTTTTGATATTATATTCATTTAAAAGTTTCTCACATCTTTCAATTTCAAATTTATTAAAGAATTTTTCTTTTTCTCTAAGTTCATCTAACTTTTGAGATAAAGTATAAGCCTTATATCTTTTTGAATACAGTAATTTTTCTTTTTCTTCCATTAATTCACTAAGTTTTAATTTTAGCTTTAACTCTTCATCCTTTTGATATGATTTTAAGAATTTATCAAAGGTCATTTCTAAAACATTAATCTTTTGGATATATCCTTCTAAATCCTTTGCTAGTCCCATTTTAGTTAATTTTATATTTTTTTTATATTCAAAATCAAGACTATTATCATATCCATAATTTTTTATATTTTTTGGTATTTTACTCTCATTTTCTTCAATATCATTCAACACCTTGTCCATAGAAAAAATATTTTTTATATAATTTAAACTTATCCCTTCTTCATAATTTTTTTCAATTGAGACTTCTCCTTCTTTTACGATAAATAATTTTTGAATATTATAAGGTAGATTTAATGGGCTTTTTATAAGAAAATCTAAAAAATTTGGACTTTTATCTTTTGAAAAAAACTCATATTCATCTGTTGTATTATTTTCAATCAGACTTCTAATACCTTTTACAACAACTTTACCACTCCCAATTCTTCTCAAATATCCCCAATCAACATCTATATCTTCTCTATTTTTCTTGTAATCAGATTTAAATAGTGTTCTTATTATAAATTCAACAATTAAAGATTTACCCTTTTCATTTTTACCATATATAAGATTAAAATCTTTAAATTCCCAATTTATAGGCTCTTTAATTGGTCCCAAATCTTTCACATTTATTTTTGATATCTTTATCCCCATAGATACCTCATTATTTTAGTATTTTTATATTTTAATATTTTAATATAAATAAAAATTGAAAATACCTTTAATCAAAAATTATATTCATACCATCCATCATTATATCTTCTTTTAGACAACTCACACTATTACCATTTATTAAAAGATTCTGTAAATCTAAGGTTTCTAATTTCTGCTTAAAATTCTCAAATAAAACCATTTTAACACTATCTATTTCATTTATATTCTTAAGTTCATCTATATTGATCCAATTTTTATATGTATCATCTTTACTTAGTTCACTTTTATTTGAACTATCTTTGTTTAAGCTATCTTTTTCATAAATTCTTAATCCCAACTCTTTTAGGTATCCTACTATAAGTTTTACAAGATTTTTAATGTCTTTAGTAAAACCCTTTATTTTCAATAACAATATTACCTTCTTTAGCTCATTCTCTTTTAAGTCATAATTAAATATATATTTATCAATTTGCTTTTTGATGAGGCTAAATTCATCCTCACCTGGAAAAGATAAGATTTCTATATTTAAATATATAAAATCGGTATCTATAAAGATTCTGTCAATATTATCATTTGAAGTATCATAAACTATGAATGATCTCTTTCCTGTTTCAGTAGTATTAATTGGGAAAGGAGAACCTGGATAATACACTTTACCAAAATTAGATGGCTTGTGAATATGTCCCAATATTACCTTTTTAAAATTATATTTATTTATAGTATTTGGAGTAAGAGGCATATATAAACCATCTTCATACCCATTTATATTTATATTAAAACTAGAAGTAATGTAATCCCCATGACCTATTAATACATAATTTTCAAAAGACCTTTCTTCTTCTTTTTCACATACAGTTAAAAATCTAGAGACTTCCTCATCTATACTTTTATTAAAATTATATGGAATAAAAAGGAAACTACTATCATCAAAGTTGACAATTTCAGATTGATTAATAACTTTGATATTACTTGAAGTAAAATATTTTTCGTTAAGAATTGAATCATGATTTCCAGGTATAACAAAAAAATTCAAATCATTATTTGATTTGCAGAAATTATCAAAATCAGAATAACTTGGGTAATCCTGATCAAAAAGATCACCACAAATAATGATATTAGTGATTTTCAT
>JAAZOT010000019.1 GCA_012797605.1 Spirochaetales bacterium | reverse complement strand
TTCAAATTCAATCAGAGCTTTGTTTTCATTTTGCTTAACATTATACCTTAAAACTTCCATATCCTAACCTCGTTTTTGAACCAACTCCATAAAATGTTAATGCTTCTTTTAAAATATTTTCAAAGAAATTATTATTTTTATTTTGTTTAATATTATCATTGGCGATAATATTATCTATTTCTCTTGATATGTTATTATTTTTTTTTATTTTTTTATCATTAATAATAATATCATCTTTTTTTATCTTATCCCATCTCCACTTATCAAATAAAACCACAAATCTAAAATCAACACCTTCTTTTACAGTCAAAAAGAAAATTGGTGTGGGATTTTCCCAATCAGCAGGTGGCGTTTTGCCTTCTGGATCAGAATAGTAGCCTGAATAATGAGGATTCATAATATCGAGTTTGAATAATTTATTGTTGTTTTGATTATTAGTATTAGAATTACCAATATTTGGATATGCGTCCAAAAATAAAAGTAAACCTTTGAAATCTTGAGCACCGAAAAGGAGTTGGTAAGGTAGTATCTTTTCATCATCTACCAAATCACCATAAAATTTTTTTTGAAAATCATCTAAATCAGCCTCATTAATATTTTTTTCTTCCACCAATTTCCAAAAGGCAACCTGCCTGCACACTCCTTTTAAACTACTTGCTGGAATATAAGGAACTCCCCAGATATGATGTAAAATTAAAGAAGTCTCAAAAACATGGGTCGTACCAAGACCACAGACAAAAGGGGTTTCGGATGTTAATAAACTATCATAGACACTCAAATAACCTTCTTTAGAATTTTGGGTTAAACTGTTTTTTATCAAGCTAATTGAATTTTGAATATGAGCAGTAATAACTGACGAAAATTTTTCAAAAGAATTTAATATTTCTTTTTTAAAACTCCTATTAGAAAAATACTCATTTTTAATTAGTTTATTTAAAGCTAATGAATTATTGGTTATATTTCTAAAGTTTATTCTGTTGTAGTTATAAACAAAATTCGATAATTCTCTGTAATTATTCATCTGTGTTCTCCTCTTTCATCTCAATCTCTACCATTCTTTTAAGCCAATTCGCAAAAGCCATCGCCTCCATTGTTGCAAGCCGCAAAGTTGAAAAATCGCAAGATAATAAAGACTCAAGAGCATCGTTATTTTGAGAATTTTTATTATATCCTTTTTGGTTTAACCATTCATTAATTGTATTATATACTGATTCACTTTCTTTCTTTGATTTTAAAAATGCTAAAGTTGGTATTAGCCCATTAGTAGTAATCATTGCTGGTATTTTTTTTGCTGTGGTGGCATATTTATTTTTTTCTTCAGAATCTATGTTTTTAACTTTTTCCAAAGCAAAACTTGCTCTCTCTTGATTTAAAGATTTTAAATTTGACATAAAGACCTCTAATAATTTATTTTATTTTTAACAATAACAAAATTCATAGTAACTGCATTTTCTGCAGTAAGGTTTGTTGATTATTGTTGGGGGTTGTATAAATTTCAAAATCTGCTCTATATTTTCAATCGTTTTATCAATTTCAATTCTGTCATTATTATCTAAATAAACTTTAATTATTCTTTTCAATTTTGGATAATCAATCTCTGCATATTTCACTTCAATTCCTAATAACTCAAGAACATAAAGATAATATTTAGCTTGCCAAATATGCAACTCTTCCATTTTGTTCGATTTTTTTACCTCATGTATAACCCTTCTTCTTTTATCAAAAAAATCTAAAGATAAATCATGATCTCTATTTCCTATATGAATTTCATGACTTTCCCTAATATAAGTATTTTCAGATATTATTTTACCTATATAAACATCTTCTGATGTTTGTTCCATATTAATATTATGGGCAAATAGCCATAAATGTCTTGGACAGTGAAAATAATAATTTATATATGTTCCAATCAAAAGATATTACCACTCCTATCTTTGTTTTCAATTACATAAATATCATCTGTCCAGCGTAAAAGTTTCTTTTTTTTCTGTTGGTCTTTAATGTTTGCTTCTTCTATCCATTGAGAAATTTTATAATTATAATTTTGTACAAATTGAAAATAGGGAATATTTATTACAAATTCTGCAACAATATCTCTCTTAAAAAGGGTATAGTTGATTTTATCTTGTTGCACAAAATAATTTATTTTGGATAAAAAATCATCTTTCTTTGACTCATCGACAACAGCCACATTGACAATCTCTCTAAAAATTCTCTGAGCCTCTTCTTTTCTATCCGACATAAATCCAGCATCCAAAATATCAAGAGTGGTATAAAAATCGGATAAATATTTTCCATTTGGATCGACTAATTCATAGAGTTTGTCAACTAATTCATATTTTTGGTATTCAGAAAGAAGAACAGTGTTCAAGTTTATTTCGTCTATTTTAAATTCTTCTTTCTTATAGTAATTTTCAAGGTTTATCTGATTAAGATTATTTATATTACCAAAAACTACCAATGTTTTTTCAATTAACTCCTTATCATAAACCCTTCCATTCCCAGATTCATATCCATTCACAAAAACCAATATATTAACATTTGCTTCCTCTGTTTCACTTAATGAAAAGTTTTCTTTATACCTTCTCAATACCCTTCCCATTCTTTGAACCAAAGCATCCATAGGAGCAATCTCTGTATAAAAAATATCAGCATCAATATCAATTGCAGCCTCAACTACTTGAGTTGCAACAAGTATTTTGCCTTCCTTTTCATTAGGATCTTTTGGATTTTTAAATTTTGTTTCTATTTCTCCTTTTATCTCTTGTTTTTTATTTAAAGGAAATTGAGAATGGAAAAGAATAATATTTCCTTCATTTAATGTTGTCCACGGCTTTTCACTATTTTTTATTTTTATTCTTTCATAAACATTTTTTGCCTGTTTAATTGTATTTAGTATGACAAGCACTCTTTGATTTTGAGCTTTATCAACTATTTCATTAATAATATCATCTGGTATTGAAAAATTCTCTTGTGAATTTTGATTATTCTTTTGTAAATTTGAAATTTTAATAAACTTTACTTTATGCTTTTTTAAGGTATTATATTTATCCTTTTCTTTTTCATATAAATCTAATTCGGGAATATTAACATTGGGATTTTCTTTACTCTTTACTCTCTCAATAATTTGATCTTTTATATACTTAGGCAATGTTGCTGTCATCAAAAGAAACTTTCCACCAATTCTTGAAATATCTTCTATAAATTTTACAATAATTGCTGCTGCTTTTGGATTATAAGATTGAACCTCGTCAATTATAAGTCTTGAATATGAAAATGTAGCATAAATCTTTTCATATCCTGGAGGTCTAAGTCCATATGGAAAAAATTGATCACCTGTAGAGATAATTACCGGATATGCTAACTGTTTTGAAACCTCATAAGTTTTAATCTTTTCCAAATCATTATCATTTTTTATCAAGTACACATCAGCATCGGAATGGAGTAATCCGGTTTTATCATCTCCAAACACTTTTTTAACCCTATCAAATATCTGCTCAACAGCAGTCCTTAGTGGCAAATTATAAAAAAATTTTTCACCATTAGACCATAAAAAGGCAAATTCTGTTTTTCCACTGCCTGTAGGAGCGATAAAGATGAGATTATCATTGTACAGTTTTTCATTTTGATTATCATAGAGAGTTTTATATTGCCATAATTTATCTTCACTTATGTTAATAAAATCAATTATCTTTCCCTTTATTAAGTCTTTACTTATTGATTCAATTTCAATCTCTAAATTATTTTCATTTTCTTCCTCACAATATGAAGCAAAATGATCACATCTTTGCAAAAATCCACTGATTAAAATCCATCTTTTTTTCCCTTCTTCATCCAGTTCAATTCTTTTTGGCGTCCAGTAAAATTGATAAGGAGGAATAACATAATCAGAAAAGGAAATACCATTGATAAGTCCATCGAGCATAGTGTTATTAAATTCAATTAAATCTTTTATTTCAGATTCTCCATTAAATTCATTGATTAAATTTTCCTTTAATTCTATAATTTTATTCTCCAGTTTACTATTAAATTCTTCAAATGATAACCCACCAAATCTTAACAAATATTCAAGTCTATCTTTCCAATGGTGATAAGCAATAGCCGAAAAAACAAATTTTATATTTTCACCAATTTTTTCTTTAAACTTTTTTTCATTTATAAATAATATAGAAAGAAGAGAATGATAAATATCAACAGTTATTTCGTAAGGTGTATAATTAATGTTTTTGAGACATCTTATTTGAAAATAAGGCAGAACCTTGCCGATATCATGAAGTAAAATTGCATATTGAACACTTTTTTTTAAATTTTCATCAATAATTTTGGAATCTATTTTTTTAAAAGAATTAAGTAAATCTTCTGTATGTTGCTTCAATGTTATTCCATTATCCTTTGCCCAAATATTCATTTAACTCTCCTTACTCTCCTCAAATTCACCCAAAAATATTGGTATATTTAATTCTTTATCTATTAGCAAGTTATAACCAAAGATTTTGCCATCATTTAACTTAGCGTTTATAGTTTTATAAATTCTTCTTGCTGTGTGATTGTAATGATTTTCATAATTTTCGATATTCGAAAATGTTGTAAGTCTATAGAGATTACCTTCTAAATCATTAAAATTAATATCAGGAGCATTATTTAATTTATAAATATTATTTGGAATCCAGAAAAATAACTTATAATCTGCATCCCTTCTTTGACAGATTAATTCTTCATCTAATAAAATCTTAGGTTCATTTTGAAATACAATCCAATCTTCAGCTCTACCTAGATGAAGAACTTGAAGTCTATCTACTGGATCTTCAAGCTTATTTTTTAATTTTTTCAATTGCTCTTCTTTATCATGATAGATATAAATATTAAGCTCAACATCCTCAAGGACATCAATGGACATTGGAGCCTGACCCCCAATATGGCAAATATTTCCATTTTTTTCTCTAACAATAATAGACCCATAAGATCCTTCATGAGCTTTCTTTGATAAATTCCGATACCAAATCATCTCAGTATTTTTAACTTTGAATTTCCCAGCTATGGCTATCTTCAGTTTACTAATAACATTTTTATATAAATCATTATTTTGATCATCAACTCCACAGGCATTACAGAGAAAACCTATAACTGTTGAATAAGGAGGTATAGGATATGTGTGTCTTCTTTGGTATGTAAAAGGTATTCTATAATGTGCTTGTGGTTGGTATATATTAAGCCTAAGTATTGGCATGGAGATCTCCTAATTATCTATGATTATTTTATTTAATTTACAAACCTATTTTATTTAAAAAAACATTCCAATCATCTATGATTTCTTCTTTAGGGAACTCAACTTGAAGCCTTTCAGCACAATATATAAATAATTTTAAATTATTATTATTTTGATTATTACAAACTAACCAAGAATTATTAAGACAATCATTTATTCCTATAATTTTTTTGTCCATTAAATCAATATAAGAATGAAAAATCGGTGAAGGCACAGTTACTTCTCCAGCTATCATAAAAAGTGGAACAATTGTATTATCTTCACCACTTGAATGAGAAACAAGCCCATTTTTGATAGATTCTAATATTTGTTTAATTCTTTTTTTCTTAATATCATCAGCAAGTTCGTAAGTAATTTTATAAGCATCCTTGGAGAGTTTTTCTATTTTTATTTTTCCAATTGTTTTAGAATTAACTCCATTTGCATCTTTAACTTCATAATAATCACCATTTTTAAGCACATTTTTTATTATTTTTATATGTGATTTAGCTAATTCAACTGTAAGTTCGTTATTATCATATCTTGGTTCATTTTTCACAATCCACACATCTTTACCAAAAATCTGTGTGTCAATAGTAAAACTAAGTTTATATAATGAATTGTGCTCTTCTCGCTGAAATGGATTTGGAGTTATATCAATACCCTGTTGATTTGCTCTGTTTACCAAATCATGATTAACATAAAAAGCCATATCTTGATTATAATTCCCAATTGATATTGCCTTAGTAATACCAACAGGAGCTTTTCGCGTGATAGACATTTCATTCTCAATCGTAAACATATATCCAAAAGTATCAAGTTCTGCACTTGTAAATATATCATCTTGTGTAATATCAAACTGAGCAACGTTTCCTTGCCCTGTAATTTTTGCTGGTTTCCAGTCATCTGGATAGGCTTTAGTAAGAGTATTAAATAAGTAATGTCTAACTGCTTGCCTACTTATAAATGATTTTAATGATCCATCTATGTTTAATTTCTTTATTGATTGAATATTTCCACCAATCTTCTCATCCCTGTTTAATGCTGCACCATCAAAAATTATTGTACAAATAATGTTCTTCATAATTTTTCCTCCCTAATCATTTTCTTTTGGTTTTATAGCTGAACCTAAAAATGTGAAGATAAAACACTTAAAAAGTTCATCAGAATAATATGGCTTAAATGCTTCTATTAAATCATCTCGCATCTTTTGTTTATTTGTTATAAAAATCCTTGTTATTCCATACATAACATCGCTTCTTTTTCCTGAACGAGTTTGCTCTAAAAGTCTGTATCCAGACTTTTCAAAATATTCTCCAAGATCTTTTTTTAATGAAAAACCTAACCTTTTTAATGATTCTATTAAATCACTTGCATTTTGTCCAGACCAATATTCAAGGATTTTTTTAATTTCTTCATTATTTCCACTTTTTTCATAAGCCCATTCCAAATATTTTATAAACTCTTTTACTTCATTTTTCAATTCCTTATGAAATTGTTCAAAAATTGATTTAAATTGTTCTAAATCTTCAATTTTTTCTTTCTGTAATTCAGAACGAATTACTTCAAGGGTAACTTTTTGTTCATTATCTTCTTGCATATGTTTTCCTCCTTTCATTAATATTGGCATATAATTCTAAAATTTTTTGCGAAACATTTAATATATTATTTTTATTGTGTTCTTTATGTAAAAAGCTATTTACAAGAGCATTATCACTCTTATTTCGATCTTGAGCAGGTTTCATACCTATTCTGATCAGTCTATAAGCAATATCTAAAAGCCTATCCTCCTCGTTATCTAAAAGACTGTCTAACACAGAAAATTCCCCAATTTCAGATAAAAGAGATGCTATTTTCCTATCAGAAATCAAATTTACAGTCTCGTAAGGTAATGAATAGGTATCGATACTATTATTCAATTTAATGATAATTTCCAAATTCATCTGATTCCACAATCCCAACGAAACATTCAGTCTACGAGAATACTCAATAACAGACATAGCTAAAATCTCACTTTTTTGTTTGCCAGCTATCTCTTCTTTACCAAAAAGCTCTTTTACCAATTTATTCATCTCATACATTACCTTAAAAGATAGTGCATTGATAAATATCTCTGAACCATCAGAAAGTTTTGTTAGAGCAAGATGATTATGGATGAGAATAAAAGTACAAAGATGGCAAATTGGAAATTTATCTCTCATATTCCAATAAGCATTTGGAAATTTATCTGATGGACCTAATAATTTGTTATGGATCATATTAAGGTTTTCTATTTTGTTAAAAAACTGATCTTTTTGATCTATATTTTGTTGGTTGTTATGCAAATCTGGATTAATATTTTCTTTTAATATGTATAGTGGAGTTGAACATAATGAACATCCTTTTGAATTATCAATTTGATTAGAAAATTCTTTTACAAAATTTTCAAAAACCCATTTTTGATTGCCTTTTACATCAATAAAATTAGGATAATACTGATTTTTACCTTTTAAATTAATAACTTTACCATTTTCAAAATAATTATCATTTACGTTTATATTTATAAATACTTGATTGTTTATTCTAACATAATTATCATTAAAATTAAATCTATCCCCATTATGATTTTGTAAGTAATCATCTCTTTCCAAATATGACAAAAATCCCACCACCCCCGCATTATAAAGCCAGTTTGATGGATAAAGTGTTATTTCTTGTTCTTGCATTTTACAACCCCTCCATTTTAAAATATTTTTTTACAATTTTTTCTACCTGCACCGCAGTTGCCAATGAATCTTCTGCTTCTTCTTTTGTTGCTTCAACACCAGGATATCTCACTTCAACTGCATAGCTTGAAAGTTCTATTATCTTTTCTTTTAACTGGATAATTTCAGGAACAAAATCTTTACATTTTTCTAAAAGCAAATCAAGATCATGAGTCTTTTCAAAATAAACCTCATTCTCTTGTAAAAGGGCTTTTAAATATTTTTTAACCGCCTGTTGAGAATGAAAACATACCGCATCATAGACAGTATTCTCTGATTTAATTTCCCGCTTTGCAACAAGCAAATCTTTATAAGCTTTATTTAACCATTCTTGTGTGATTTTTTTCATAGCTCTCTACCTTTTTCAAGTATATCCTTAACAAAAAAGTCCCCTTCTTTATACCTTTCTTCTACAAATTTGGGCGTTCTAACAATAATATCCATTGGCTTTTTTAAGCTAAAATTCTCGCTTATTGCTGTTCTAATAATTGCTGCTTGCTTTGGAAATCGCAAATCTGTATCCATAATAATAAACAAATCTATATCACTATCTTCCTGTGTTTTACCATAAGCATAAGAACCAAAAAGAATAACCTTTTTAACACAGAATTTTTCTTTTATAAAATTTGCTATATCATACAAAATCTTTTCCATCGCTTTATCCTCATCCTATAAAACCTTTATACTCTCCTCAATTTCTCTCTTAACTTCTGGAATTCTTATAGTTTGAATACCTCCTTTCGTTATTATATCCACTTTTCTTTTGAATTTTTTTTCTAAAAATTCAATTAATGCAAAATATTTATCAAGTGAGATTTTATCTAAATCAAATTCAACATATATATCTATATCACTTTCATCATTAAAATTATCTTTTGCATATGATCCAAATATACCAATCTGTTTTATGCTAAAATTCTCCTTTAAAACTTCTTTATATTCCTTTAATTTTTTTATTACATATTGCTTTGTTATCATCCCACCACCCCCGTATTATATAGCCAATTTGATGGATTCAGTGTTATCTTATTTTTTTCTTCCATATTCATTCCACAACCTCCAACATACCAAAACCCTCACTACGACGAGCACCTATTCCTATATCATAGAAAAGCTGAAGAACATCGGGTTTTGCTTCTATCTTAAAATGACCTTTTATTGCTGGATAGTTTATCATATATTCTTCATGTGATTTTTCGTTTTTAGAACCATGAATAACAGGAATCATAGATATTGTAGATTCATCAATATGAAATTCCATTTTCTCATCTTTATTTAAAAAATTTTTTACAAGTTTTTCAGAACTTATTTTCATACCTTCTATAAATTTTTCTTTGCTAACTTTTTTCATAAGTGAAAATTCTTTATTAGCATTACAAAATTCAGGAATAAGATATTTAGATCCATCATCAGGATCACGAATAAGTAAAGGAGATAAAGTTTTAAAAGAAACAGTATCTTTTGTGATTTTGACTTCTTTTAATAGGTTAATATTTGCAATTTTTTCTATCTTATTTTTACCAAGATTAAAAGGATCTTTTCTCTTAGATATTTTTAATAATCCGTTGTAAAGTCTCATTAAAAATTCATAATCGTTTGTTGAAAAAAATAGATTAATATATTCACCTTCCAATTTAAGTTTTTTATCAACTGGTTTACAAGGCATATAAACTGAAAATGTAAAAGGTTTTATTTTTCTTTCTTTGTAATATCTTTGAAAAAAATCCTTACCATCTTCAGAACTATTTTTAAAAGCTTCTTTAAATAAGGAAAGAAAATATTGCCTATAATTAGGCTCAAAATAAGTGTTTTTTTGAAAATAAAGTCTAAAACTTATTCGCATAAGAACTCCTAATTTTTAGATAAAAAAAAATAAAAAATCTTACAAAATCTAGTTTTATTATATCTTAAAAATTTAGTATTGTAAATATTAGTTTATAAATTTCAGAAAAATTCTTTTAATAGCTATAAAATTTTATGGATAAATTATATGTTTAATAATAAATTATATGTTAGTTAAAAAGATGAGTTTGATATAATGTTTGATATAATAAAATCATCTTAAGAAACATTGGAACCAGAAATATAGCATGAATACTAAATAACATAAATAGTAAAATTTCTTAGGAAAAATAAAAATAAAAATAATATTAAAAAAGATAAGACTTAAATTAAAACAAAATAAATATTACAAAATATTTAATAAAGCAAATAGAATTTAATAATAATAGATTTGTATTTAGGGGTATTGGTTAATAATAGATAAATCCTTCTGAAGCGTAATGATTTTTCATTTAAAATACAATTTTTTTTAAGGCATACTTTATATTTATAAAAAATTAAAAAAGATAGTTAGGTTTTGAGTTGAATTTTTTTTATAATTCTAATTCTCTTTTTGATTAACCCATATTACTAATTTTATTACTAATTTCTTATGCTTATTATTATTGAGTTTCCTACTGAAATCGCTTAAATATCTACTTCCTTGTCCTTTTTTCATAGATTCATAAAGTTTATTGATTAGATCAAACAAAGCCTAATGTTGAGAATCAATTTTTAGCAACATTAATCCTAAAACTTTCGTCTTTTTAACTAATTTTCGCTCTCATAAAAGCACCATCTTGAATAAAATTACCTCGAAAATTATCATCTTTTATCATTAGATGACTATCTAAATCGCAAAATTCAAATGCTCCAGTTCCCAAAGCAAAATGAACACTTTGATTTATTCCTATGCTTGATTCTCCCATACAACCAATCATTAGTTTTTTGTTTGCGGATTTCACCATTTCAACTATGGCAAGAGCATCACTTATACCAGATTTCATAAGTTTTATATTAATATAATCCACAGAATCCATTTTTATAAGATTCAGAACATCATATTTGGTTTTAGCAGACTCATCGGCAGCAACAGGATATGGGCTATTAAATCTTACATATTTGAGACCTTCAATATCTTTCATATATACAGGCTGTTCAAATACATCAACATCTATTCCTTCCCTGTAAAGTTGATTAACAAAATAAAGAGCTTGCTTCGCAGTATAACCCATATTTGCATCTATTATTATTTTTTTATCTTTGATAATATTTTTAACTTTTAGCATTGTGTCAATATCTTCTTTTAAGTTTTCTCCAACTTTTATCTTTATAAATTCAAACCCATCATCAATAATTTTTCTTATCTCTTTTATTCTATCTTCTACAGTATCAATACCTGCTGTTTTATCTGTTACTATGAAATCTTTTGCCCCGCCAAGCAACTGATAAACTTGTAAGTTAAAGTTCTTTGAAAAAGCATCTAATGTTGCAAATTGTAAGGCTGCCTTTAAGCTGGGAATGGCAAAAAGTTTATCCGTTATATCAAAGATTTTTCTATAATTGGTAATACTTAAATCAATTAATGTAGTTTTAACAAAATTCTCTAAAGCAATTATCATCTCTGGTTTTTCACCATTTACTCGAAATGATGGGGATGCTTCACCAAAACCTTCAATCCCATTTTCACACTTTATTACAACTTCGACATTTGTTGACTC
>JAAZOT010000018.1 GCA_012797605.1 Spirochaetales bacterium | reverse complement strand
GTATCATCTCAATATCATGATCTGATAAATCGGCGGTGGAGTACTCTGGTACCATAATATTAGTTAGATAAACTATAATTCTAACAATCTTTTTATTAACTATTATTACCTGTACAAATGGATAGGGAACATTTGGATCAACCTTAATAAAAACTATTTCATTTAAAAACTTTATTGGTACATAGCATACTTTGGGATAACCGGTATAAGAATAATATATTATTTTAGCACCATAACTTGAAAGTTGACAAAGTTTTAGCCTGAAAATATAATTTTCAACAGTATCAGTTGATTTTAATGTTGTAGTCTGACTGAAAATTACAGTTGTAAATATGAATAAAAACAAAAAAAGAATAGAGAATACCTTTTTCATCTATTTCCCTCCTGGATAATTTAAGTTTTATTTAATTTTTTAACTTCCTACTTATTATACTTTCGGATTTTTTAAGGTCAATATTGATTAAAATTTTTTATATATTATTATTTTTTAGCAAATTAATAACAGTATTTACTATAAATTAATACTTTAGAAGGTATAATGGATACAAATCAATTCTATTCAATAACTACTGAAATTGATAATCTTGTAAAAAATAATAGGTTGAGTGATGCAATAAAATTAGCTGAAGAAGAATTAGCTAAAAATCAAGATAATCCAGTTATATATTCTATTTTAGGTGAATTGTATGAATCTATTGATTTTAATAGATCAATAGAAGCTTATAAAAAAGGGCTTTCTCTTTTTCCTGAAAACTCTTATCTTCTTATAGGATTGGGTTTTGTTTACTATAATAAAAATCATTTTTCTGAAGCACTTCAATATTTTAAGTTAGCGTGGTTTAATGACCCTATGAATATCCGTCTTATAACAGCTATTGGTAATATTCATAGAAACTTAAAAGACTATTTTAAAGCAGAAAAATTTTACAAATTAGCTACAACTCTTGAGAAAGAAAATGTTTTTGCCCTTTTTGGTTTAGCAGATTGTTATAGGGGGTTGAATTTACATTCAAAAGCTCTTGAAATATGGTTACAATTGGCTCAAATAGAACCTGAAAATAAAATCTTCCTTACTAGGATTGGCGACGCTTATAGGATGTTAAAAGAATACGATAAAGCTTTATCTTTCTATGATAGAGCAATTAATATTGAATATGATTTTTATGCTTATCTGGGAAAAGCTTTAACATATGAGCAAATGGGAAATATTCAAAAATCAGTTGAAACTTTTAATATTTTAGAAAGTCGAGAAAAAGATAATTCTAGATTCTACTATGAATATATTAAATTTTGCTTGCGTAACTCGATGAAAGATAAAGCCAAAAGTCTTTACACCTTTGCGACTAAAAACTTTCCTGATAATAGATATATCGCTTTGATTAACATTTAATATTGATTTATTAATTTTGATTTAAGTAGTACCTGCTTTTTCTTTTTTGCCTTAGATTGCTGTACAGATAATCTTCCGAAGCTATTAAATTTATAAATATCATTGAAAAGATTGTAACTCCTAAAATATAATACAATAAAGAAATTATTGATTTTCCCTTAAAATTATATATTGGTATTTCCTTATCTTTTTCTAAAAATTTAATATAAATCTCATTTTCTGATTTTTCATTTAAGATATATTTTAATGGATCAATATTTTTATTATCCAGTTGGGCGATGCATTGTTCAATCTTTGAATTTTCTTCCAAAATTGATTTTAAAATAATTTGTTTTTGGACATAAGATTCATATTTTGCTATGACTTTTGGTAAAGGTAGTAAAAAAAAATAGAAAATTATAAAGAATATACATATAACTGCGAATATTACTTTATTGACCGCCACCATATTTTTTATATCGGAAAATTGATCCATAAAATTTATCTATTCTAATTGATTTTAGATAGCTTATTTTTTTTTAGCAAAATAGTATTTATGGTCTATATCTTTAACATCTTTATTAATTTATTTCAAATCGCCTATTTTTATGCATTTTAGCTTAATTATTTCTTATGATTTTTTAGCGATTATTTGCAATTTTGTTTGCTGATACAAAGAATATGTTATTATTGCATGTGAAATAGATAAATTATAACTTTCAATATTGTTAGACTGTGGAATTGATATTGAAAAATCTTTTATATCTTGTAATCTTTCTGGTATGCCTTTGCCTTCATTTCCATATAAAACTAATAGCGGTAAAAATCTTTGACTATTTTTATAAAATTCTATGTCTCCAATTATATTATTTTCATTTATCGATTTTTCAGCGTAGCCAATTTTCAATTTAATGTTTTTAATTTTATTTAAAAATATCTCTTCTAAATTTTCAGAAATATTTATTATCTTTTCTAAACTAAAAATAGCCCCACTTGAACTTCTGATAACCTTTGGTGAAAATAGATCACAGTGAGATTCAAATAATATTATTTTTGTCTGATTAAAACCAATAGAAGTTCTAATAATTGTTCCAAGATTTCCAGGGTCAGATATTTGCAAAAAAGCAGAGATAAATTTCTCTCTATCTAAGAATCTTTCTATTTCGTTAAATAAAGAACTATTTCTATTATCTATGGCTTTAATAGTATTTAAATCTACATTTTCAATTATATCAGGGGTCTTAAAAACAGTAATACAGAAATATGATGTTTTTGTAGATGAAATTTTTAATAAATTTTGCTCATCAGTCCAATAAATTATTGAATTATCCACTTTTTTTAAGATATCATTGAAAAGTTCTTTTTTGGTTTTATCAAGTACAATATATTTTAAAGGAATATTTTTTTGTAGACAAGAAATTAATATATTTTTCCCTTCAGCAAAAGAATAGCCAAATTCTTCACGTTTTTCCTTTTTCTTCAATTCATTTATAAAGTTTGAAATATTTCTTGTTAGATTTTGCTCAACCATAAAAATACACCTGAAAATTTAGTAATATAAAATAAAATGTATGATAGTAAAATTGATATAACAAAAGTTATAAACCATGATATTAACAATGTAAAAAGAAGCCTTGAATTAAAAATAGAAAATCCTCTAGCATAACCAATCCCAATATATGATCCAGTTAGAGTATATACAGATGATATTCTATATCCAAAGAAAGAAAATAATATCGCTGAAGTTGCAAGAGAATAATACGAAGTAAATATCTTTGAAGATTCTATTTTACAAATATCTTTTGAAATTTTTTCGGCTTTTTTGCTACCATTTAAAATAATTGATAAAGACAATATAACACTAAATATTAATAGAAGATACAAATTTAAGTTTCCATAAATTTTGTTTTTAAGCAAAGACAAAAATAACAATGATAATAGACTTATTGAATTTGCTACATCGTTTGCACCATGAGAAATAAATACATTTGGCAAGATTAAAAGACTAAGATCAGAAAATATATGCTCTGTTTTTTGATATTCAATCTTTAAGTTATCATTTTCATTTGAAGAATAGTTAATATTTTGACTTTTTTTAAATAAAATTCGATTTATAAATAATAAAAACAATAAAGAAAAAAATGATAGAAGTATGTAAAAAGCAAGTTTTGATTTACTAAGAAAGATTAATAAGAAAAATATATAGAGAGATAAGATATAGATAATTGCAGTTATCTTTGTTATTTTCAGTACCTTTTTATTTTTTAATGAAAAATTTAAAATTACCTTATAGAGAATCAAACCAGAAATTAGACTAAAAATTGGTGTTATTGTCCAAACGATTGTTGTTGAAATCAAATTCTTAAAAAATATATCTAACTTGAAAAATAAACCAGCACCAATTAACCCCCCTATCATAGTATGACTTAAAGATATTGGGAAAGGTAAAAAAGAAGATATAAAGAAAATTATTAAAGTTACTGTCAATATTACAATCGCACAGATGTAAAGTTGATTGAAACTTAAAGAATATGTGTTTATAAATCCATATTGGATTTTTCTTAATACAATTTCACCCAAAAATGTTGCACCAACAATTTCTCCGATTAAAGGAAGAAGAAAGATAAATTTATTATTCTTATATTTAATAAATGTAGATTCATTACTAAAAATCGGAAGAAATAAATAAATTCCATCTTTTGCACCATTAAAAATACATACTAAGATGGTTAAAAACAAAGGTATTATAATTAAATAAATCATCATAAAAAAATTATAATAAAAACTAATAATTCATGAAATCTAAAATCTTATCTGTTAACCTTGAAATTGAATTTGGTATTTTTGATAAAAGAATTATGAGATTGTTAAAATGAATGATATCAATAGCGTTGTATCTATCCTTAAATGAAAACGCAATTTTACCAAGATCCAACGATAATGTATCTATCTTATGCTCTAAATCATCAAGCTGTTCAATATTTTTTTTCTGTAAATCAAAAATAGGTTTAGCGAATCCATAATTGTAACCTGTAATAAAAGTATCTATCATTTCCTTATAATTTTTAATAGAATTCACAACTTCATCACATAGACTATTTAATAACTTCTCTACTTGTTTATCGATTATAAATGAAATCCTATTTAAAAATAGAAGCTTCGCAAAATCTTCAATACTATCCATAATATTATCTTGAATGTGAATAAATTGAAGTATATCTTCTCTGGTAAATGAAATCTTTAAGGAATTTCTAATCAGTTGGCGAAGTTCATTTTTAATTGTATCTGCTTTCCTTTCAAAAAAAGATATTTGCTCTATAAATCTTGAAATCTCTTCATTCGAAAAATAGTATCTTAAAAGTTCATTCAAAAGTAAAGATGACTGATAAATGCAATCCACATGCTGTGAAATAAGATTTAAAGGAGTATTTTTAGGCAAAAGTCTTTGAAATATAAATGGGTATTTTTTCATAAAAAATTCCTAGAAAGTTTATCAATGTTGTTTAAAACAGATTAAAGATCTTTAATAAGGCTATTACACTGCTGAATAAATCAGCACTGCCACCAGAGGATATATCATTTTTAAGACAGAATTCATTCAAACTGTCAATACCATTAAAAAAGTTATTATAGTTTTTTCTTTTCATGACATTAGAGCAAAGTTTTTGATACTCAATCAATGTCTCTTCTCCTAATTTACCTAATATATTTGTATCTTTCAAAGAAGAACAGATAAATAAAAATACTTTAAGTAAAATTATCTTTTTCTCTAAAAAAAACTGTGGATCATTAATAAAAGATTCAATATTTAATCTGTTTTTAAGATTTAAAAAATAATTTATTGACTTAAATACGATTGGATAACCTTTCTTTGCTTCGTCGACAACTCCTCTATATTTATATTTTTCGTAAGTTCTAGCTCCATATGTAGATTTTGGAAGATTATTTGTCTTTATTTTATAATCAGCAAAAATTTCTCCGACTTTTTGAACCAAATATGAATAAATTTTTATAAATGAATACCTTCTAAGATTGTATCCCTTCTCATTATCTTCAAGAATCTTGTATTCATAAATCTCTAAAAATATATACATTGATATAAATAGTATTGAATAAGTAAAGATAATACCTTTATAAGTATTTATTCCTTTTGTCTTTGTAAACATCTGCTTTTCAATTATAAGACCGAAATGCAAAAATCTATCTAGCCCATCTTTTAAATTAGAAAAAAAATATTTTAAAAGATAATCTTGAGTGATTTTTTTTTCTGAAAGTTCAACAGCTTCTTCATTTTGATAATAAAAGACTTCATCACATAAATTCAATAATCCATACAGGTACTTTCTTATCAAAGGGATAGTTTCAAACATAATAAAGTAATCCATATCCTTATGTCTATTCTGACTAATTGGTGTAATGAGACCGGGTTTTGGATCTAAAGACAACTCAAGATATAGAGCATCTATAAAAGAATGGATTGTTTCAATCAGATCTTCATTTGAAGATAATTTTGCTAGTTTTACTTTTCTCAAAAATTTCCCTTTTCTTTTTTTCTTTTTCTTAAAATTTATTTTTAGGTTTCATCAACTTTATTTTTAAGGATAAATAATTTTGTTATTCCATATCTTCTTTCATCTAAAACTAAAAAATTAGATAAATCAGGATCAATTTTTTTAAAGATTTGAAGGAACAATAACCCATCATCTTTTAGTCTATTGTATTTATGTATGTAACTTAATATATCATTTTCAAAACCTAAAAAATATGGAGGAGATGCAAAAATAAAATCATAACAGTAGTTCCAAGATCTTAAAAACCTTCTGAAATCAAGAGAAAATACATTTGCTTTTAAACCAAATTCCTTTAAATTTTCTTTAATAGTTTTGCAAGATCTATTGTCCTTATCAACAAAATCAACCTTTTTAGCCCCTCTTGAAAAAGCTTCTATCCCATAATTGCCACTTCCTGCAAAAAGATCTAAAACAACAGAACCAACTATTTTTGTATCAAGTATATCAAACACCGCTTCTTTAACGATACTGATTGTAGGTCTTAGGTCTGTATTGGGTACCAATATTTTTCTTCCCTTAAAATTTCCTCCGATTATTCTAATTCCCTCTTTCATTCAATATCTCTTATTTTATTATCTTTCTTCTTCTATTTTAGTCATTACCATTTATCAATTTAATATATTCAACTTAATCAAGTACCACTTAAAATGATTTAAATACTGCTTAAGATTTTTTCTTTATATAGCGAAATCATAGAGGTTAACAATGAAAAATCTTTTTCTGGTTTTGCCATATAATGCATTCCTATACCAACTCCATTTTTACTATTATATCCACATGGAATAGATATAGCTGGAGCACCGATAATATTTGCAGTAACAGTAAATATATCTGCACTATATTCATCTATTGGTCTTATCTTTTCACCAATTTTCTTAAGATACGATGGTGTTGTAGGAGTCAAAAGTAAATCTATATCATTAAAAAGATTGTTAAACTTATAGACCAAATATTTCCTTATTTTCTGGGCTTTTGAATAGTACTTATCCTGATATCCTGAAGATAAAACATAATTTCCAATTGTAATTCTTCTTAAAACTTCTTTACCAAAATTCTCATATCTAAGATCTGCAACAGAATCGAAAAGATCAGTATTATTTATTTTATTTCTATCAACTAGTTTTTTACCATATCTAATGCCATCGTATCTAGCAAGATTGGATGATGCCTCTGCTGGTGCAATTATATAATATGTTGAAAGTGGTAAGTCAATTGGAACTGGAAAATCTATCTCTAAAATTTCGTTTCCCTCTTTTTTTAAACTATTAATCTGTTCAAAATATATTTTTTTTGTATCTTCACAAGAAATGAATTTTTCAATACCTTTAATAATTCCTATCTTTTTTTGCCCAAATTCCTCGTTTTTAATTTTATTTATGATCTTTTCTTTTTTGATTAGATTTTCAGTTTCTTCAAGAAAAATTTCTTTAAGATTATTAAAAAAATCTGTCCTTTCAATAGTAATACTGGTCATATCATTTGAAGTTTTGCAAGCAATTATATCAAAGATGAAAAGAAGATCTAAAAAATTAGCCGAGAGTATCCCTATTACATCAAGTGAAGAGGCAAATGCGACAAGACCCCATCTTGAAACTGATCCCCAAGTTGGCTTAAAACCATAAATCCCACAAAGACTTGCTGGTTGACGAACAGATCCTCCTGTATCTGAACCAAGTGCAATTGGAACCATCCCGCAACTAACAGCAGCTGCACTTCCACCAGATGAGCCGCCTGGAATATATTCTACATTAAGAGGATTTTTAGTTGGACCAAATGAGGAGTTTTCAGTAGTACTCCCCATTGCAAATTCATCCATATTTGTTTTTGCTAATATTTTAGCACCCTTTTCTTTTAAAAATCTTACAACATCTGCATCATAAGTAGCAACATACTTATCCAATACTCTTGAAGCACAGCTGTTCTTTAGTCCTTTCACTGCTATGTTATCTTTAATCATAACAGGCATGTTTTTCAAAAAATTCGAAGTTTTTATCAAATTTAAATTTTCTTCATTTGAAAGATCTTTTATTTCTTTTTCATTTTCATGCAAAAAGGCAAAATAAATATTATTATTTTTAATTGCTTCATTATATTTTTCTCTTGATTGCGCAAGTTCATTTTCTAAAAGATAAGATTTTCTTAATGGTTCAACATTTATCATATGTGTCTTTCCTCTTCATTATTTTCTTCATTCAATTTTTCCTTTTCAATAACAATAGGCACAACACAAAATTGATCTTCCTCATTTGAAAAATTCTTTATAATATTTTTACTTTCAATAAAATTCTTATTGGCATCTTCTCGTAATTTTTTAGATAAAACTGGAGTTTTATCATCGAATTTTTCAAAATCAGTGTTGAAATCGTTAAAATTTGAAATTTTGTTCACAAAGTTTAGTATCATTTCAAAATCATTTTCAAGATTCTTATCTATTTTACTTACTCTACATAAAAAGGATAATTTTTTCATCAAATTTTCATCCATTAAAAACTCCTTCTTAAAAAGGTTACCATAGCATCTATTTTTGCAAATATTTTATTATTTTAATTCAAATTTCGATATTCTTATTAAGTTGAAAAAAAAGTAATATATTTTATAAATAAGACAAGAAATGCAGATAAAAAAAAATCATAATATTTTATTTTGAACTAATGTATTAGAAAAAACAAATAATTTCAATATGATTTTCAGGAGAAAAAAATGTCTAAAAAGAAGGAATACTCTTCTTTGGCTATGAAGATGAGTTTTGGAATAGCATTTATCTTACTATTAATCTTTGCTTTAATTGTAATCCTATTAAATTTTTTCATATCTAAAAATGAAATAAAAAATAATGTAGAAGATTTAGAAAAAGAAGTAATAACAACAAGTAATTTTCTTGAACAAATTTTTGACTTAGAATCTAAAAATATAATAAATCTTTTTAATGATAGTAAAATTTCATTTCTAATATCTTCCAAAAACACATTTGAACTTACTCGATTCATAACAAATAAATCTCTCCAATCCTCCTATATTGAAGATGTATCAATTTTTTCGCCTTCATTTGAATCTATTGCATCAAATTATACGAAAAATATCAAGATGAATGATCTTCCAATCTTTTCTGATTTAATTAAGAATAAAGCTGAAATTAAGATATGGAAAAACCCAACAAAATCTGCCATTAATGATTCTGTTATTATTCCAATCACAATTCAATTAAATATTGAAAATGATGGAATATATTATATATATGCTGAACTTTCTCTTACAAAGATCTGTGAAAATTTGATAGGTTCCAGGACTTTTGGTGTAAGTGGTAGTATGGCTTTAAATGATGAAAATGGCATAAATCTATTTCATAAAGATAGAACGCTTGTATTAACTTCTTTAGCAAACTATGATTTTATGCAAAAGATGCTTAATTCCAAAGACAAGAATGGTATTATAGAGTATATTTTTAATAATGAAATTAAATTTTTAGCATTTAATAAATTTAACAATTGGCCAATATATGCTACAGTAATGGATTCAAGAAAAGCAATATTAAGTCTTTCAAGAGTATTTACAAATAATATCATATTATCTCTACTTTTATCTTTAGTAATAATCATAATTATAACTATAATTTTTACAAATACTGTAGTAATAAAACATATAATCAATCTTATAAGCCCTATTAAACAACTTACTTCCGGAGATTTAAGGGCTGTTTTTCATGTTAGAACAAAAGATGAAGTTGGTCATATTGCTAAACAGTTAAATAATTTAATTCAATCATTTAATATCATAATAAGAAATGTCAAATTTAAGGCAGTCGAGTTAAATGAAATAAGTTTAAATCTTGCAAGCAATATGGAGGAAACTGCTGCTGCGATTTATGAAATAAATAAAAATATTGAAAGTTCAAAACATCAGATCGATGATCAGGTTGCCTCAGTTACCCAAACATCTGCTGCTGTAGAACAACTCACAAGATCTATAGATAGTTTGAATCAGGTTATAGAAGATCAAGCAGCAAATATAAATGAATCATCTTCTGCTATAGAAGAGATGGTGTCGAACATCGCATCTGTTGCAGCAAATGCAGAAAACACAGGTAAAAGCACAGAAGAACTTTTACAGGTTTCCAATGATGGGAAGAAAAGATTGGATGATGTCTTTGTAACAATAAAAGAGATATCAAGGATGTCTGAAAATCTCATATCTACTACTTCCTTAATTATGTCAATAGCTGACAAAACAAATCTTCTTGCCATGAATGCCGCAATTGAAGCTGCTCATGCTGGTGAATTTGGAAAAGGCTTCGCTGTTGTTGCTGATGAGATTAGAAAACTTTCAGAACAGACAGCTTCTCAATCAAAAACAATTACTCAAAACTTAAATCAAATCAAGACAGCTATTGACAAAGTTGCAAACACTTCTAAAGAAACTTCTGAAGCGTTTAACACTATATTAGATAAGATTGTTTCTGTAAATAAAATGGCAGAAGATATAAAATTATCTATGAATGAACAAAAAGAAGGTAGTAAACAGATACTTGAAGCTTTGAGAAAAATGAATCAAATAACCTCTTCTGTAAAAAATAGTTCGGCTGAAATGAAAGCTGGAAATAATGAAATATTAGCTGCAATTAAAAAACTAAATCAGATCTCCTATAATGTTAAAAATGGAAATGAAGAAATCTTTTCTGCTGCTGCTGAAATAAATAAAGCAGTATCAAATGTCATTAAACTTGCAAACATGACAAAAGCAGATGTGTCTTCATTATTAGAACTAACAGATAAATTTATAGTTAAAGAAGATGATCTTAGTGAAGAAAATAAAAAAAATAAATTATCAAAAACTGAAAGATTTGAATCTCTACCAGAAACAAAAAATTTAGAAATCGAAGAAAAAGGAATTCAAAGAATTGAAGAATAAAAGAATAGCTAATTTTTACATAGCTTTTTTAATTGTCTTAATCTGTTTTTTCTCTTCTATTTCAGTTTTTGTTGCCTTAAGTTATTTCTCCAGCAAAGGTGCAGATAGTGAGATATCAGATATAAGCAATTTTTTTTCTGAGAGTAAAAACAATACTTATAGATTTTCTCAAAATAATCCTAAACCTATTGATGATAATCAAGAGATAACAAATATTGTATTTAAAATTAAAAGCAAAATTGATATAATATCCAAGTTAAATCCAATAGAGTTTTCAAATCTTGATTACCCACAAAGACAAATTTTATTTGAAAATATAAAAATCCTTTTAAATCAAAATTTAATTTATAAGGAAGAAGTTTTCGATGCAATACTACCATCTTATCAAATAATCCTTTCCATATTATATACCGATACTTTTGCTAAATCTGTAATATCAAATGCTTATGGAGATAACCTTTCATCAGATTTTTACAAAGATTTTATATATTTTAGAAAAATATATTATCCTATCAAAGATCACTTTTTCGAACTTTTAACATATTATTTTAATACCTTCAAAGATGATAGAGCTTACAACAAAACAAATTCAAAAATTATGAGACAAAAAGATTTTATTGTTCCTCCAATCAAAGAATTAAAATATAACCATCAAAATGCTATTGATATCTTCTTTAAAAAAGTAAACAAAGTAAATGGAGAAGAAATTGGTCCTCAGATTTATTCATTTACATCAGGGGTAGTTGTCGTAGCTGAAAATGGTTGGGTTGGGGGTACTACTTTTGAATCATATAAAGGTGGTGGGATATCCCCTAAAAGTGGCAATGGTGTTATTATCTATGATACTATAGGAAAAAGATTTATTTCCTATTTTCATCTTTATGAAGTAAATGTTGTAAAAGGGCAGATAATAAAGGCTGGTGAGCCAATAGGTCTGGGTGGCAATACTGGACTTAATGCTAGAAAGTTTGGTCATGGTAAGCATCTGCATTTTGAAATTTTTGATATTCTTAAAGATAGGTTTTTGACTTGCTATGAATTAAGAAATATCCTTTTTCATTAGAATTTTTATTTGTCAAAAAAAAGAGGGTTATCTCTTGAGTAAGAGATAACCCTCTTTTTTTTAATAAAAATAATAAATACTACTTAATATTCTTAACAAAATCGGTTAAAACATCTGTTAAATCTGGTTTGCCAATCTCTTGAAGTTCATAAATAACTCTATAAGCTGGCTTTTTAATTTTGACAATTCTTGTTAAATCTATTGGTGTAGCGATAATAACAGCATCACAGTCAACTTTATTTATAGTTGTTTCAAGGTCTTTAATCTGAGCTTCTGAATAACCCATAGCTGGAAGAAGTGTTCCGATATATGGATATTTTTTATATGTTTCTTCTATTTTACCAACAACCCAAGGTCTTGGATCAACTAAAGAAGCGGCACCAAACTTCTGAGCAGCAACAACTCCAGCACCATAAGTCATCTCACCGTGAGTAAGAGTAGGACCGTCTTCAACTACTAGTACTCTTTTGCCTTTTATTTCTTGCCAATTATCAATAAATATTGGTGAAGCTGCATCAACAACTATAGCTTTTGGATTAGCTGCTTGAATATTTTTTCTTACTATCTGTATATTTTCATTTGAAGCAGAGTCTATCTTGTTGATTACAATTACATCTGCCATATAAAGGTTTGTTTCACCTGGGTAATACTTAAATTCGTGACCTGGTCTATGTGGATCAACTACAGTTATATGTAAATCTGGTTTGTAAAAAGGCATATCATTGTTTCCACCATCCCATAAAATGACATCACAACCAGCTGGATCATTTTCAGCTGCTCTTAAAATAGCTTCATAGTCTACACCAGCGTAGATAACATTGCCTCTTGAGATATGAGGTTCGTATTCTTCCATTTCTTCAATTGTACAATTATGTTTTTGAAGATCATCAATTGAAGCGAATCTTTGAACTTTCTGTTTTTCAAGATCACCATAAGGCATAGGATGCCTAACAGCAACAACCTTTTTACCCATTTTTTTCAATAAATTTGCAACAGCTCTTGTAGTTTGGGATTTACCACATCCTGTTCTAACAGCACAAACAGCAATAACTGGTTTTGTGGATTTTAACATAGTTGTTCTTGAACCGACAACCTTAAAATCCGCACCTGCTGCCATAACTCTTGAAGCATGATGCATTACATATTCATGTTGAACATCTGAATAAGAAAAAACAACTTCATCGATATTGTGTTTTTTAACAAGTTCGATAAGGTCTTTTTCATCTTCGATAGGAATCCCATTGGGATAAAGTTTACCAGCCAAAGAAGCTGGGTACTTTCTTCCAGCTATATCTGGAATTTGGGTTGCAGTAAAACATACCACTTCATAATCAGCATTATCTCGATAAAGAACATTAAAATTATGAAAATCTCGCCCTGCAGCACCCATTATAATAATTTTTTTCTTTGCCATTATTTTACCTCTCCTTTCTATTTGTACCTGCTTCTTTTGATTAACATACCAAATTTTAATGTAAAGGAATTTTTCAAGTTGATTTTATCTTTTTACACAACATATTTTTACTTAATTAATTTTTAAGATTTTTAATTTATTTTAATTCTTTAATATATTTGACAAATATTTTTTTTCCCCTAAAATTTAGTTAGTTTATAATTGAACGACAAAGTTATAAAAAAAGGAGAAATAGTTATGAAAAGCAAACTTCTAGTAGTTTTTTTCGTAATGCTTTTTGTTTTAGTCGCTTTCTTTGGTTGTAAAAAAGAAGCTTCCGTATTAAAAGTTGGTACTAATGCCGAATATCCACCTTTTGAATATAAAGATGGAGATCAATTTCTCGGTATTGATATGGATATTGCAAGATATGTAGCAACAAAACTTGGAAAACAGATTGAAATCAACGATATAGATTTTGACTCCCTTATACCTTCACTACAAAACAACAAATTCGATATGGTTATAGCTGCTATGACTATAACAGATGAAAGAAAAGAAATTGTTGATTTTTCTATCCCATATTATACCGCCAATCAATCAATCATCGTTAAACAGGATTCTTCGCTGACAATAACTTCCGAGGAAGATCTTGCAAAGCTAAAAATTGGTGTTCAAAGAGGTACTACTGGTGAAGCTTATATAGATGAAAACTTTATTCAAACAAAAAAAATGAAAGATACAATGTTAATCAGATTTGACAATAATATTAATGCAGTTCAAGAACTTTTAAATGGTAATGTTGATTGTGTTATCATTGATGATTCAGCTGCAAAAGGATATGAAAAGTTAAAACCAGTTAAGGTTATTTATACTATTGAAAGTAATGAAAGTTATGGTATTGCTTTCCCAAAAGGTTCAAAGCTTGTTGAGAAAGTTAATAAAATAATTGATGAATTACTTAAATCAAATGAATGGCTTGAATTAATTAAAAAATATTTTTAATTTAATTTATTAAATTATTTTTATGCATGAAGGGTTAAATCCCTTCATGCTTTTTTATTAAAATAAAAAAAGGCAATATTAGCAATGAGTGAAATTAATAGTAATCTTTTCTTTTTATTCAAAAATATGCCTCTTCTATTAAATGCCACATTAACAGCTATTCTCTTGACATTTGCCTCTATATTTATTGGAATGGCTATCGGTATTATAATAACTTTTTTAAGAATATATGGTTCAAAAATAACCAAAAAAATTGTATTTGCTTATGAATGGGTCCTTAAAGGAACCCCTCCTCTAATTGTAATTTTTATATTTTATTTTGGTCTTGGTAAATACTTAAATCTTGGACCATTTTTATCTGCTGCATTAGCACTTGGTTTAAGATCTTCGGCTTATCAAGCTCAAATATATCGTGGGGCTGTTTTATCTATAACTTCAGAACAAACAGAAGCTGGTCTTTCATTAGGTTTATCCAGAGCAAAGACATTTATGATAATTATAATTCCTCAAGCCCTTAGGTTGTCTTTACCTGGATTTACGAATGAATTTACCATTGTCTTAAAAGATACTCCTCTTGCATATGCAGTTGGATTAGTCGAAATTTTAAAGGCTGGTAGAGATATATTAAATCAACCGTTGACACAAAGTATAACAGGAAGTGATATAACTGGAACCTTAAATCCTTTTGCAATTTTTTTAGTCTGTGCACTTCTTTACTTTCTACTTTTTGAAGTTTTTTCTTATTTACTACATTTCCTATCTAAAAAATACGAAATACCAGGCTTTGTAACTGATAAAGAAACAAAATAATTCAAGGAATTATGATGGAAGAAAATTTACTTATAATCGAAAATATTGAAAAAGCTTTTGGTTCACAAAAAGTTCTTGATGGTGTATCATTCAAATTAAATAAAGGTGATGTAAAGGTCATTGTCGGACCATCTGGAACTGGAAAATCAACACTTCTTAGATGTATCAACCTTTTAAATCCTCCAGATAAAGGTAGAATTTATCTTCAAAATACTGAAATCACACAGCTCCCTCATTCTAAGATTCCATCAATAAGACAGAAAATTGGAATGGTTTTTCAGCATTTTGCCCTTTTTAACCATCTTTCTGCGATAGATAATGTCGCTCTAGGACTTATAAAAGTTAAAAAAATGAATAAAACCGATGCATACGAAAAGGCAATGTTTGAATTAAAAAGAGTCGGACTCGATCAACATAAAGATAAATATCCGGCTCAACTTTCTGGTGGACAAAAACAAAGAGTCGGTATTGCAAGAGCTTTGGCTATGGATCCACTTTTAATACTATTCGATGAACCAACAAGTGCATTAGATCCTGAACTTATTGGAGAAGTTTTACAGGTAATGCAAAACCTTGCAAAAGAAGGTATGACAATGATATGTGTGACACATGAAATGGGTTTTGCAAAATCTGTTGCAAATGAAGTAATATTTATGGAAAAGGGTAAAATAGTTGAACAAGGACCACCATTAAAGCTTTTCACAGAAGCGACTCACCCAAGAACTAGAGAGTTTTTAAGCAAAATAAGTGAACTCTATGGTGAATCAGAAAAAAAATAGGAATTAAATATGATGTTTTTTTCAAAATTAGTAACCTATATTCCATCACTATTAAAAGGTCTCGGAATAACCCTTGAACTTACTCTTTTATCTGCTATTATTGGTTTTTTTGCCGCTATTTTTCTGGTTGTTGGGGTTTTATATGGAAATCGTTTTTTCAAAATTTTATGCAATTTTATTATTACAATAATCCGTGGAACTCCAATGATGGTTCAGCTTTTTCTTATTTATTTCGGTCTACCAGGAATTAATATCAAATTATCACCATTGACAGCAGCAGTAATCGCATTTATTATAAACTCTTCTGCATATCAGGCAGAATATTTGAAGGGTGGCTTTATGGCTATTTCAAAAGAACAGATTGAAGCTGCCTATTCAATTGGATTAAACAAATGGGACGCAATCCGACTTATTGTTTTCCCTCAAGCTTTTAGATTTGCCATCCCTGCTCTTTCAAACGAAATAGTTTACCTTATTCAATACACTTCGGTTGCATATACAATTGGACTTCCAGAACTTTTCTATATATCAAAAAATTTTGCTTCAAAGACATATATGAACTTAGAAATTTACCTATTTATTGGAATTATTTATCTTATTTTTATATATATCATTACCAAACTCACAGATATTGTAGAAAAAAAACTCTATATACCAGGGTTTGACACTAGCCACTTAAAATAATTTTATGAATATATTACTTTTAGACACTTCCACATCTTCTTTTCATCTAACTATTAAAACTAGCGATACTTTTGCTACCTTTACTAGTAAAACACCATTTGATCATACTGAGCATATACTTTTAATCATTGATTCCACTCTTAGCACCTTACACTTAAAAATAAACTCGATTGATTATGTTTTTATTGGAACAGGACCTGGTTCATTTACTGGAATTAGAATCGCTCATTCAATAATAAAAGGTTTATTCTTCAATTCAAACATAAAAATCCTTCCGCTTCCCTCTATTTCATTATTAGCATATTCTTTTTTCATTAATATCAACTTATTTATCAATACTTTTGATTATTTGAAAATTTTGGGAAAAAATTATTATACCCTATATTCAATGATTTTTGGAAAGAAAAATAGATACTATTTTAGTAAGTACGGGTTTTCTCAAGATTTTATTGAAAAACCTCTTAACGATATTGATATTGATCAACTTATAAATCCTAAAATTGAAGATTTGGCTTTTGATAGAATAAAAGAAATAATAAAATTAGAAGAAAAATTAGAATCAAAGCCTATTTTAATTTTAGATGATTTACAAAATTTTCCTCAAATAGAAAAACATCATTTTACGATCTTTGAATCAAAAATTAATGGTATTGAAATAATTAATTTTATTGAAAAGAATATTGAAAAGTTTGAAAGATACATTATTTCTCCTGATTTACTTTTACCATTATATATTAGAAAATCTGATGCCGAAGAAAATATTGAACGATGAGTTTTATAGAGATTGAAATTGAATATTATCCTGATTCAATAATCGATGTAATAGTTAACTCGACAAAAGATAGTTTTGTAAAAATTGACGAGATTAAAAATAATAAATATATAATCAAAATCAAAGAAGAATCTTTTGGTCCTTTTTTATGGGATGAGAAATTTTCCAAAGATAAAATATATCAAAAAGAATCTTTAGATAATTTAATTTTTATAGATCTTGAATTAATTAATGAAGATCTAACACAAAATTACTTAGATAGCAATAGAAATATAATAAGAACTAATAAAACCAAAATAAGTAAATCAAAATACTTATATCTTTTAAACTTGTCCTTTAATTTTAACCAAAAATTGTTAAACTTGAATATTAATGAGATTCATAAATATAAAGACATTTTCTATGAAAATTTAATAGAATTAATTGATTTGAATTACATATTATCTATTAAAAGTGATTTTATAATATTAAAACTAAGTAATAATTTACATTTATTGCCATTTCAATTTATATCTTATTATCTTGCAAAAAAAAGAATTTTATCTTTATTTTTGATCCAAGATTTGGATAAATTCGACATTAATTTTATTCAATCTTTAAAAAATCAGAAAATAAAAATTCATGATTTATTTTTCTTAAAGGAAAATTCATTTGAGATTAATGAGAAACTATGGAATAAAATGAAGATAAATAGAATAGTATTTTCAAATAATGATCAATTTATAAGTGGAATTAATATATCAAAAATCCCTGTGATTTTAGCTCATGGTTATAGAAAAAAAGATTTTTCTTCAATCAAAATAGGAAAAAATTTTTTTAATCCTTTTTATTTAAACCAAGTTGAAAATACCCCACAAATATTATTATTATTATGTTGTATGATAAATTATTCAAATTCCGAAAACAATATTATCAATCACTTTTTCCAAAAGGGAAGTAAATTAATCCTATCTTTCCCTTACATTGTGCCAATAGAATATGTTGAAGAAGTATTTGAATTGATAATCGAAAATAAATATGATAATATTTTTGAATTATTAATAAAGATTTTATCTAAATCTAGCTTTTTGTCTTTTTTGACAAAAATACTGATATGACATTTTTTAATTAATATTTACTTATAAATCACTAAAAAAAAGAGCTAGGTTCCTACCATTGCAACTTAAAATCACATTTGAACTACTAAAAGAATATGAAAAATCCCTATTTTTTGATAAAACTATATGGAACAGCTCGGTCTGACTATCTTTTAAGAGGATATCAGCATCATCTTCCATTGATTTAATTTTTAAATGATAGGATGTAATATCTGAATTAATATCTAAATGTAAGATATACCAATTTAAGCTTATAGAAAATCTACAATATGAATCGATAATAGCTGCAGCTTTTACCTGATCAAAAGTTTTTTGTATCACTTCGACAGTTGAAAATACTTTTTTAGACTTTTTCATAACAAAAACGCTATCATCTATACCTTCTCTTTTTTTGGTTTTTAAATAAGATTTCAAAGAAATATATTCCCCTATTAGATCTGGATTTTTCTTGAAAGTATCTTCTATTTTATCAATTTCATAATCACTTAGTTTTTGACCCAATGCTGATTTTAATAATAAATCTTCTATCATATCTCACCTTCATCTATAAATAAGTAATTTTCTGCAAGGTAATTACATTTTATTTTCATTTTTTTCTTAATTCTTGTAATAGCGACTCTAAAGGATGAAATTGATTGATTAAATAGGTTTTCAATAAGTTTTTCATCAAGTGTATCGTTAAATGAATCGGATTTGTTTATGTTTTCATCCTCTAATAAGTTTATGAGATTAATAATAGTAATATTAAAGTACTCAGATAAAAATATATAATCCTTATTGTCCAACAAAAAACAATAGTAAGTCAAAAACATTGCCACTTCTTCTCTGTCAAAATGGTTGTATAGACATTTTTTAATTATTTCCTTCATTTCATCAATACTAGAACAATCTGGTGATGCTACAACATTAGATTTGTTTTTGATTATCTCTAAAAAGGAAAGTTCTTCATTTTCTCTACTATTTTTTTTTGCTTTAATCTTTCTATTAAAGTTTTGCCATTCAAAATAAAGATTTTTGATAAAATAATAATAGAAAATAAAGTTTTCATTATTTTTTAAAAACGATTTAGCTTTAAGAATAAAAACAGAAAAATTTTCATATACCTGTGAAATAAAATCAGAAATGATATCTGGATTAGAAATCCTCTTATAATTTACAAAATTAATTATAGCTGGATAAAGTAAATTAAATATTAAATCTAATAATTTTTTAGACTTTTCAATATCATCAATTTCATTTAAATATTCAATCATTTTTTGATTAAATTCATTTGTAAGATAGTATTGATGTTGAAAATCCAATTTCAGTTCCTTTACCTTTTATGGAATTAAACAGTATTTCAAATTGATGAATAGAGAATATCTTGTTTACAAATGAAAGCCCGAAACCGATGCCGCTATATTTTCTATTTAAATCCTTCGATTCTTGAATGAAATTTTTCATAGAGGCAGCAAATGTTTGATAATCCATACCTATACCTTTATCTATTATCAATACTTTTACTTTCATGTTTTGTTTATCTACTTCGACCTTTATTGTTATAGGTGCGTTATCTTTATTAAATTTTATGGCGTTATCAATTAAGTGTTCCATGGCTTTACCTATTAAATATTGGTCGCAAAAGATTATTATTTCAGGGTAATCTATATCAAGGATAATCTGAGTTTGAGAGTTTTCGAACTTTTTTATGACATCATATATTATTGTCACAACATTAACTTTTTGTATATCAAGATTTGAAATCTTATCTGATAGATTTACGAAAGTCAAGAGATCTTCAATCATCTGAAGTAGATGATTTGAGTTTTTTAAAATTGTTTCTATACCTTTTAATTGTATCTGATTAAGGTCTCCCATATCTTTTGAATGAAGCATTTCAGAGTAACCCACAATAGTAACAAGTGGGGTTTTTAATTCATGTGTTATATTATATAGAAATGAATTCTTAATTTGCTCAAAATTTTTAAGGTTTTCTATTGCCTCGACAAGTTTAGATTGTGAAACACTTAACTCTTTATATGTCATCTGCAAGTCAAGTATTGGTGAGATTAGGGATAAGAGTGAACTTAAAATATTTTCTTCTTCTTCAGAAAAAGGAATGTCCTCAAAAGATTTACCAAAAAATGCAAAACCAAGTGGTTTTTTTTCACTATATATCGGGAAAATAAGAGCAGAAGACATGTTTTCTAGAAATGGGAAATCTAATATATCTTTTTTATTAACTTTATCAAATCTTAACTCCGTTTTCCCGCTCATTAACTCAAAAATAAAGCCACTGTAAACAGAGATTCTCTTTATTTCGATACTATTTCCATCTACTCCTATTCCAGAAATGAATATCAATTCATCTTTTTTCAAATCTCGAAGATATATTCCAGCTTTTTGAATATCAAAGTGGTGTCCTATTCTTTCAAAAAATCTATCACAAATTACCTGTTCATTTTTGATATCTTTAAGAGCTGAAAAAACTTCTAGATAAATAGAAAGACGTAATGCCTCATTAGTAATATTTTTCATATACTATACCTATACTTTTAAATGCCAAAAATGCAATTTGTTGTTAATTTTGGTATTGATTTAGTTGGAATAATTATTAAATTAGAAGTTATACCAGTAAAAGATTTAAATGATAACAATTTAGTTAGTTTAAAATTGTTTTTTAAGTACTCATTAATAATAAAAGGCAAATCTCCACTTAAAATAAATAGATTAAATTTCCCTTCTTTTTTTATACTCCTTATTTTATTGAAAAGGATATGTATGTTACATTTTTCTATAAAAGCATATTGATAAGAAAAAACCGAAATATCATTATAAAACAGATCTATCGATTTCCCAAAATCCATTTTGAGTTTTATGATAGAATAATCCTCTTTTAATGAAATTATTTTTATTGGAAAATATTTTATAGAATTTTCAATATGCTGATAAGACAAAGAAGGAATTTTATTTAAGAAAAATTGGACTGGATTTTGCCACGAGATATTCTTAAATCCTCCATCAAAAGCATCTGTTATAAGATAAGGGCCTAAATAATCTTCCCAAAATTCATCAATATATTTAAAATTTATTTCACTATCGTAAGAAAAAAGAAAAAAGTAATGGTTATAGAAGTTTCCGTTATAGTAAACACAGTTATTCTGAAACTTTTCGAAATCTATACCTATAATCTTGCATTTAACTCCAAAAATAGTGGATAAAAAAAATATTAAGTCATTTCCTTCATCATTTTTGATAATATTAGAGATAATAAATCCATTTTTAATTTCAGTTCTTGAATTTTTTAAATTTGCTAAAATAAGATCGGAATTTGAATTAAAGAAACAATTTACTAGTTTCAACTTTGTCTCATAAACTAAAAAACCGAAATCAAGAAATTTCCCATTTAAAATAATATTTGATGTTTTAATAAAGATAATATTATCCGAAGTAATCTTTATTTCTCTTATAAAATCATCCTGATTTATATGAAAAATAATTAAGTTAGAGTCCTTTTTTTCTGTTAATAATTTCAAAAGATTATCTTCTGAGAACCATCCAAGCAAGTAAAACATTACTTCATCTGCTCCTTATGCCAATCTAAAAGAGTCTGTATAGATGGCAGTTTTATTGTATCTCCAGCCTTAATATTGTTTTTTGAAAACCAACCTTTATTGACTTCTAAAGCAAATTTACAAGGATAAATAGATGAAATTGGAGTTTCATCATAAGGATTCATATCGTAAATACCTATTATAAGACCATTTTCTCTAATATAAGCAATCGATAAAGGAATAGATGTGTTTTTCATCCAAAAATTCAGTACCTGTTCCTTTTCAAAAATAAAAAGCATTCCATAGTTCTCTGGTATCTTTTCCCTAAACATTAGACCTGTAGCTCTTTCTTGATCAGTTAAGGCAATCTCAATATAAAGCTTAACCCCATTTATTTCAATAAAGTGGTTATTTTGATTGCATCCATAGAATGAAACACTTATAAAAATTAAAATCATAAAGAAAGTTAGTATTTTTTTCATATAAACCTCAGATATTGATAGTGTAATTCATAAAAATAATTACTTCATATTATAACTTTTGTCAACGATTGATTTTATTATCTATTCTATTATCTTGCCGAAAATATAACCATGAAAAAAAAGAGAAGAAAAAGTAAAAATAAAAGTTTTGCCTTTCCACTATTTTTAGTCTTTATACTTATAATACTTATGGGTTATGCTTCATTTTTACTTTATTCTTTTGCTAAAAATAATGGTATTTTTCAGACTAACACAGAAAAAGTTGATGAAGGCAGCAAATTTTCAAAAAACTCAAAAGAAAATAAGATTAAACTTGATTTTTTATCGAAACTTTTTCCAAAAACCATATCAAATGATACAAAGCTTACTGAATCACCTAAAGACAATAATACTACAAAAGATGAGTCTGAAAAAGATAAAAATATAGAAAATACCAATAAAAATGATTCTGTTAATAAAACAACTATAAACAATTCTGAAGAAAATACATCCTTGAAAGAAAACAAAAATCAAAAAGATGATAATAACAATGATAAAAAAGACAATTTGAATGATACTAATGTCGATAAAGTAAATATTACATATAAAATAAACTCAAAAGATTTTATAATATATCTAGCGGCTTTAGATAAAGAATATGAACTTTATCTTGCTAGAAAAGTTGAAAAAATTGATTACACTGACTCACCGATTTTCGCCGTCATTTCTTTTCTAATAAATTATAAACCTAAAGATCCATATTTAAACTTAATTCCTGAAGGAACAAGACTTCTTGGGGCATGGATTAAAAATAAAGTATTATATCTCGATTTTAACAAAGCCTTTTTGAACAACAGAAATGGATTAAAATCAATTGAAATACAAATATATCAAATAGTTAACACAGCAATGCAATTTAAGGAAATTACTGGAGTTAGGTTTTTAATTGAAGGAAATACAAGAAAATATTATTCTGACGAAGGATTTTTATTGGATATAACTTTTAAGCAAAAATCATTTGATAAAAGCGAATGAACTTTTTTTATATTATTTCTAAAAATGCTTTTTCGAAAATTATCTAATGATATTCTCTAGTTCTATTAGTTTTGAAAAAAGATCTTCGTATTTTATATTTAGCTCTTCATACTCTTTATTCAAGTCTTGAATTTCAGAGAAACTTAAGTTTTCAGCAAATCTTCTTTCTATCTCTTTTATCTTTTTCTCAATTGTTATAATTTCTTTTTCATACTCCAAAATTTGTTTTTCAATTTGTTGCCTTTTATTAGTTGAAATTGTAGGTTTGATTGTAACATTAGTATTTTCCTTCTTTTTCAATTTTTGTTCTTTTTCTTTAATTTGAATTTTTTCTAAGTACTGAGTAATCTCGTCAAACCAACTTAGGTTTTTATTTTCTATAGTTACATATTTTTGAGCAACTCTTCTTATAAAATCAATATCGTGAGAGACAGCAAGTATTGCTCCATCATAACTGTTTAAATTTTCAATCAATATTTCCTTAGTATCAATATCAAGATGAGTAGTTGGCTCATCAAGAATAAGTATATCTGGGTTTGATAAAAATATTTTAGATAAAATTAACCTTACTTTTTCTCCTCCTGAAAGGAAAGATATATTTTTTTCTACTTCAATACCTGAAAAACCAAAATTTCCCAAGAATTTTTTCCTTTCAGTCTCACTTAGTTTTTGTGCATCTTCAGAATTTGAGAAAAACTCGTATACAGTCGATGCAAAATTCTCTTGGAGTGCTGCATTTTGTTCAAAGTATCCTATTTTTGAGTTGTTATGAATAGTTACTTTCCCTTCTTTAGGTATTAGTTGTCCAACTAAAAGCCTTAAAAATGTGGTTTTACCTATCCCATTTTTCCCTATTAAAAAAATTCTATCACCTCTTAAAATTGAAAAATGTATCTTTTCTAACAAGTACTGATTGGTAAATCCAAAACAAAGATTCTCACAGGAAAGGATATTTGAAAATCTATTATTTGAAGATTTTATCTTAAAATTAATACTATCTTCTTTTGGAATCTCAATCTTTTCAATCTTTTCAATCATTTTTATTCTACTTTGAACCGAACTTGCCTTGCTTTCTTTGGCTCTGAATCTGTTTATAAATTCCATCTGTTGCTTTATCTTTTTCTCAATATTTTTAGAGGTTTTTTCAAGATTTTCCAGAAATTCTTGCTTTCTTAAAAGGAAATTTGAATAATTGCAATTTGAATAAACATAAAGATTGTTTGCAAACAAATCCCAGATTTTATTTGTTACTGAATCAAGTAAATTTTTATCATGAGAGATTATTATAAAGCTTTTTTCATATGATTTTAAGAAATCTATAAGATATTGTATAGCATCTATATCTAAATAATTGGTTGGTTCATCAAGCATTAAAATATCTGGATATAAAAGCATTAAATAACCCAAATAAGCTCTAACTTTATAACCACTAGAAAGTTCCCTAAAAGGTTTATTGATATCATTTAATGAAAGACCTAGATTTGAAAGAGTTATCCTAATTTTATATTCATATGATAGTAAATTGCTTTTATCAAGTTCATTCAATAAATTATCATATTCTTGATGGTAAATTGGATCATCAAGTTTACTTGAAAGATATTCAAGTCTATTGATTTTGGCTTCTATATCCTTAAAGGCTTGTTTACATAGTAAAAAAGGAGTGAAATCTTCCTGTAAAAAATTTACTTCTTGAGGAAGAAAGCCAATAGATAGATATGATGACAAGACTTTTTCCCCATCATACTCTCTGATTTCATCTGCAAGTATTTTTAATAATGTAGTTTTACCACTACCATTTCTACCAACCAGACCAATTTTATCATTCGGATAAATATTAATATTTACTTTGGAAAATAACTTTTGATCTGTATATCCAAAGCTTAAATTGATAAGAGAAAGCATATATTAATATTTTAATCTTCCTTTTTTATTGCATTTACTGGACAACTATCAATGGCTTCTTCAAGTGAAGGATCGCTTAAATCTGGGTTTTCTAAAACAAAAGCTTTACCACTATTATCATCTATGGCAAAAACTTTTGGACATATTGAAGCACAAACTCCGCAACCAATGCAAGTATCTTGATCTATAATAACTTTCATAATTTCCCTCCATTAAAAATATAAATATATAAAATAATTTTGGCAATATTTAACTTCTAATTATTCTTAAATCCGAATAGCAATCACATATATTATCATATACTTTTCTATTTAAAAATTCTTTTCCTATGAAATAAAGGAAATTATCCATCTCTTTATCCCTTCCTATTCTTCCACTTGATTGCAAAACATCATTTATTGCTGGAAATAACGAAAGAATTTCAAAAGAATTATTTGAATATTCATTAGAAAGTTCTAGATATTCCTTCATTAGTATCGAATGGGTTAAATACTGATTATCTGGGACTCTGAATGGAAGCCCAACAAAAAAACCTCCTGCAATATCAAAATTTAAATTTGCTCCTTCTTGGATTATTGATCTATAAGGCATAAATAATAAATGTATTTTATCATTAATAAAAAAATCTTTTATTTCATCTATTCTTCCATTGTAAACTCTAAGTGAAGGATTATTCGATTTGAAATCTTTTGACAAAACTATCTTATCAAATAGGGGGTTGATAATAAAAAGATCTATCATTTTTATGAATTCATATGATGCAAAGAAAAGAAGGACAGATCGATTTATAAGTTTATTACCTTTATTTTCAATGATAATTGTCTTGTTCAATAAATTTGCAATGATTGGTGAGTTTTTCTCCCTTTTTTTAAATGTTGTTTCAATTTTATCTATAATGTATGTTCTAATTTTCTTAGGAATATTTATACTATATATTGAAAATTGAGAAGAATCGTGGACATGATATAAGAGTTGTTTTGGCTCCAGTGTTGCAGATATTCCTATGACTTCTTTATAACCATAAAAAAGTTTATTCAATATTGATTTTATAGATTTGTAGGTGAAAATTTTTTCATTGCTGATCCTTGAATATGACATTACAATATCAAACTCAAAGAGTTCCAAAATTGTTTTAAGTTTTTGATAAAAAGGGAAAATCTCATTTTCAAAATCACTCAAATCTTTCTTGTTATTTTCTTTAATAAAATTATGAATATTCACTATTACAGCAAGTAATGTTTCAAAGAAATTTGAATCAATAGGTGTCTTTATTTCATCTATATAAAATCTATTGTTAATATTGGTAAACGGATTTTCATCATTATTATCTATATTTTTATATTCAAACGAGAATTCATCAGATTCAAAAAGAGGTTTAAAATATCTATTTAATTTTTTATATTTAGTAAAAGTAAGATGTCTAATCTTTTCTATCTCTTGCTTATTTATAGAAACTGTAAAAAAATCTGAAATTCTACTTAAAAATGAATGATATTCATCAATGATACAGATTGTATCTTTAGTCTTTGAGAGTGCTCTATAAAAAAGATAATTATAATCTGCAATTATTAGATCATACATGGTATAAAAGAGTCTCTGATAAATTACGGGACAACCATTTTCTTTCAAGATGGAATAATATTCAGTTGGATATAGATAATATTTACAATCTAAACTTTTACAAAATAAATATGAATATAAGCACGACTCAGAAAATGCCTTTCTTAAGATAGATTTATAACCAATTCTTTTACCTTCATCCAATACTTGGTTTTTCTGAATATTCCTAGAGGTAAAATAATGAATCTGAGGGAAATTATACTTTTTTGCGACCGAATAAAGAACTGCTGAAGTCTTACCACTGGCAAAAGGTGCCTCTATAAATGTTATAAAATTTTGGCTATTTAAAATATTTTTTATAATGTCTTGCTGAATTGGTTTGAATTCTTTATATGGAAATATTGGATCTATTTTTTTATTTTTGCTTTTTGAAATATCAAAAAGATAGATATCATAAAGAAATGGAAACAATTTTTTTATTTCTTTATAAATCTCTTTTTCATTAAAACCATATTCAAACTCTTTAATGACTTTTTTATTTGTCGAAGCAATAATTAGTTTTAATTTTTCTACCTCTTTTCTATTTTTATAAAATATATATGAATATATAAAAAGTTGAGTCTTAAAAAGATTTATACTTCCATTGTAAACTAATTCATCAATATTTTTTTCTGATATCTTTAATTCATAGATAGTCTTATTTAATTTTGAATAAGCATCTATTCTACCATTCAAATTTATAGAAATCTTTTTATATTGAAATCTATGCTTAATTGGAATTTCATATAAGCCGTCGTTAATAGGAAATTTACCGAAGAATTGCTTGTGAGATTCCACTGAATCTAAATCTAAAGATTTAGTTATTTTGTTTTCATTTTCAACTAAACTGATACCAAAAAATTCTTTGGCATTGAAAAAAGAGTTAACTAAATCAGTAATACCGACAGTTATCGAACCTTCGGAAATCTTTAATTCATTAAATCCCATCTTATTTTAATTTTAATATTTTACTTATTGCCTTTAATTTTATCAAATTCAAAGATAATAAAATTTTCCTCTATTTTAATTGTGATTAAACTTGTAATAAATCCAGTAATAATTGAAATCAAATTTACAAACGGAAGAATTTTTAAAAGATTAAAATCTTTAACAATGAAGTATGAATAAAAAATCAACTGAAAAATATTTGTAAAAGTTGCAAGTAAAATAGATATTGAAACCTTTGATAGTTTTTTAACGAAAGGGAAAATTATTGAATAAGCCACAATGCAACCAAATGAGCCGATAATAGACAAAACTCCAGTAAATGAGAACAAAGTCCCTGCGAAAATACCAGTTATAATAGTTTTTAAAAGAATTATAGATATCAAAGGAATATAGCTTATTTTATCAATTATCAACAAAATCGGGATATACCCTATCCCTATTTTCACAAAAAGAAAGGGTTTGGGGAGTATTGATTCTATAAAACTAAATATACCTGCAAGTGTTGAAAAGAAAAGAATATATCTTTTATCTTCAAACCTTAAAATTTTTTTTTCAGTAGGTAATACTATCATATTCCTCTTTACCAATTACTTTAACTATTAATTTATTTGGCATACATATTATAAATTGTCCTGGTTTATCTATCCACCCTCTTTTCATACATAATTTATCGGGACAATCAGATTCTTTGACTCTAACTTTTTTATCTTTTATCTCTACTATTATTCTATCATTTTTAAATCTTATTTCTCTATCTTCCTCCAAAGAATATAGATAATGGGTTCCATTATAGTTTATTTCGATAGACAAAGATTCATGTATATTCCCCGTGATTTTTAATACTCCTGTTAATATAAAAGGTAAAGAAGTAACAAAAAAAATGAAAAAGTAGATAAGTAAATCACCTTTTCTGAAAAAGGATTTCGCAATTTTTTTCATTGAAAATTATTTTAGCTTTCTCAAATAGTTCATCAACATAATTTGTATAAATATCAAGGAAAATCATACCTTCTAAAACTTGTCTAAGCTCATCCGTTATTTTTTCAAAAGTTTTTTCTTCCTCATTTTTTCCCTTATCTTCAAGTTCATCTTTATGTTTAAGATAATAATCCCACAAATATTGATCGGTAAAGGTATTTTCTGGTATCTTTTTCTTTAGCATCTTTTTTATGGTAAGTTCTTCCAAAAGTTTTTCTCTAAAAACATCTAAGCTTAAACCTCTTTCCTCAAGGATAATTTCTAAAGGTAAATCCTGTCCGAATTCTTTTCTAAAATTTTCCTCTTCTTCTGTTAATTCATTATCTGTTATAGAAATATTGTTCTTTTTGGCATCTAAATATATTAATTTATCATCAATTAAGGTGTACAATGATTCATTTAGCAAATTTTCTTTCTCTTCATCGGTCAAGACTGTTTCTGGCTCTTCATTAAATATATCATCTAAAAAAATTTGATAAGTTTCAACTACTTCATCAATAGTTATAGGTAAACCTTCAACAGTACAGACTACTTTTTCTGATTCTTTTGATTCTAATGTATTATTAAATGATTCTTTATTTAACTTTTCTTTACTTGATGTTTCTCTATTAATAGATTCTTTCTTTTCTGTTTTTTCATTATCTTTTTTTCCTATATTCATAAATAAAAATTATTCTCCTTTTAATACAATTTTCATCTTATTACTTATAAACATAAAATAAACAAATAAAACTATTGTAACAATAAATGAAATTATGAAAAATGAGATTTCCATTATTTTAGCAGTTTGAGAAAATACAGAAAGTCCTGCTATCGTTGTATGAATTAATACAATTGGGATAAAATATAAAGCAAATTTTTTTTCATAAATGCCTATCATAACAATACCAGTGCAACTTGCATGAAAAATAGTCGATAAAATTCTTGAAAAAAAATCAAAAGATAATAGAAATTTGACTCCAAAATTTGCAATATATGGATAAATGAAATAAATACTTTCGACGAGGCCGAAACCTAAACCACTTAAAAAACCAGCCAAAGCGTAAGTATTTGAAAAGGAAGCAGATATAAGAGTAAAACTCCTCTGTATTATTGCTGAAATAAGACCATATAAAAGAGCCATTAAGAATAGAGAATTGATTTTATAAAAGAAATTACTACTTGTTAACAATCTTTGAATTGGAGCCTGAATATATATAACAGAAAGAAATGAAAAAGCTCCAAGTACAAAAGCGAGAATCGATAATAAAATTGTTTTTTTCATATTCTTACCTTTAATTATTAGTATTTCTTAGTTTTGGAGAATCTACCGTAAATCCAACTAATTTAAATTCTCCAAGACTTTTCTCAAAATTTAAAATAATAGATACTGGTTCAGTTTCATCTGTAAAGGAAGCAGTGTATTCGATAATAAAAATATTTTTGACTTTTTTTACACTTTTATATGAAATAGAATTTGGGACATAGCTACCTATTGTTGTTCCAATTTTGGTGAATAATGTTACAAGGCTTTCTTGTGGTATTGGTTTTGAAAAATAAAGTGTGAAATAATTTGCAAATTCATTATAATCATTTTTTGTAAATCCAGCGCAGAAGTCCTGAATTATAGGTTCGGCAAAATATGCAACATCGCTATATTTGTACTCTTTTTTAATACAAGAAAAGCTCAATATAGAAAACATAATCAATAGAAACAAAACAAATATAATATTTCTTTTCTTTTCAAAATTCATCTTAACCCCTTTTATTCTCTAGTATCTTTAGAAAACTTTAAGTAATTTTTTGCAAAGTTATCAATAGTTCCTGCTCCAGTAAATAAAAAGACTGAATCTTTAATATTCTTGAGAAAATCAAATATACTTCTTTCTCCATCGCAATATATTGCATTTTTGTTTACTTTTTCAATAGATTCAAAAAACATTAAAGATGACATGTTTTTGATATCATCTTCACTATCCCTTTGCCTATATATTGGAAGAATTATTAAATTTTCTACCTCTTTAAATAATTTTAAAAATTCATCAAGTAAATATTTGGTTCTTGAGTGTTGATGTGCTTGAAATATTAAAAAAATCTTTTTACTTTGATACTTTAATTTGGCAATTTTAAGTAAAGTGTTGATCTCTGATGGATGATGGGCATAATCACTAATTACATAATTGTTATTTTTATCTATACCTAATAATTCAAATCTTCTTTTTATCCCAAAATATTTAGGAGCATATTTTAAACTCTCTGCATTTAAAATGCTTAGACTTTCTAAAAATGCAAATACGGAAACAAAATTTGCTGCATACTCTTTCGAAGGGATGTTAATATTAAAATTATATGATAATAAAATATTTTGTTTTTTATTTTTTATTTCTATCTTTTCAAATCTAACCTCATTTGGATTTTTCTCATCATAAAAGTAATAAAAATGCTGATGATTTTCATATTCCTCTGCTAATTTTTCTTCATAGCTCGAATAAGTCAAAATATTTTTTATATTTTTTAGGCTTTTTGCATATTTGAATAATCGTTTTTCAAGGTCTTTTTCAACTCTCATAACTAAAGTACCATTTTTTAATTGGCATAGAAAAGATTTAAAAGCATTAAAGTAATTTTCTTCATTTTTATAATAATCAAGATGATCTACTTCTAAAGAAGGAATAATTATATTATTTGGGAAAAAATTTAAGAATGTCTCTTTATATTCGCAAGATTCAGCAATAAAATATTTTGAATTTTTATTAAAAATAGCATTTGTATTAAATTTTTTTAATATAGCTCCGCAAAGAAAAGAGGTATCAATTTTATGTTCGATAAGCATCTCTGATAAAATTGCAGTCGTAGAACTTTTCCCATGGGTTCCACAAACAGATACAGAATTCATTGTATTCACAAAATAAGATAGTGCTTGCCCATATGTCAAGGTAAAAGTATTTTCCCTCTTAAAATATGAAAGTTCTATATTTTCATCATTAACTGCAGGTGAGTAAATAACAATATCTATATCACCAAATAATTTTATTGAGTTTTTAATATTACTTAAATTATGCCCTATATAAGTTTTTATTCCAGATTCATTTAAAATAGATGTTATTTCACTTTCATATTGATCAGAACCAGAAACCTTTTTACCTATTTTATTAAATAACTGAGCTAGAGCCGATAAACCAATTCCTCCAATTCCGATAAAATAAATATTCTTACTCTTTTCTAACAAGTCTATTATTTTAATAGAATTTTCATATCTAATCTTCTGATCTAACTCAAAATAAAAATCCATATGTTTCCTTTCATATTAAGCTATTTTTATTTTATTTTTTCGAAAAAGGTCTTTTTATTTAAATTTAATATGTTTAAAATCATTTTTTTGGTTCCTTTAAACCAAGTAAATTTTTTATCAATTTGAGTAACTTTTCTTTTATCAAAATAGATTAGAGAAAATTCTTAAACACGATCTTTGCAGCCTCGATTCCTTTATTATAGGCAAAATCTCTTTTGTCAAATTCAAAGACACCCATTTTTTCAAGCATAGGTGTTATTACTATTTCATCTCCATTTAATGATGGGGCAAGTCCTCCTCTTAAACCAATCATATAAAATAAATTGTTGATAAAAGAGAAAGTATCTTTCTCAGATTCAATAGGCAAAATTCTTTTCCCGAATGATTTTGTAATCTCATGCAAATCCTTTGAAACCTGAAGCAAAAAGTAATCTCTCTGGACAGAAGAAGTGGGATCAGTTGCGGCACAGACATCTACTATTATTATTCCATCATTTTCAATATTTCTTGCAATATCTACACAAAAATTATCTATAACTCCTCCATCTGTTAATAACATCGAATCCCTTTCCACAGATTCTATAATGAAAGGAATTGCTGCAGAACCAGTCACTGCTGTTATTATATCTCCACTAGAAATTATGACTCTTTGGCAAGTCTTTAAATCTGCCGTATTTATATATAAAGGTACTTTTAGTTTATCAAAATCATATACAGTTAAATTCTTTCTTAGAAAACTCATTGTTTTTTCTTTTACTTTTTTTCTAATAACTGGATTAGACCATTTTAAGAATTTAAAGAATTTTTCATTTGCATACATGATGTTATATAAATCTATTGCTGATTTTCCATCAGCTATCAATGCTCCTGCAATAGCTCCTATGGAAGTTCCAATAATCGCAACAGGTTTAATTTCAAGATCATTTAATATCTTAAATACACCAGCATGTGCCATCCCTCTTGCTCCACCTCCAGATAGAACAAGTACTGGTTTTTTCGGTAATTGGCTTTTATCATATAACTTATTTGCATTTTCATAGTTTTCTTCAGGATAATTGTATTTTTCATTTAAATATTCTATTAAATCTTTTACTGAAACAATTTTCTCCTTAATTAATTTCTTTGCCTTATTTAATTGCTCATTTAATTCGGCAATGTCTAACAATTTAAGACTTTTAATATTATTATAAATATTTTTTAAAGGTTGAAGTGCATTCATTGTATCCTTCTATTTTTTTTCTCTTCTTTTTTATTAACTATTTATTTGACTAAAACTAGATTGGTTCAAATTGTAGTTTATACAATGTGTAGTAAATTCCCTTTTTTGAAATCAATTCGAAATGGGTACCACTCTCTACAATTTTTCCATTATCAATTACAAGAATTAAATCCGCACTCTTGATAGTAGATAATCGATGAGCAATAATTATTGAAGTTCTATTTTTTATTAGATTACTTATTGCATCCTGAATTAGTTTTTCTGTTTCTGAATCAATATTGGAAGTTGCTTCATCTAAAATGAGTATAGAAGGATCATAATATAAAGCCCTAGCGAAAGAAAGAAGCTGTCTTTCTCCAGCTGAAAAAGTCACGCCCCTTTCCATAACCATCTCATTTTCTCTATTTGGCAAATTTGAAATAAATTTATCTATATGTGTCATCTTGCAAACATTTATAAATTTTTCTTCATCATAGTCAGAATTTAATATAATATTATCCTTTACAGATTTCGCGAACAAAAAGACATCTTGCATTACAACAGCAAGATTTTTCCTTAGAATGTTATATGGAATTAAATATAAAGGTATATCATCTATTAAAATTGTTCCTTTTTGAATCTCAAAAAAGTGAGTCAATAGAGAGATAATTGTAGATTTTCCTGCACCTGTTTCACCAACAATTGCAACTGTTTTTTGAGGTTCTATTTTAAAAGAAACATCCTTTAAGATCCATTCGTCTGGCTTATAAGAAAACCATACATGATTAAACTCTACATTTCCCTTAAATCTAATGGCTTTTTCATAACTTTCATATCTACTCTTTTTAAGCATCTGATTTTCAAATGCAAGAATTTGTTTATCAGAATCCTTTTCTGTTCTAACATCTGCTTCAAAAACCGAAAGAATCTTTTCTCCAGCTGCATTTGCAGAGATCATTATATCAAATTTTTCTGAAAGATCACCAATTGGTTCAAATAAATTTGCTATATACTGAGTAAATAAGAAAATTAGACCATATGATATCGTATTATTTAAGATACCTCTTGCACCAAAGTAGATTACTGAAGCAACTGAAAACCATCTTAAAAAATCTATCAACGGTCTAAAAGTAGCATAAACATACATTTGTTTGATATTTGCCTTATATAAAGATCTATTTATTGAATCGAATTTTTTATAATTTTTCTTTTCAGCAGAAAATAACTGAATTATCCTGATACCAGAGATTGTTTCAGAGAAAAATCCATTGATCTGAGCAATAACTGTTCGAACTTTTCTATAAGCATCAGCCGATTTCACCCTAAATAGAATCGTAATTACAACAATAAATGGGAAGACTACAGAAACAGCTAGAGCAAGATAAATATTTTGCCAGAACATAAAGATTAAGATTCCTATTATCAATATAATATCTCTAAATAAAGAGACCAAAACTTCTGAAAACAGTTCATTTAATACTTCAATATCATTAGAAACTCGGTTTACAAGTTTCCCTATAGGATTTTTATCGAAATACGAAACTTCATAAGTCAACATCTTGCTAAAAAGATCGGATCGCAAATCTCTCATAGAAAACTGAGATAATTTCTGCAAAATTATAGTTTGGTAATATGTAACTACAAATTGGATGGTGAAAGCAATGATAATGAAAATGACAATTTCAAATATTAAGAAAATATCATACTCTCTTAATATTAACATTTGATTTAAGTTTAATTTCTTATAATAGTTTTCATAAACGAGGTATCTATCATTATAACCTAACGCTTTATTTTCTTCAATAAGTTTACTAATAAGTTGATAAAATTGATTATTTGGATTTTTTCTTGATTCAATAAGAACAAATGAATCAGTAGATAAAATGGAATTTGCCTTTAATATTTCTATCTCTTTCTTTGAAAAAAATCTTAAATCTGATTGAAGAAAAAAGTAGGTATTATTTTCAAGTTTGATGCTTTTAGATATCTTTTGAAATATAAAAGCTGATTTTTCTAAGTTAAATATTTTCTCTTCAACTAATTTATTAGGATAAGCTATAAAACCATTTTTTATGACATATCTGTCAAGAAAAACTTTTGAAATGTAAGGAACTATTAAAGACACACCAGTAATAATTACTATTAAAAAAAGACTAATAAAAACATATTTTTTATATTTCATTATATATTTTAATAGAAAAGAGCTTACCCTTTTATCATACAATTTTTCCTCTATCTGCTCATTTTCAAAGTATTCCATCTATTTTACTCCTCGATTATATATTGCATTAAAAGATAACTAAATTCTTTCCTTCTCAATCTCTTCCGAAAGTCTTTGAAGCTCATACATCCTATAGTAATAACCTTTATTTTCTAACAATTTTTCATGTGTTCCATGTTCAATTATTTTTCCTTCATCTAATACAATTATTTGGTCACAATCTTTAACTGTAGATATCCTTTGGGCTATTATAATTGAAGTTCTACCTTTTAATTGACTTTTAATATGTGTTAATATCGATTTTTCAGTCTGAGCATCTACAGCAGATAAAGCATCATCAAGAATTAAGATTGTCGGATTTACTATTAATGCCCTTGCGATAGAAACTCTTTGTTTCTGACCTCCAGATAAAGTTATTCCTCTTTCTCCAACAACTGTATTATATCCTTCTTTAAATTCTTCTATATCTTCATCTATACAAGCGATTTTTGCGAACTCCTGGACTTTTGAAAAATCTATTTTATCTTCATCAATCCCCAAAGCAATATTATTTGTAATTGTATCTGAAAATAAAAATGAATCCTGTGGGACATATCCAATGGCTTTTCTAAGAGTTTTTAGCGGGATTTGGTTTATATCGTAACCATCAATAAAAATTTTTCCATCTTCGATCTTGAAAAGATGAAAAAGTAAACTAACTAAAGTAGTTTTTCCACTTCCTGGTTTTCCCATAATCCCTATCGAAGAATTTACTGGAATCCTTAAATTTATGTTTTTTAATACATCCTTACCATTTTCTTCATAACTAAAAGTAAGGTTTTTTATCTCTATTTCTCCTTTAATAGTAATCTCTTTGTCTGATTGAGCATCTTCAAAATCTGGTTTTGAATTCATAAGAATGATAATTCTTTTTGTAGAGGCAATTCCTCTAGAAAGCATGTTAAAAGCAAAACCTATTCCAATCATAGGCCATACTACCATGTTTAAGTAAGAAAGAAACATCACTCCTTCACCTATAGATATTTTAGTTAAAATAATATCCTTTAATCCAAATTGATAAAATATCGCAATAGATAAAGAAGCTAAAAAGTTAATTGAGGGGAAGAAAAATCCCCATATTTTAATAAGGTCCATATTTTTATTTACATAATCTTGAGATTTATCATAAAAAGCTTTCGAATCTTCATTCTCTTGAGTAAAACCTTTGATGACTCTAATTCCAGAAAAAGACTCTTGAGCGTGAGCCGATAAAGTTGAGAATGATTCCTGAACTTTTGAAAATTTTATTTCTATTAATCTTCCAAAAAATATCATAATAAAAGCAATCAGAGGAAGTGGTGCGATTGAAATCAGTGTTAATCTAACATCTATACCAAACATCGAAATTAGAGCCATGGCACCTAAGAAGATAATATCAACTATGATTACTATGCCGAAACCAAATGTTCTTTGTATAGCATTTAAGTCATTTATCAATAAAGCCATTAAATCACCAGTCTTTGTTCTATTAAAAAATGAAAATGATAAGGATTGTATTTTAGTAAACATATCATCTCTAATCTGCTTTTCCCTCTTTCGTGAATTTCCAATAATAAAATGCCTCCAGAAAAATCTGACAGCAGCCATTAAAATTGCTAAAAGAAGAATAATAATCGCATTTTTAGTAATTAAAGAATAAGTAATGTTTTCAGTTGAAATACTATCTATAGTTTTACCAACTATTCTATAGATAATTATTTGTAAGTAATCTGCTGTCATTAAGAACAATATACCTATTACGATACTAACTAAACCGGCTTTTAAATATTTCCAAAGAAATTTTAATGCTTCTTTTGTCTTAATTTGAGATTCATTTATTTTTGAGCTCATAAAATCTCCTGAAATTTATTGGATAATAGTACTTTTTTCTTGAATTCTGTATAATTTTTCTTTAAATTTTTATCTAATAATATAGTTTTATTAGTAGATGCTGTTCTATTCTGCTTTATTTATACTAAGCATATCAACTTTATCTAATTGTCAATATTATTAATAATTAAGTATTATTTATTTTTGTTAAAGGGAGATTTTATGAAAAATCAAATCTATTTTAACTCTTTTTTGAATAAAAAAAATAACAATAATAGAAAAAGAATCTTATTTTTTATAATTTTGATCCTCATAATATTTATAATTAACTCTGGTTGTGCAAATTTTCCTCCATGGAAAACAAAATTTTTTATAGGGAAATGGATTCTTCCAGTTCAAAATAGATATTATACATTGGAATTCAATAAAGATGGTACTTTTGTTACAAGAGGGAGGAAATTTTGCAATTATGGAAACTACATAATCATGAATCATCAAAAAAACTCTGCTCTTATAAAGGTAAATAGTATGTCAAATCAATTTAATACTACTTTACTTATCCTTAGATATAAAGAAGGGTTATATATAAAATGGGCAAATTTTTCACAACTCTGGTATTCATCTAAGTCTGATAAAGGAATAATGATTGTCCAAACAGCTACAAAAAATATAAATAACATCTATGAACTTGAAACTTGGGATCATTATTACTTATCAAGCTTTGCTGCATTAGGTAAAAATGAAGAGAATTTAATCAAAGAACTAGAACAACCTGATTTTATAAAAACGGAAAATAATCAAAAAATTTATTTTTATAAAACAAAAGGAGAAGATGAGTCTGGTAATATATATTCTTATAAATTTTATATATTAAATAGCTTGGTAATAAAAGTAGAAAGTGAGATTACCATAAAAGAAATACCAAATTGATAATTTTTATTGTTGATTTTTTTAATTTATTTTTTAATTTTCAAACATAAAGGAGTTGAATTTATGGCAATTAAAATAGCTATTAATGGTTTTGGTAGAATTGGTAGACTTGTTTATCAAGCTATTGTAGAGAAAGGTTTACTTGGAAATGAAATCGATATAGTTGCTGTTGTTGATATTTCAACAGATGCTGAATACTTTGCTTACCAACTTAAATATGATTCAGTCCATGGAAAATTTAAATATCCTATTAAAACTGAAAAAAGTGATCCATCTTTAGAATCTGATGATGTATTTATTGTTAATGGTCATAAGACAAGATGTATTATGGCTACTAAAAATCCATCAGAACTTCCCTGGAAATCCTTGGGTGTTGAATATGTTTTTGAGTCCACAGGTCTCTTTACAGATTCTGAAAAAGCAAAAGGACATCTTGAAGCTGGAGCTAAAAAGGTCATAATTACAGCTCCTGGTAAAGGTGATGTAAAAACAATTGTAATGGGTGTAAATGAAAATGAATATGATCCACAAAAACATAATATAATCTCAAACGCTTCCTGTACTACAAATTGTTTAGCTCCTTTAGTTTATGTTTTATTAAAAGAAGGTATTGGTATAGAAAAGGGTTTAATGACTACAATTCATTCATATACGGCGACACAAAAGACAGTTGATGGCCCATCCAAAAAAGACTGGAGAGGTGGTAGAGCTGCCGCAATAAATATTATTCCTTCTACCACTGGAGCAGCTAAAGCTGTAGGTGAAGTCTTGCCTCAAACAAAAGGAAAACTTACAGGTATGTCTTTTAGAGTTCCAACTGCAGATGTTTCTGTTGTAGATTTAACATTTAGAAGTGAAATAGATACTTCAATCGAAGAAATAGATAAAGTATTAAAAAATGCATCAAATACATACCTAAAAGGAATACTTTCATATACAGATGAAGAACTTGTTTCAACTGATTTTATTCATAATCAATTTTCTTCTATTTATGATTCATTAGCAACTTTACAAAATAATCTTAAGGGAGAAAAAAGATTCTTCAAAATTGTATCTTGGTATGATAACGAATGGGGATATTCAAATAGATGTGTTGATCTTTTAATGTATATGAAAAAAAATAATTAATTATCCATATGTATACCTTAAAAAGAAATAGGAATATTTTAATTCAAATTCCTAGAAAGCTTTTTCATAACTCTAATTCTGGTTACATTTTGGTGAGCAACAGTGGAAAATTGTATTTTACTTCTAAGAATTTACCATCGTTTTTTAAATCTCAAGATTTACATGATCTATTAAATAATTTAAGAGAAGAAAAGAATACGATCAAATTTCCAAAAAGTAAAAATAAACAAAAAAAGTATTTTCCCTCTTTCATTTTTTCAAAAGAATTAAGAAATAATAAGTTATGGTATGAAATCTATAAGTTTCGTTTTAGATCTTTTGGTAGAAAAGATTTTCTTCTTATGATAAATGATATATCAAAATTCAAAAACAAGGAAGAAGAACTAAAAAAAAAGATATTTCTTGATGAGCTGACAAATCTATATAATAAAAACTATTTATTGATAAGTCTGGAATCAGAAATTTCAAGACTTACTAGAGTAGATAAACCAATTTCAATATTGTTTTTGGATATAGATTATTTCAAGGAATTTAATGATACTTTTGGTCATTTATCCGGAGATAAATGTCTTATTGAAATTGCAAAATCTATTAAAAATTCATTACTGAGAAGATCCGATATCCCTGTAAGATTTGGTGGGGATGAATTCATCTGTATTTTACCCTATACTGATAAAAATGGTGCTAAAATTGTTGCAAAAAGAATACAAGAGAATGTAAATAACCTTAAAATCCATAATCCTAAGACAAATTCATACATATCAATCAGTCAAGGAATTTATACAATATCTTCTAATGATATTATTAAACTTAAACCAGAAGATATTATCCAAATGGCTGATGAAGCACTATATAATGCCAAAAAAGAAGGGAAAAATTGTATTTACATCTATTAAAAATGAATTTAATCTTTATTTAAAAGAAAAGTTAATTCAAAAGAAAAGTTAGAATTAATTTTATTAAATTAATTAGATTTATAAATAAAAAACCCCCTGAAAATTCAGGGGGTTTTTCTCTCCAACAGCAGGACTTGAACCTGCGGCCCGCTGATTAACAGTCAGCTGCTCTACCGGCTGAGCTATGTTGGAATTGCTATCGCTTTTTCCATTTATCAAAATTATTATAATTGTCAAGAATTTTTTACTAAATTAATTGTTGAAAATGAAACCTTGAAAAATTAAATCCCTTTGATAACCTTTTTTTGCTGAAGTATTTTTGGAGGTTTACAAAATGAAAATAGTAGAATGTGTTCCAAATTTTTCAGAAGGAAAAAATGAAGGTATCATACAAAAAATTGCAGATGCAATTAAAGCAATACCTGATGTAAGTCTTTTAGATATAGATCCAGGAAAGGACACAAATAGAACCGTTTTTACATTTGTTGGTAGCCCTGAAAATGTATTAGAAGCTGCTTTTAATGCTATAAAAGTAGGATCTCAACTTATAGATATGAGACAACATAAAGGAGCTCATCCTAGAATGGGTGCATGTGATGTATGCCCATTTGTGCCAGTATCAGATATGACAATGGATGAGTGTGTCCAACTAGCAGAAGAACTTGGAAAAAGAGTTGGGACAGAACTTGGTATTCCTGTTTATCTATATGAATTCGCAGCTAAAGCTCAGTATAGAAAAAACCTAGCAGATATAAGAGCTGGTGAATATGAAAACTTAGAAAAAAAAATTAGTGATCCTCAATGGAAGCCAGATTTTGGTCCATCAAATTTCAATGAAAATATAAAAAAAACTGGAGCTACAGTTATTGGTGCAAGACCTTTTTTAATTGCATATAATTTAAATTTAAATACCAAAGATAAAACAATAGCAAATACCATAGCTAAAAAACTAAGAGAAAAAGGGGAAACAAAGAAAAATAAGGATGGTACAGAAACTATAATTCCTGGACTATTCAAAGAGTGTAAAGCTATAGGCTGGTATGTTGATGATTATAAAAGAGCTCAAATTTCAATAAATCTTACGAATTTCAAAGTTACTAATATGCACCATGTCTTTGATGCGGCATGCATTGAAGCTGAGAAACTTGGAGTTAGAGTGACTGGTTCTGAAATCGTTGGTCTTGTTCCACTTGAAGCAATCAAAGAATCCGGTTTATACTATATTAATAAGATGAATTTAAGTAGAGCGGTTAGTGAAAAAGAAATTATAGAAATTGCATCATTTTCTCTTGGTTTATCAGAATTACAGAAATTTGATCCTAATGAAAAAATCATTGAATATAAAGTCAAGAAGAAAAATAAACTTATAGATCTATCTTTGACCTCTTTTACAGATGAACTTGCTTCAAAATCTCCAGCACCAGGTGGTGGTTCGGTTGCTGCATTAAATGGAAGTCTTGCTGCAAGTCTTGGAAGTATGGTTGGAAATCTAACCTTCAAAAAGAAGAACTATGAAAATGTCAGTACTGAGGTTGAAAGAATAGCTTTTGAATTGCATAACTTAAAAGATATTTTTATTGAACTTATTGATAAAGATACCGAATCTTTTAACAGTATGATGTCAGCTATTAAATCAAAGGATGAAAAATTGATTAGAGAAGCAACTAAAAACGCTTGTAAAATACCATTTGAAACGGCAAATCTGACTTTAAATGTTGCAAGACTTTTACAACAGTTATCAAAAATAGGAAATATTAATGCAATTTCAGATGTTGGGGTTGGATGTTTAAATCTTTATTCCGCATTTTATGCTGCTAAATATAATGTTCTTATCAACTTAAAAGATTTTGATGACAAAATCTTTAAGGAAGAAATGATAAATAAATTGGCTTTATTAGAAAAAGAATTGATTCCTATTTTAGAGGAAGTGAAAAGCTATGTCGAAAGTAAATTAATTTAATAAATTAATTAAAAATAAAAAAGGGGCAATCTTAAAATCTAAGATATGCCCCTTTTTTATTTTAAGATTATTAATTATAGATACTATTCCATTGTTATAGCTTCAGATGGACATTCAGATGTACAAGCAGCACAATCTATGCAAGTATCTTTATCTACAAGAGCTTTTCCATCTACAAGTGAAATAGCTCCAACTGGACAAACATCAACACAAGCTCCACAACCGGTGCATTTTGAAGAATTTACAAATGCTGGCATCTTAATCTCCTTTTTTATTTTATGACTATATAAAACAATTACTGTTCGCCTATATTTAATAAAATAAATTTTTATTTTTTCAACTTTTTTAAAAGTTGCAATTTATCCTATTTATTTTAATTTAATTGATGAGGTAATAAAATGGCTTACAGAAATTGTTGCATTGAAAAATTATATAAAAATATTTATGAACACAAAAATGAAAAATATGGGTATTTAAGATGCACTTGTAGAGAGACATACTATCTTTTACCCTACAAAATTGAAAATATACCTATTACAATTATTAGAGAAAAGGATGAAGATATATATTATTTTTTAGATAAGGATAAAGAATTACATCCCCTTTTTAAGCTTACAGATTTTGATATAAAAGATAAGGAAAGTATAAATTCTCTTATAAAAAGCAAAATTATACCACTTTTAAGAGAAGAATCAGAAAATTAAAAATCAGGAAATTTTATGAAATCTAAACTTTCAACTCCAGCTCTAATAGCTGAAATTGGATGTAATTTTGCCGGATCTCTCCAAAGGGCTATTACTCTTTCAGAACTAGCAATCAAAAGTGGTGCCGATTATTTAAAATATCAGTTTTTTTCAGCAGAAAATCTTATAAATGAAAAATATTATTTAAAAACTCTTGGAATAGAAAACACCAATATTATCAATGAAATCAATTCTCTTCAACTTTCAAAAGATAATTATGAAAAGTTATTTTATTCGAATGAAGAAAATGGCTATAAGTGGGGGATCTCCTTCTTTTCGGTTGAAGATGCTAAAGTATTTTTTGAAGAAAAAGATTTTCATAAACTTAAAACATTTTCCTTTTTGAAAATTGCTTCGGGAGAGATTACAGATTATCCTCTTTTAGAATATCTATCAAAAGTAAATAGAGAGTTGAAGCTACCTATAATCATTTCCACTGGAATATCAATAGATAAAGAAATTAAAAAGGTTATTTCCTTTTTTAAAAATCAAAGCACTATCTATCTTTTACACTGTATAGTTGAATACCCAGTTCAAACAAAAGAATTAAACTTAAATAGGATTAATTATCTTCAAAAGAAATTCGATGTTGAATCAGGTTTTTCTGACCATAGTTTATCTACCATTTGGGCTATTCTTTCTTTGTTTTTTGGAGCTAAAATAATAGAAAAACATTTTACTGATAGTAGAGACAATAAATTTGCTGATAATCCTATTTCTATGCAGCCATCAGAATTTTTAGAAATCAAAAATGCAATAAATAATATGAAAAATATATTTGGTGATGGGAAATTAAAAATCAGTGAAAAAGAGATAAAAGAGTTAACCTATGCACGAAAAGGTCTATACGCTTCTAAAAATCTTGGCAAAAATCAAGTTTTAAGACCATCTGATCTTATATCTAGAAGACCAAATTTTGGTAAAAATGATTCAAAATATTACTTTCAACTTATCAATAAAAAACTAAATAAAGATATAAAAAAAGAAGACCCAATTACTTTGTCAGATATTGATTAAGTATATATTAAATTCTCTATTTACTTGTGCTTACTTTCTTTAATGAAGCAACTGCTACTTGTCTAATAAAAGCTGGATAAGGACCCTGTGATATTTGCAAAAGAATAGGTATAGCTTTTGGATCGCCTAAATCACCAAGTCCAACAATTAATCCATATAATAAAGGTAAATTATCCGATTTCCATGAAGCCATAACTATTTGAATCTGGATTAATAAAGCATCAACAGCACTTTTATCACCTATTTGTCCTAAAGCCATTGCTGCATAAGCTTTAACAATTGGGTCATTTGAGGTTTGAAGGATTTTAATCAAAACTGGAACTGCATCTTTAGCCTTCATTTTTCCCAAAGCAATAATGGCTTCAACTTTTACATCCCACCAATCATTAATGACAGTACCATTAACCATCTGAACATAATTAGGATCAATCAATCTTATAAGCATTGATATTGATTGAGGATCATTATTTTGGGAAAGTATTGAAACAATCATCATTAAAGCATCATGATTGTTGGAGGCTATAATCATCTGCTCAAAATATTCAATAGGAATATTTTGAAGACCAAGAAAAAGCTCCTCTAATGTTATTTGATCTGGTTGTTGTGCAGTATAAGGATCATTTGTAGTCCCTTGAGCAAAGATTATGGAAGATAAAAATAAAATACAAAATATTATTAAAATAAAATTTTTTCTCATTCAATTCCTCCATTTTATTTTATCGTATATTTAACCTAAAATTTTGACTAATATTATTCAAAATCTTCAGGCACTCCTATTTTCCATGAATTATTCTCATAAATAAAAAAATAGGTAAGCAGCTTCTCTTCAAATTTAACATTGACAACTGCTTTAGTAATAGAGTCCACAAAACTAACTTTATATATTTGCAATGGTTTCCCCTGATTTAACTGAATTCTAGATTGATAAACAACATTATAAAAAAAATCTTTTAAAGTATATATCCCGTATAAAGTTAATTTAAGTTTTTCTAAGGATTTAGGATCTCCATATTTTTGTTTATATTTCTCAGAAATCATTGTAAGCCATTTATCATAATTTTTTGATAGAACAGTCTCTTCATATTCCTTAAAAAATGATGTTAATTCTTCAGTCAATTTCTGTAAATCAACATTTGAAGGGATATTTTCGTATGTAATTCCTTGATATTCTTTTTCTTTTAAGATTTCTGGTTCATTTTCTTTTGTCTCTGTAGTTTGAGTTTGCTGTGTTTGTTGATCATTTGTGGTTGTTGACGTCGTTGTAGTTGTTGTAGTCGTGGAACATGATGATGCAGCACTAAAAAAAAGTAATATTATTAATGAAAACATGATGAATAAACATTTTTTCATTATAAACTCCTTTACAATAAAGTAGCAAGAGCTATTGAATATAATTTAGAAACAGCAGAATCAGCTCTTGATGTAACGACTACCGGTTTTCTTGACCCAACAATTACACCTGCTGTTTCAGCTTTAGCGAAATATATAAGAGACTTATATAAAGCATTTGCCGCATCAATATTAGGAAGAACTAAGATGTCAGCGTCTCCATCTACTGGAGAACATATTCCTTTCAAATCTAATGCTTCTTTTGAAATTGCTATATCTAAAGCTAAAGGCCCATCTATAACACATGAGCCAAAGCTATTTCTTTCTCCCATTTTAGATATTATTGCTGCATCAACGGAGGATATTAACTTTTCACTAACTTTTTCATTTGATGATATAATAGCAACTTTTGGCTTTTCATAGCCTAATTTTCTAGCTAGATTAATGACATTCTCAGTAATATGTGATTTTTGTTCTATATCTGGTAGAATATTTAATGCGGCATCGGTTATAAATAACAACTTTTGTCTTCCTGGAATTTCCATTAATGCTACATGAGACAGCACTTTACCAAGATTTAAGTTATAATCTTTATTTAATACCCATTTTAGTATAACCGCTGTGTTTATCAAACCTTTTATTAAAATATCAGCTTGATCATTATGCATCATTTCAATCGCTTTTTTAGCTATATTTACTTCCCCAGAAATATCAATAATATTATCTTCTAAGATATTATAATTGATTTCTTTTGCAATTTGTTGGATTTTCAACCTTTCACCAATAAGTATTGGGGTAATAATCTTCTGTTCCTCCGCATTTTTTACGGCTTCTAAAACATGTGAATCATTAGCTCCAGCAATTATTGCTCTTTTTTGTAGACCTTTAGATTTTAAAAGTAATGATTGCAAATTTTCAAGCATTCTCACCTCTTCTTTAGAATTAATTTAATTTATTTTCGTAATAATCATAATATTTTATTATAATTTTTCAATATCAAAAACTAAAAAATATTAAGATATTTTCCCCATCTCTATTAATTTTTCAAATATTTTATAAGCATTAAAAGCAGCACCTCGTCTTAAATTATCTGCTACAAGCCAAAAAGAAAAACTTTTCTTATTTTTAGGGTTTTGTTTTATTCTTCCTACATATGTAGAGTCTGTATCCTCAAGATAATATGGCATTGGATAAAGGCTATTTTCAAAATCATCTAAAATGACTAAATTTTCCATTTTAGACATAGATTTTTTAATTTCATCAACACTGCATTCTAAATCTGTTTCGACGAAAACTGCTTCAGAATGTCCTACCTTGACAGGGACCCTAACATTAATAGTATCGATAAATAAATCTGTCCTTCTTAATATTTTCTGTAGTTCATTTATTAACTTCCCCTCTTCTTTTGTATAACCATAGAGTCCTTCAGAAATATAAAAATCATCAATTTGAGGTATTAAATTTCCCACTATTGGAAACTTAAAATATGATGATATTGGTGATTTACCTTCAGATATATCTTTTAGTTGGTTATCATAATCATTTACAGCATCTTTTCCAGCTCCACTAACAGACTGATAGGATGCAACAAAAATTTTATTTATATGAAATTCTTTGTCGATATTTGCTAAAGCCATTGCAAGAGGTATGGTACTGCAATTTGGATTCGCAATAATTCGATCAGTTTCTTTTATAGCATCAAAATTAACTTCTGGAACAACTAATGGAACATTTTCATCCATTCTAAACCTTGAAGATTTATCAATAACATAAACATTTCTTTTTGCTAAAATTGGTGAATATTTTTCTGATATATCATTTCCGGAAGCAATAAATACTACACTTAAATCTTTATTAAGAATGTTTTCATCTGTGAGTTGTTCAACATAAAATTTATTTAATCTAAAAAATATCTCATTTCCTTTTGATTTTTCAGAAGCAAAAAAATATATATTGTCTATCTTAATATTTGAGCTTTCAAGCAATTCAATCATTTTTTTGCCGACAAGACCAGTTGCACCTATTATACCTATATTCATTTTACCTCCAGAAAATGGTCTTAATTTATTAAAAATCTAACAAATATATTATAAATCTCCTTCATAAGGTATATTACAAGTCTCACTCGCTTTCTTAATAATTAAAAGAGCTGTCTTTAATACTAACAAATCGTTTGAATTGTAAAATTCTTGCTCTTGGTCACCTTTAACTGTATTTATAAAATGTATAATTTCATCTTTCAAAGCATTTTCCTCGTGAACTGTAATTCTCTCTACAAAACCTCCTCTATAATAAATTAATTCTTTCTGATCGACTTCAAATCTTGTGCTTGTATCTTTATATACTTCTATTTCTTTTGTATCAAAATTCAAAAATAAATAATTTGACTCCTGAGCAATAGCCAAAGTTCTATTTTTTACATATGAGGCTCTTGAACACTTAAAATTTGCGATTAACCCTGAAGAAAAAAGTAGAGTAGCCACCGCAAAATCCTCATAAGGAGTATATATTTTCTTTGCGAAACTTGATATTTCTATTATATCTTCATCAAAATAATTTAAAATAATGTCTAAATCATGAACCATTAAATCAAGAATTACCCCAGTATCTCTATTTTTTTTGCCATAAAGATTCATTCTTGTGGCTTCTATATAAAAAGATTTTTTCAAATACTTTTTTTTTAGTTCCTGAATAACACCATTAAATCTTTCAACATGCCCGACTTGCAACTTAAGATTATTCTTTTGAGAAATTTCGACAAGCTCTTCTGCTTCAGAATATTTGGTTGTAAAAGGTTTTTCTATCAATAAATTTACTTTGGCATTTAGCACTTCTTTAGCTACAATATAGTGCTGATCTGTATTTACGGCACAGGTTATGCAATCTACATCTTTAAGAAGATTATGTGCTGAAGAATAAGCTTTAACATTATATTTATTTGAAATAAAATGCATCCTCGAATGATTAATATCATATATACCAACAAATTTTACAAAACCTAAACTTTCAAGCTGCTTTATTATATTTACATGGTACTCGCCCATATGCCCGACGCCAATTACGCCTATTTTAACCATTTTAATGTCTCCTTAAAATCCAATTTTGAAATGACTTTTTGGATAATATTTTTTAAATCTGCTCTTGATTTAAGGACTAAAAATCCATATATTTCTTTATAGATTTCACCTAATAATTTTATTTGCTGTTTATAAATTTGTGGAATTATGAAATAATTTTTATCAGCAACTATATATTGAATTTTAGAATTTATTAAATCTTTCAAGATATCATCTTCGTAAGCATAAATTTTTGATTTGGGAAAATACTGTTTTAAAAGATAATATGAATACGAATACATTAAAAATCCTATTTCTTCATCTTTCGAAGATTTAAATGTTTCCAAATCATAGTTATTTTTTGATAAACCTAAAACTACGATAGAATCTTCAAAATATCCGATAAAGTCATATAAATGAAAAATATACTCTATTTGCTTTGAATATATTAATCCACCTATAATAATATCGTAAGTTTTCGATTTTTCATATAGTTCTAAATTTATAGAAAATCCATATTCTGAAGCGACATTATTCAAAACTACATATTCTAAACCGTTAAAATTATCCCACTTATAGTTATTTATAATATTTGGATCTTTGATAAAAAAATAAGGGTATTTTTGATTTAAATAAGCAATATTTAATATCTTATTTATTCCATTTCCCTGACTAATCAAGATTAAAGAACAAAATGAAATTATAATTAAAGAAATAAGTAAAGATATTTTATTTAATCTAATGATTCTTCCCCAAAAAAATTTTTAATAAATTATCTTAAAAAAATAAAAAAGGAAGATACTAATGAAATTTATTAATCACTAAAACTTGACTTTTTGTCATTTGCATCTTAATATTTATTTAGACAGGGAGGTTTACTATGAAGATAAATATTAATCAAGTTGTAAATTCAAAAATAGTTGAACCAAAGGAGATTTCAAAGACAGAAAAATCTTCTGAAACATCGAAGGTGAGTTTAAATTCAAACCAAGAAAGCATTTCCCCTATTTTTATTAAAAATAATACATATAAATCTACTTTCTCTATACAAGAATTTATCTCCCAGATGCAAATGAAAATTTCATCTATTTCTTTATTTGAAAAAGATGGTGACATCAATACCATTAATAATGCTTCTTACAACAATATTCCCCTATTTAATAAAGAAGAAAAAGAAGCAATATTCAAAAACAAAAATGATTTATCTGGAATAATAAAGGGATATGAAGAAAAAATTGATCAATTAAGATCAAACTTAAATCAAATACTAGAAGAAAATTCCAATTCTGTAATTACAATTAGCGAAAAAGAATTAAAAAACATAACCAAATCGGTTTACAACCAATTACCTAACAGTATAAAGACAAATTCAACTTCAATAATACCTGCTTT
>JAAZOT010000104.1 GCA_012797605.1 Spirochaetales bacterium | reverse complement strand
CGCCATTACTGCAGATGGGCAATATGGGCAAGTCAAAGTGACAAAGACTTGAATATGGACTTTTTTTTCAATATTTTTTATCCTTTTTTCGACATCAGAATCAATCGGTTCCCCTGCTCCAGCTAATTCAAGGCAAGCTGCGATAAAAGAATTAATTTCATATCCTGCTGGAATACCAAAAAATCTTACACCTAAAATAGATTCATTTTCATCTGTAATTAAAATTGATGGGATTTTATCAATATTGTACTTCTGTGCTAAATCTTTTTCTTTAACAAAATCATGTTCAAAAAGTTTAATCTTATCTGATAAAGAACTGATTTCTTCTAAAAATTGATGATTCATTAAACATGAAGGACACTCAATCTCCTGAGTCCAGAAATGAATCTTTATAGGTTTAACCATCTTAGAAAACAATTGTTTCAATTGATCCTTTGTTTTTTGGTCAAAAAGTGCCATATTTTATTCCTCCTTTTTAGACATTACATATTCACAAGCAGAAAGAGCTGCTTTTGCTCCTTCTCCAGCCGCTATTATAATCTGTTTATATGGAACAGAAGTTACATCTCCTGCTGCAAAAATTCCTTCTGCAGAAGTTTTACAAGCACAATCCACAATGATTTCTTTGTATTGATTCATAGCAACTACATTTTCAAAGGCATCAGAGTTTGGTATGAGTCCGATTTCTATAAAAATCCCATCAGCTTTGATTTCAAATGCTTTATTATCTTTAAGGTTTAATAAATCAATTCTTTCAACTGTATTTTTCCCATCAATTTTAGTTACAATATGGGAAAATAGAATATCAACATTATTAAAATTATTCAGTTTATCTATTAAAATCTTATCTGAAGTCAATTTTTCAAGGTTTTGAACCAATGTCACTTTTTTAGCAAGTTTGGCAAGATCTATGGAAGCCTCAACAGCGGAATTTCCACCACCCACAACAACAACATCTTTGTCTTTAAACAACGGGGCATCGCATATTGCACAGTAAGCGACACCTTTTCCTAAAAATTCTCTTTCCCCAGGAACATTTAAAGTTCTCCATCTTTTTCCAGTGGAAATAATGATTGACTTGGTACGATAGACAGTACCATCAGAGCAAAAAACTTTTTTGATAGATTGATTTTCAATTTTATCTACAATGACATTTGATTTTAATCCAAGTTCAAATTGTTGTATCTGTTCTTTAAATTTTTGAGCTAAACTTATACCTTCTATATATTTATAACCCATGTAATTTTCTACTATAGATGTTTCTGTAACTTGTCCCCCAAAATCTTTTGTTATTAATGCAGTCTTCACTCCTTTTCTAAGACAATACACTGCGGCAGTTAAAGCAGAAGGACCTCCTCCTATAATTATAACATCATAAATGGTGTTAAATTCTAAGGGTTTAGTTTTATTTTCAATATTTTCAAATCCTAAAAATTGAAAATTCAAATTCATTTAAAAACCTCATTTAAGTTAATTCCTCTAATACTTATAATAACAAAAATACTAATGATAGTCAAATTTCAAAAGTTATTGTTTTTTTAGTTTTATCTTTTAAAATAAATAAAAATAATAGTCAAAAAAACTTATATAAGAAGAAAACTTCAAACCAATAAATTCAAAATTAGATAAAAGTAAATGTATGGGAGAATTTTATGAAAAAAGGAAGAAAAAGGCTTAGAATTCCAGTTATAAGAAGAATTTATGCGGATCTTTTTGATACAATAATGGCAAGAAGTAGTGAGAGAGATTTTTTGGATAAAGAGATAGATTATGAAAAAATAGATGTTATTATGGAATCTGCAAGGTGGGCTCCTTCTTGGCAAAATAAGCAATGCTGGGAATATATAGTTGTAAAAAATAAGAATTTAATTAAAGAGATAGCTAAAAGTTCAAGTTTTGTAAATTTATGGATAGCAAAGGCTCCTTGTATAATAGTTTCTTGCGCAGATCCATCGTTAAGTGGATTTCGAGATGGTTTACCATATTTTTTAGTTGACACAGCCATTGCTACTGAACATTTAGTATTAGCAGCAACTGCATTGGGATTTGGTACATGTTGGGTTGGAGCATTTAATGAGGAAAAGATAAAAGAACTCTTAGAAATACCTGAAAACATAAGAATTGTTGCCTTGATTCCCATAGGATATCCAGTACCTCAAAAACCAACCAGAGTGACAGTTACAAATCTGATTTTAAGTTCCAATAGAAGGAAGTGGACAGATGAATTTGTTCATTGGGAAAAGTGGTAATTTTTAAAAATTATACCGAAAATAAGAATAAAAATATATGATATATTACAATAAAATATAAAATGTTTGAAAATATTTATAAAAGAAATCTATTTTCCCATATATGTCTATATCCTTTTTT
>JAAZOT010000103.1 GCA_012797605.1 Spirochaetales bacterium | reverse complement strand
GGGGTACACAAGAGATTGAAAAGGCTATAGAAATAGTAATAAAGAGGATAGAGAAAGAAAAAGAATTTATGTTAACAAAAATACCAGAATTATATAAACAACTTGAAGAATATGATAACAAAATTGATCAAGCGAAACTAAAAGTTGATGGAATTGAAAAACAAGTAGAAGAAAAAGTGAAAACAATAGAGTTAGATGCAGAAGATTTTTTTAATAAAATAAAGGCTTCTGGTAATGAAAAGATAGTGCAACTAGAGAATAGAATAGTTGATTTTAGTAGAAAATTAAAAGAATTCGAAGAAATTACAGAAAAAAAATATATTGAAAACTCACATAAGTTTGATCAGTTTTGTCAAATATTTCAAGAAGAAGCATCAAGTAAACTCAAGACTTCCTTTGAAATGATTTTAAAAGAGTTTGAAGAACAAAAAGAAAAAATAAAAGAACAAATTAATAATGTATCTGCAAATTTAAATATTGAAACTGAAAAAATTAGTAAACAAAATACAGAAAAGATAGAAATTCTATTCAACCAATCATATCAAAAAATAATTCCAAAACAACAAGAGATCGAAAAAAATATTTCTAGAATTGAAACTCTAATTGTTGATATTGAAAAGAAATACCAAAATATTAACAGTGAAATGGATAATAATTATAATGAATACAGGGAAGAGATATTTAAAAGAAAAGAAGAAATATCTATTGTTTTAGATAAATTTGAGAAAGAACTTGAGCATACAAAGATGGATTATATAAATTATATTAATGATGTAAATAAAAAAATCGAAGAAAAGTCAAATAATATACACAGAAGTTTTGAAAACCAAATTAAAGAATTATTGGAAGAGCTTGAACAAAAATATATAGATACCGCTGTTCAAAACTTGGCAAATATCGATGCTAGATACAAAGAATTAAGTGAGAAGAAAGATGAATTTAACGAGATGATCAAAAATCTTCAGAATATTGTGGATCTGAAAGTCACAAAAATTTTAGTTGAAAAAGAACAGGACATGAATGAAATTATTAGTCGGTCGAAAGCTAATTTGAAAAGTTCAATTGAGAATGTTCTCTCGTCAAAAGATATGCTTCTAGAAGATTTTAAAAATGATCTATTCAATATGAAAAATAAGTCCACAGAAATATTTACATCTATTGAAGAAGAAATAAAGGAGAAATTTGAAGGTGTAGAAAACAAATTTCGTTTAGTCAATGAAGAATTTAATAGACTCGAAAATAAAAATAGCTTTTTATCTCAAATCAGAGATGATATTGGCAAAATTGATGATCTTTTAAGAAATTACAAGGAACAATTAGAAATATTGAATTCAAAACAAAAAGAAACCGAAGAATTTTTAAAAAGTTTTGAAGGAATAGATAAAGATTTAGAAGATTATTCTAAAAAAATATTTGAATTAAGAAATGAGAGGAAAACTCTTGCTAGGTTAGAAGAAACATTTGATAAGCTTGTAGTTCTTTCCGCAAAAGCAGATAATCAATTTAACAAAGTTCAAAATGATATGGAAATTATTGATAATGTCAAAAATAGATTAATAGAGCTTGATCAAATGTTCAAAAAGGTTACCGAAAAATTTGGGTTATTAAAACAATATGATAATAAACTTTCAGAGTTGAATGATAATATACAAAAATTAGAGAATGAATTTAGTAATATGTATGGTGAGAGTCAAGGAATAAAAGAATTAATCGAATCAACTAAAAATGAAAGTAAAAATCTACATGAGAGGTTGTTAAATCTTGAAAAAGAAATTCTCTCAATTGATAAAGAATCTAAAAAATTTGATTCTGCTTTAGAGAAATTTTCTCAAATGGATGGTTTTATTTTGGATTTAGAAGAAAGAAACAAGCAATTGGAGCAAAAACAAGTGTGGCTTACTAAAACTGAAGATAGGCTTGAAAAGCTTAATTCTAGATCTGAAGAATTGATAGAACAGTTAGAGCTTTTAATTGAAAAAACAAATGTTATTCTGAAAATGAGACCAGAGGCAAAAAGGAGTCCAGTTAGTTCAGAAGATAAAAGTGAAACAATATTAGAGTTATATAGACAAGGATGGAGTGAAGAAGAAATAGCAAGAGTTACAAATAAAAGTATAGCAGAGGTAGAGTTAACAATAAAACTGTATGGACAAAAGAAGTAGCTTACAAGAAATCACAAGGGCGATTAATTTAACTGAGTATCAAAAGGCTATTGAACTTATACAAAAAGAAATAAAGTATAGCGGTCCTACCAATGAATTACTAGTTTTATTGGCGGAAACTTATATTAAGTTGAATGATTATTCTAATGCCATGAAAATTTATGAGAACCTTTACAATTCTGAAAAAAACAATCCAAATTTTATCTATAAGCTTGTTGAATTGAAAATTCTCTTGAAACTTTATAAGGAAGCTAAAACCATTCTTATTGATATCCCAGATAAATTAAAAGGTGACTGGCAATATTTTTTCTTAATTGGTAAATTAAATTATGAATTAAAAAGCTATGATAAAGCGATAATTAATCTGAAAGAAGCAGCAAAGAGAAATCCTAAAAATATTGATATTTTAATGCTTTTAGCAGATATTTCCTTTTTTATTAATAGATTAGATGATGCATTAAGGTATTATTTAACTTTGTTAAAGTTAGATAGTAATAATCCAAAAGTTTATGAGAATCTTGGATTTATTTATTATAGACTAAATAAAAAAAAGGAAAGTTATAAATCCTTTTTAAAAGCCAATAAATTAAGACCGAATTCTCCTAATATATTAAAAATGCTTGGTCTTTTTGAAATTGAAGAGGGTTCTTATAAAGATTCTTTGAAAAATCTTGAAAAAGCATACAATCTTGATCCTAATAGTATAGATATCATAGTATTTCTTGGTTACTCTTATGAAAAGATGGGAATAAATGAGAAAGCTGAAGAACTTTATTATAAAGCTACGACCATAAGTAAACAAAATCCTGAACCTTATCTTCGATTAGCTCAACTCTATCAAAAATTAGATTTCCCTGAAAAAGCATTAAAAATACTATCAGAAGCAGAGAAAAAATTCCTTGAAAATGAAAAAATACTTATTGAAATTGGCAAATCTGCATTGCAAAATAAAGAATTTGATAAGGCTCAAAAGTATTTTTCAAAAATTATAGAAAAAAACCCGACTTCTGAGGAATCTCTTTTTGGTTTAGGATTTAGTTACGAGTTAAAAGGTGATTTAAAAAAAGCTGATTTATATTATTCAAAACTTTTAGAAATAAACCCAGAAAATGAACAAGGTCTTTTAAGAAAAGGAATTATTGACTTTTCTGATGGTAACAAGGCTGGTGCACAGTACCATTTGACCAAACTTTTAGAAAAAGATCCAAATAATTTTGATGCCAATGTTACATTGGGACAAATTAAATTGGAAGACCAACAGATTGTTGATGCTTTATATTATTTGGAAAATGCAAAAAAAAGTGATCCTAAAAATATTCAACCTTACTTGATTTTAGGTGAATATTATAGAAAAAATAATAAGTTGAAAGAAGCTATCGATGAATATTCTACAGTATTAAATTTGACAAAATATAAATCTATAGAATCGATAGACCAATTTAATGATATACTTGAAAACTATGAAAATGTTTTAAGTAGCTATGAAAAAGAGATAAAAAATAGAAATTTAACTATAATAAATAAATTTAAAGAAAAGCAATTAGAAAGCAGTTCTATTTCTGATGAAGAGAAGAAAAAAATAGAAAGTTCGATAGAAAAACTTTTTGATCAAGTAGATGAAACAATAGGAACAAGAATTGATGAGATTAAAAATGAAAGTATAGAATATAATCTAATATCAAAAATTTTAGATGGGCAATTTACAGAAGAAACAGAATCTTTTAATAAAGATGAATCAAGTAAAATTTTAGATTATCTTTCAGATGGTGTTTTTGTACCTGAAGAAGTTGAAGAAGAAGCTGAGGAAATAATCGAAAAAAAGCCAAAGAAAAATGAAGAAGAAAATCTAATAGATTCTTTAAATGATAAAGAAACTGATATTTTTGAAAAAATTCCTTTTGATAATTTACAAAGTAAAAATATACCTCTACCTTCAGAGTCAAAAAAAATAAGTGAAGATGAAGATATTAGTTTGTTAGATGAATTAAAAAAAGATAATATTCCTTATTCTTTGGATGAAGCATATGGTTTAAATGAAGAGGAAAGGAAGAGAAAGGGAAAAGAAGACTTAGGTAATATTCAACAAACACCTATAAATCAGCCTCAAATTATGCAGCAACCAATAATGTTTTCTCCTCCATTTTATCAACCTTCTATACCACCGCAGATGCCGATTTATCCTCAACCAATAAATCAACAACCCCTAACACAACAAATGCCAGTTTATCAAGATTTTGCCAATCAAAAACCTTTACCTACACAAGCTCCATTTAATCCAGCTCAAATAATGCAGCAACCAGAATTTTCACAAATACCAAATGTGCCTCAAAATTTGCCAGAGCAGATGCCAAAATATAGTAACATTAAACCACAAAAAATAGAAAATCCACAACAACCTCAACCAATGCAACCTCCATTTGATCAAGGACAAAAGATTCTGCCTTCATATGAAAATGCTTTAGATGAAAATAGTGAAGAGGTTTTACCTAATTACAGAGAATCATTTGAAAATCCAGATAAAAATCAACAGGATATTGAAAATAAATATGATTTTGAAGACAATGAAATACCAGAATTTCCAAAAGAGTTAGAATCTGAAGAGGACTTAGAATTCAAGGCTGATAATACTGAAAAAAAAGAAGAAAATGAAAATATTCCAGACTTTTTTGAACCAATAGAACCAATTTTTAATGATAATCTTAAAGAAGGCACTCCCATTGGAGAGATCTTAGAACCAGAAATAGAAAAAATGAAAGAAGAATCGGCAAATAAAGGTTATGAAGGAAAGGAAAACAAAAATTCTGGCATAGTTAATCTTGGAGTATTAAAATTTGGTCCACCTAAGATTGAAGTTGTAAAAAAACTACTTCAAGAAAGGCCAAAAAGCATTATGGAGAAAAAAGAATTTTTTTCGAGTTCAATTAAAGAATTGGGAAAGTATCTATTTTCAGAAGTATCAAACTTGCCAAAAGAAATCCAGGAGAAAGCGACACTTTCAAGAAATTTTCAGACATTTTTAAAATTTATGAATAAAGAAAATAATGATGAATAGATGGGAAAATTTCGATGAGGCATTAGATTGGATATATTCTTTTACCAATCTTGAAAGAGATCAGGATAAAAGGAAAGATAAAAAAAATTTCATTCTTTATCCTATTCAAAAAATGAATCAATATTTTTCCAATCCTACTGATAAATTTAAAATAATTCATGTGGCTGGTTCGAAAGGGAAAGGAACTGTTTCATATATTATTGGTAAGTATTTTGAAAGTTTGGGATATAAAGTCGGATTATATACCTCTCCACATCTTTATGATGTTTGCGAGAGGGTGAAGATAAATAATCAAAATATCGCTAAAGAAGATTTTTTATCTATTTTAGAGCGTATTTATGATTATGTTGCTAAAATAGATAAAAAGGAGGAGATACCTTCCTTTTTTGATATCTTTACTGAGCTTGCATTTATCTATTTCTATGAAAAGAAGGTTGATATAGCAATAATAGAAGTGGGACTAGGAGGTAGGCTTGATTCCACAAATATTGTAAATCCAATTCTTTCTATAATAACATCTATTACATATGAGCACACAGAAGTTTTAGGCAAAACTTTACCTAAAATTGCCTCTGAAAAAGCAGGTATAATAAAAGATAAAGTTCCAATTATTTTGGGTAAGAATAGAAAAATTGTTTATGACAGAGTAAAGAAAATAGCTTCTAAAAAAGATTCAGATTTATATTATTCCCAAGATTATTTATCTGTCAAAACAAAAGGATTCATAAAATCAAAATTAAAAATATTTTCAAAATATGAGATTGAAATCAAAGATAAATTAATAGAGGAATTTGGCAAAGGGATATTGGGAAAAGATGACTTTATTAAGGACAAGAAAAATTACGAAATGATCTCTCAATTAATCGGTTGTTTTCAAAATGAAAATATTGAAACATCTATTTGTGCAATTTTAGTTGCAAGCAAATTATTAAAGATAGACTTTATATTTGAAAAATTAAAAGAGATAATGAATGAAGCTTATTGGCCATCAAGATTTGAGATAATAAATTATAAAGGTAAGATTCTGATATTGGATGGAGCTCACACGGAAGATTCAGTAAAAAAACTTATAAGGACAATTAAAAAACTTATTAAAGAAAAATATTTAAATAGAGAAATTGCAATAATTACTGGAATGATGAAAGATAAGAATCATATTGGCATTTTAAAAAATCTATTAAAGATTTCAAAAACATTTTACTTTGTTGAACTTGATAAATGGAAGGATTCAAAGGTTACAAATTATTTAAACAAGGCAATTGAACTTGCAGATGCAAAAAATATTAAAATTACTTATTTTGTCCAAAATGGTGTGGATTGGAAAGGAAAAGATATTGTTGATAAAATATTAGAAAATAAAAAAGATATAAATACAATTCTGATAACAGGATCTTTATATCTAGCACAATATTTCAAGGATTTTTAAGATTATCTATGCAGTTTTCTATAAAGTCATTTTTAAACTTAAATAACTTTAATAGGGTAATTGCATTTTTCGGGACCTCACTTTCAGTAAATAATTCAACAAGTGAGTGATCAATGAATTGGTGAAGCTGGAAAAGTGGTAAGTCTTCTTCATTGGAAAGATACTGTGAAATTCTTTCAAGATTTTCTTTTGTAAATCCTATTATGCAGTATTTACGACATCTTATTCCTTCAGATATACCATCATAATGCGTTGAGATTATGGCAAATGAATTGCTTTGAGAAAACCTTTTAGCCATAGCTTTGACTATGGCTTTACCTTCTATAGGATTTGTACCAGAAGCAGGTTCATCCAAAAGGAAAAGATAACTATTATCAAGATTTTCGAAAAAAGGTTTGATAGAAACAAGTTCATATCCAAATGAGGATAAACCTTCTTTTATAGATGAAGAAGATGTCCTTGAAATATAAATACCATTAAAAAGAGGAATTACCACCTTTTCTGCGGGTAACATCAAACCAGAATGAACAAGATATGCTATTTGTGCAATAGTTTTTAATGCACAGGTTTTTCCACCCATATTTGAACCTGTTAATATGGTAGTTCCCTTATCCATTTCAATATTAATTGGTAAATACTTCATCTTTTCTGATTCCACATATTTTTCTAGTATTATATTTCTGCCATTTTTGATTTGAAATTTATCATTATAAATTTCAGGTATTATGCCATTTATCTTGAAGGCGAAATCGATTTTAGTAAGGTAAGAATCAATTTTCCCTATAAGTTCGAAACTTAGTAAGATTTCTTCTTTTTTTTCTTTTATAAATTGCGAGATTCTACCACAAATTTTAAGTTTTTCTTTATAAATTTCATTATTAATTTCATCTAGTTTTTCATAGATTTTAATGAGATCTTCATTGGCTTTTAGTTTGACTTTTATATATGAGGATGTTTCTTCAAGTATTTCAAAATCCTCTTTTTTAATGAGTTGTATTTTGATTTTATCATCTTTTAATATTATCTTTGGATTTGAAAATGAAATATTCAGCTCTTTATATTTATCTTCAATCTCTTTCTCTATTTTTATTTTTTCATTTTCAAATCTTTCCAAAATTTCTACTAGTTCAGTCATTTTAACACTAGAATTTTTATATATTGTAAATGTAGGTTCATAAGGATGAGTTCCATCTATCTTATTTAATAAATCATCAATATATTCAGTTGTATTTATTTCAAAAAGTGGAATTTGTGATATTGGAAATAAATTAAATATCTGTTTTATATTTAACAAAAATTGTTTTATATCGAAAATATCAGTTTCTAAAAATGTCTCACTGTACTTTCTTAGTAGATTTCTTAAATCCTTTATTGTTTTTATTTTGATTCTTAATTTTTCAAAAACAATCTTTCCTTTTTCAGTCTTGAAAAAGTCAAAACCTAATTTTTGTAATTTATAGTCTTCAATCAAAGCATTCTCATCACCTTTTTTGTAAAAAGGTTCTTTATAAAAAAAAGTTTCAGATCCAAGATTGTTTGAAAAAGTTAAGAGTTTTTGAATTTCATCTATATTTGCTTCTTCCCTATTAACTAAAAAGTTTTCATAAATATTCTTTTTCATTTTTTCACCTTTCAAAAAAGAAAATGATATAAAATTAAAAAAAAGTCTAATTGATTTTTTTTAAATATTATAGTATTAATTAGATATAAATAAAGATAACAATAATTCTTGAGGGGGTAATATGACAGAAGGTAATTTACTTATACCCTCTCTTGTCTCATTAATTGTTGGAGTATTAGTTGGTTACATATTTCGATATTTATATGCAAGATTGAAATTGCAAAGTGCCGAGATTTTGGCAAATAAAATTAAAGAGGAATCGGAAAAGAAAGCGGCTTCTATCTTGAACGATGCTGAAGAAAAAGTCAAAGTTAAAATGACTGAACTTAAAGAAAGTATCAATAAAGAAAGAGCTGAATTTGAGAAAGAGCTTAAAGAGAAAAAAAATGAACTTAACTCGATCGAAAAAAGGTTATCTAGCCGTGAAGAGAACCTCGATCGACTCTTAAAATCTTTAGAAGAGAAGGAAAGAGTTATCTTTGAAAGAGAAAGGCATATTAAAAACCGAGAAGACAGAGTTAATGAAAGAGAAAGCAAGATCGATAAAGAACTCGAGAGAATCGCTTCTCTTACTAAAGAAGAGGCTAGAAAAAAATTAGAAGAGAAGATTAAAGCAGATGTTGAAGAAAAACTTACATACTATTTTAATGACAAATTAAGCTCTTACGAAGAAAAAATAAAAGAACTTGAACTCGAAGCAGATAAAAAAGCAAGAGATATTCTAGTTTCCTCTATGCAAAGAGTCGCTTCAGATGTTTCAAAAGAGATGAATATAACCAACATTACTCTTCCAGACGATGAGATGAAAGGGAGGATAATAGGTCGTGAAGGAAGAAATATTAGAACACTTGAAAACTTACTTGGTGTAGATATCATAATAGATGATACACCAGAAATTGTTACTGTATCGGGCTTTGATCCCATTAGAAGAATTAAAGCTCAAATCACACTTGAAAATCTTATTAAAGATGGGAGAATCCATCCAGCAAGAATCGAAGAGGTTTATGAAAAAGCTCGACAGGAAGTCGAACAGAAAATAATAGAAGAAGGAACTAAAACTTTGTATGAGTTGGGCATTAGTGTTAATAAATTGAGCAATGAATTTATTCGAGCAGTTGGAAGTCTTTATTATAGACCTTCATATGGACAAAATATCTTGATTCATTCAAAGGAAGTTGCAAAGTTAGCTGCAATTATTGCCAATGAAATTGGTGCTGATGTTGAAGTAGCAAAGAGAGCAGGG
>JAAZOT010000102.1 GCA_012797605.1 Spirochaetales bacterium | reverse complement strand
TAACTAATGGAACCTCCCTTTAAATCCCATATTTGAAGGCTAAAACCCCCGGCACGGAAACAAACACATAGCAACTTCTATAACTTTAAATCCCATATTTGAAGGCTAAAACGGTTGTTGGATAGAAGAAAAAATAAAAATAGTTTACTTTAAATCCCATATTTGAAGGCTAAAACTAATTGTATGTATTTTAGTCGTGCATTGTGTCTGACAACTTTAAATCCCATATTTGAAGGCTAAAACTCCATCTGCTTGTTTTTCTTCGACACATTCTCGGATCTTTAAATCCCATATTTGAAGGCTAAAACTACTTTATATAATCAAGAAGAATGTAATAAAATAATCTTTAAATCCCATATTTGAAGGCTAAAACCCCAGATGAATATAAAAACTCAAACATATATGTAAACTTTAAATCCCATATTTGAAGGCTAAAACCAGATATAGAAAAAATGTTAGAAGTATTTGTAAACTGCTTTAAATCCCATATTTGAAGGCTAAAACAAGAAAAAATAAAAATAGTTTATGATAAAAATTGGACTTTAAATCCCATATTTGAAGGCTAAAACGCTAATTAAAAAGCAAAAAGAAGAATTAGAAAAACAACTTTAAATCCCATATTTGAAGGCTAAAACATGGATTATTGGAAATCAACATGAATTTATATCTTACTTTAAATCCCATATTTGAAGGCTAAAACTTTTTAATACCACATCAAACATTGTATTACTTCCGCCCTTTAAATCCCATATTTGAAGGCTAAAACTCAATGCTTTCTCTTAAAAATCTTTCAAGTCTCGGACTTTAAATCCCATATTTGAAGGCTAAAACACGCTTATGCATTGCAGTTGTAAACATATTCAACAACTTTAAATCCCATATTTGAAGGCTAAAACCCATTAAATTTTTAGTGATATATATAAAAAAATACTTGCATAAATTCAACAAAATATTGCTATAAAATCTCGAAGTGGCGGTAATGCATTTCATCATTTTACTTATCTATATAATATTTGCATTTGGATCAAAATCAATACCAATATTTTCTCTATCAAGATTATTTTTATTTACAAGTTTATAAAACACAATATAATCCTCTTCTTCCTTTATTATTTTTTTCAGAGATGTTTTTAATGCAAAATACTTAGATTCACTTAATTCTCCTTCAAATACAGATTTTTGAGTATGATGTAAATATTGCCTACACTTTTTCATAACTTTTGGAAGCCTTTTTTTCCCTTCTGAAGTTAATGTAGATATGTCATAAACAAGTATAATATACATATTACCACCATATCTTAAATGATTTGTATATTTCTTCACCAATTAAATGCTTAATAATTTTATATAATTCAAGCGTAATTATCTTTTCATAACTAACTTTTCTTTTTAATTTTCTATGAAATACTGTGGTTTTCAATTTATCATCATAAGCTTTAACAACTATCTTTCTCCCATCTTCCTTTAAATAACAATAATTTAAATCTTTATCAAAATTTTTTTCCGTAATTTGATTGTTATTTAGCAAATCAAAAATTATTCTATCTCCAAAAATTGGTTTAAATATTTCAGCAACATCAAGTGCCAATGAAAACCTTCTATAAAATGGTTCATGTAAAAAACTAATCGTGGGATTTAATTGTGTATGATATATTTCTTTTATCACACTTGTATAAACAAGGCTATTTACAAAAGAAATTAATGCATTAATACTATTATCTGGTGGATGTTTTACTCTTTTTGTGAACTCAATATCCTGTTTTATAATTGATGAAAATGAATTATAATATACTTCTCTTGCATTGCCTTCTATCCCCATAAGAGATTGAATATCTTTTTGTTCATCTATTGATTTTATATAATTTTCTAGTTTTTCTAATATTTCACTATTAACTGAAGGATACCTTTTAATGTTATAGATAAAGCCATGCATTGCTGCTCTTACAAATTCTTTAGCCAAATAAATCCTTTTATCTTTATCTATATAATGTTCTGCTTGTTTTACAATAACCTCTCCAGATAATAAATTTTCTCTTGGATAAAAACTACCTGTATACCAACCATAATAATTATAAAAATGTAATACAATCCCTTTTTGGGCGAAAAAATTAATTGCCTTAGTATTCAAATCAATCTCTCCAAAAAGATATAAGCTATCAACATCTTCAACCGGGATTGGTATATTTCCATCCGAAGTTTCAATAAAAATTGAATTATCTTTGCGGCTTATTCTACCGCTTTTAAAAATGTAATAGTCTTTCATAAATTTCTTAAATTATATCTAAATTTTAAATCTCTTTATTTTATTTTTGAAAATTTAAGTTTTACGAAACCATTTCCAATTGTTTCATCACCTCCAACTTGAATGACTTGATTATTATTAACTAATTCTTCCACCATTTCCAAAACCTTTTTATTATCTTTACTTTTATTATCATTAGAATTTTTTTCTTGATCACCCGATTTAAACTTTTGATCACTCACAAATATTAAATTATAAAAAACAGATTCTGAAGGCACCATCTCAATAGTAAAAAGGGCTTTATTTTGGGCTGTACCAGTTGTTTGATCTATTTGAATTCTCGTTCTTACCTCAACAGCATAATTAACTAAATCAGCAAATACATTATCACTAACAACTGCAAATCTTTTGCATAAATTATTAGTAGTGTCGGTAGCTGGAATAAATTCTTTTATTTTATTTATAATATTATCTAAACTAATTTGAGAATTCATTACATTAAATACAAACTCCTCTAAACCTACATTACTATTATCAATTTTTAATTTGGAATCACTATAAATGATTATTTTGCTATCATCAGCCAATTCTGGTATAGAAAAATTATCTATATTCTTTCCCGCGCTTGCCAAGTCCTCTTTTAACCTATTCAAGATATATGGACAGGTAATCCAAGCAAAAATATTTTTAACAGATCGTACAGGGTACAAAAGTATCTTTGCATCTGTAAAAGCTATACAGGATGAAGCTTCACTTCCATTTTCAGGACCAAAGATTTTGTTTATTTTATCATCATTATCCCAATTTCTTTTAGCTAAAGCTCTAAAGACTCCTTTAAGCCCACTTCCAGCCATCATTGGAAAAGATGTATGTCTTTCCCTTTGTACTGGAAGATCAATATATGAAACACTACTCCCAGCCCCAGTATGAATTGGTGTTAAAGCATAATAAGTAATCAAAGAACTTTCATTAAACATAATAACCTCCATCCCATTCTATTTTATCAAAACAAGATTTGATCCTATAAAAGAATCATTTTGATTTAAAAAAGTAATAATATCGTTTGTATAGAGATTATCTTTTAAATAAACCACAGAACCAGGCTTTATTGACCTAATTGTCTTTTTTCCATATTTATCTTTGTTATATTTTGAGTTTATCCCACATATAAAATAACCATCAATTACCCCAGTCAAAAATGAATTAAAATAATCTAAAATATTATTTCTATTTTGACTTGTATTTTCTCTTTGATAAAAAATTCCTTGAGTTAAAAATAAGATTATTTTTATCTCACTGTTACCTTTATTAAAACCATTAAACAAATCTTTAAAATCATTTATCTCTACACTATATTTTGCTGTTTTTGTTTCGCCTCCTAATTTCAATACCATTGGTTGTTTTTCAAATATTTCTTTAAATTTCTTCTCATTTTCAATATTCTTTTCTCTAAGCAAAGAATTATCAACAAAATCTGGCTCAATCCAAAAAACAAACTTAATATCTTTTTTCAACTGCAAATAATTTTCTCTATATAATCCATCTTCTGATTGAACTGTACCAGTAGCATGATCTATACGAATAGAAACCCTTTCATCCCGCACAAATACATCAGTAAACTTTAATAAATCTTCTTTATCAATATTCTCACCATTATACCATTTTTTTAATCCTTCAACACTTATAAAGCCTTTAAATACTTCAAAATCATGACTTTCTCCCTGTTCTGGTTTAGCCCAAATTAAAGAATTAATCTTGTTTTCAAGATCTGTATCTCCAATATTTATTAGCTTAAACTGATTTTGTTCATATCTCCTTGCAACCCTAATATTTTCAAAATCTTCTTTCTTTTTTTCTTTAAGTATATCACAAGGGGTTGGGAAATAGATAATACCATTTTTTTCAATAAATGGTCCATATACTGCTTTGTATATTCCCTTATCATTTTGTATTGTATTGCCTTTTTCAGCTACAAACTTTGCATAAACTGCTGCTGCAAAAGAATGAGGGAAAGGTGGAAAAATAGACTTTACATTACTTCCTATGTTAAAAGGTTTTCCACTTCCAAAAAACAAAACATCGTAAGGTTCAATTGTAAATTTAAGCATAAGCTAGCCTTCCAATTTAGTTTTATAAAAATTTTTTGCATTTTCATAATAACTTAAAAATACTTGAATCTTATCAAAAAAAAGATTCAAATTTTCACTTAGTAGATCATAATTAGTCTCATAATCATGAGTTATGGTATTTCTAATTCTTCTGAATTCTTGCCATTCAGAAGCTTCATTGATAATTTTATACTTCTCCATTTTGTGAAGAACATCTAAAAAAGTAAGTTCTTCTGTATTTTCTCCCATCAAAAGTATTAATTGCCAAAAAATTTTACCTAAAGTCTCTTGAAGCTTAGAAAACCTAAAAGTTAAAGTATCAATAAGAGAAATATCTTTTTCATTTAAGCTTATCAAAATTTCTGATGTAAAAGGATAGAACTTATTTGATTTTAATAAATTTATAGCCCACTGAACCATTTTTTTATGTTTTTCACACTCTACAAAAAGATTTTCAACAATATTTTTTTCATTCATATCTCAATTCCTTCCTCTAAAGCAACCTTATGAATAAGTTCTTTTTTCATAACTAATGGATTAAAAACAACAAGATCAGTTTTTTGTTCACCTATTTTTAAATCTAACTCAGCAAGAAATTTTATCTTATTTTTTGCTATTTCTTTAATAGAAAGTTTAGTTTCTATATAAATATCTATATCTCCACCTCTTTTTTCTAAATGAGCTCTTGAACCAAAAATGAATACTTTGCTATCCTCTCCAAAAAATTTCTTTGCCAATTCTTTAATTGCCTTTATTTCATAATCCGTTAATCTAACTGGCATGGTGTATCCTTGTATTGGTTTTTTATTTTATTCAGTAAAAAAACAAAATCTAAAAGTAAAAATTCCTTAATTTTTTTAAAAATTTCTCTGGCTTTTCGAGAAATATAAATATGTCCTATTTTAAAAACATAATTATCAAATATATACCTCAGATTATTAACAACAATGCCAATATTTTTCAGATATATTTTTATAGTTCTCCATGCAAGTTTATAAGTTAGGTTAAATCTTTTTATCGTTTCAGATGTTTTAAGATAATTCTTAATTTGAAAGATGGTTTTTTTAAGGATTTCTACCAAATTTTGATAATAAAAAATATTGTTGCTTACTAGCATTTATTTTATCTTCGTCAATAAATTATTACTCTTCAAACTATCGATAAAATTATCAATAGCCAGCCATATATCTTTTGGTAAATTCACCTCTTTACCTTTAAACTCAAGTCTGGAATTATTTGGTTTGAATACGGATTTTGCTACAATAAAAAAACCTTCATAATTATTACTAGAAGTTTTTAAAATCTTTATCATTAAAGGAGATGCTCTTCTTAAAGTTTGTTTTTCTCTATTATTTGTTATTTCAACTAGGTCTATTTTATCACCATATCCATTTTTGCTAGTTTTTGGATTCGTTAAAGAAGAATAAAAAAAGTTCAAAGACAATCCAAAAATTGCTCTTTCAAATACAGGATTTTGTATATTTTGGTTTTTTAATATATTTTTGGCAGTATCATAATCTGGTTTTCTATAACTTCGATACGCCATTATAAGAAAGCCCATAAAATCAAGGAGATCTTGCCATGTATTTATATTATTAACTCCCCAACTATTTTTTAAATATTTTCCGCATCTTTCTTTTTGAGCAGTAGTTAGCCAATTTGAAAAATTTGAATAACTTTCTTTATTAACTTTATTAATTCTATAAATTTTAAAATTATCACTAAAAACATATGGTATTAAATTTCTTGGATTAGATTTTATTATTTCTCTTATTTTATTTAAATTATCAGTTATCCATTTTTTTACATCGTTCTGATTATTGTTAATGTTAAAACTTAATCCAAAACAATTATTTGTTATATCTTTGCATTCACTTTCAATCTTTTCTATCATCAAAGAACCAAAGCCTCTTCTACTTCTAGAACCAAAATTTCCAAGATTAAAAGCAAACCATAATGTTGCAAAGAATTTTTTGATATATTCTTCTTTTAAATTTGGAAAAAATATTACTTTAATATCAAAATTCTGATTGAATTCTATGCATTTTCTTCTTGGTTTATTTTGTTTGTTATTAAACCTTTGATCAAGAGAAAAACCCAAATAATTAATACCCTTATCTTGTTTAACTCTACCGTCACTATCAAACTCCTTTTCAAATTCATTATAATTTAACTTTTGAGAAATAACTAGCTTAACTCCACCTTTATTTGAATTTTCACCACCCCATCCAAATATTCTTTTTTCATCTTCAAAACTACCACCCGCTGCTCTAAACCACCATCTTAAAATTCCATTTATACTTTGTGTTCTCAACTCTGCCACTTGTTTAGCATCGCCCATAAAAAGTGGAGTTATTACTTTAACAGTTAAATTTGCTTCTTTCATAAAAATTACCCCATATTTAATTTTTTGATTTCACCCCTGCCACAAATCTTGCAATTACAAACATATTGGTAAAATCTTCTGGTTTCATCTTATCAAAATGTTGAAGCATCTGTTGCTCAAAATCTTTATCTTTTTTATTAGATTTTTTATGGGCATAAATCCTTAGAAGTTCATTTTTTAAAATATTTTTTACGTTTTCATTATTTTGTCCATTAGAATCATAAACACTATTTACAACATTCATAAAATCATAAGCAAACTTTGTTGATAGTTCATCTGTTTCATATCTGCATACAACATCATTAAAAAAGTCTTTATCATCCCATTTCATTCCAAAATATCTATCATATCCACCACCAGTAACATATTTTATACAAAAAGTACTTTTACCATATTTTTTTTTCGCTTTCTTCTCCGCTTCTCTAACCTCATTTAACGCTAATTCAAGCGGATATTTATGATGAACAAATACAATTCCAGCACTCATTGATGCATTTAAATTATTACTCAAAAGCATTTTAAACTCATTATTTAATTCGCAAGCACAATCCAATGCATCTTCAACTGGCAAAAATGCTAAAATATCATCACCTCCGGCATAAATAAGCTTTCCATAATATCTACCCTCAACAATTTCTCTGACTTTGCTTAAAGCAAAATCGGAAAGTTTTCGTGAAAACAGGTTATGGAAGGAAGGAGACATCGGATGTTTAGAGTTAATTAATTTTTCTAATTTTTTCCTATCTTCACCTTCTGAATAAAATACTAAACTTTCTTTTGCTTTATCATGTATCAAATTTCCAATTTTTGGTAAAAACTCTCCCTTAAGCCATTTTCCCATATTATCTCCATCCATTGCCAAAATGGCATAATAAACCGGTGGATCTATTTTTTGCTCTTTAAGAAACTTTTTCATTTCTTTAATTTTATTCTCTTCCAATTCAATTCCAAATTCCTTTTTCAAGTAGTCTTTTCTATATGATGATTTCATTAACCATTGTCCATCAATAGAGTAAAGCTTATGATTTTTTAAAGCTGGAACACTTTTTATTTCTGGAAGATTATGATTAAAAATTTCATTGTATTTTTTAACAAAGCTATCGATAGTATTAGTACTGATCTTTGATTTATATTTAACCGTAGCCATTTCAGATGTTGATGGGAATTGCACCTTTTCACTTAAATCCAATTCCTTTGTCATAATATCTGGTAATAATCTTTTAAACAGACAAACACCACAAAGCTTTTCAGTTTCTGATACATAATGATTACTAACGAGTAGGTTCCAGTTATTATTTAAAGGCAAAATATCATTTTCGCCACAAAGATGGCACTTTTCGCCAGTTTGAGGTTCAATAACAACAAAATCTTTTATCATTTTACGAGAAGCTAAGAATCTTTCAGTAAGTTCTACAAGTAAAGAGTAAGCATTCCCAACATTTGCATTTCCATAATAATGATGATCTTTAATTATTTTAATTACCTCAAGTAATTCATTTTCACCAATAAGGTTTTTATATTCATTTATAATTGTATCCACATCACTATAATTTTCTTTATACCATGGCAAAACAACCCAGTAGATTTTTAGATAAGAAAAGATATTGTCTTTTATTTTATCATTATGACTTGATAATATTTCTTTTAATTCTTTTGGTATTTTGTTTAAGAATTCATTAACAGTGTTTTCTATAGCATTTTTGCATTCTTTTGCTATCCCTTTTGATTCATTGTAAGGAACAATAGCTAAAAACCTATTAGGAAAATTCGCGATAGTAATTTTATCAAAGTAATTTGAATTTAAATTATAGTCTTTAAACCAATTATTATCCTTAAAATTATTTAATTTTTCTTCATTCATTTCTTGTCTGTCTTTTAGCCATTTATCCACTAAAGGTTGCCCTAACAAATTTGGAAATATGATATGATCTGGTCCATATTTTTCTATTACCACTTCAATAGCCTTAAAAATTAAATAAGAAAGTAAATAACTTCCAGCCCATAGATCAGATGTCTTTCTAGCTGTTGCTATAAAAGACTGAACTGGTGTTAAGGTGAAAAGTAAAAAAGATGGTTTATCAAATTGAAGGCTTGTCGCAATTGCAGATGTTTGAACAAGGTGATCATAAATAGAATGATTGGGAGTTCTTGAATCAGCAGGATGAGTATTTATCCAAGGAAAAATTTCAGGTAAAAATCTCCACAGGAATAGAAAAGAAAGTTTTGCTCTTTCTTGTTCATTTGAAAAACTTAATTCACCAAGTTTTTTAAAAATGTTTTTCACTTCATCATGATTTTGTGGAGAACCAATGACAATTAGATTCCCAGAAAATGGGTCGATATATTTTACATTTTCAAGAAAAACTGCAGAATCTTCATTAAAATTCTTTCTTTTTTCTGCATCTTGAATATTAGGAGCAACAATTATACGTGAAACAGCTGCTGCTATTTTATCAGCTATTGATATATTATCAACTTTTAAATTTTCAGATAAAATAAATCTAAATAAATCTTCTGCTACCTTCTCATGCGAGTCTGTTGCTTTAATCTCATTTATATTTTTAAATTCTAAATTATCTTTATTACTCATAGCCCAGATCTTATGAATTGGGTCATGAAAGAGAGCTTTGAGTTTTAAGATGTAATCAGTTTGATTTGTATCTGGCATTTTAGATTCCTTTAACCCTGGATTTTAATATTTTTGCAATTTCACCTAACTTGGTCTCATCATACTTTAAGCAAATATCATTGTTTTCTTTTTTTAATAAGGTTATAGTTCTTTCAAAACCAGCATGAGCAAAGAAATTTCTTTCAATCAGATTGTCATTTCCAGCTTGATGTAAAATATCATTCAATTTTTTAAAATCTTCGTTATCTTTTATATTTAAGGGAATGTTTTGATTTTTAAAGGTATTAGATAGTTCATATTTTATGAGCCCGCTTTGTATGTTTAAGTTTAGATTTTCATATATTTTTGTTGTATTATTAAAAATTTCATTTACAGTAATGCATTTTTTAGAAATTTTATTTTCTTGGATTTTATTTATTAAACCTCTCAAGAAAAATAGTGATAAAATAGTCTTTATAAAAAGTTTAAATTCGAAGTTTGGTGACTTTATAAAGTTTTCTTCAATTTTATTAATCATCATACCAATAAATTCTTTTATAAAGTTTTGAACATTATCTAAAGAAGGATAATCAAAGTTATAAAATGCTAAAGGAATCGCATTTGCAAATGCAGAATACAAAATTAAAAAATTCTCAAGCAATTTTAAAAGGTTATTTTTTAATCCTCTATCTTTTCCAAGGTTGTGTTCAATAATTTTTTTTGGTAATCCTTGTGATAAATCTTCATTACTAATCGGCGAAGAAAAAAAGGCTTTAACTTCTGATTTATATTTATAAATATTACATCCTGTTGTACTAGCACTTCCTATAATAGGATCTGTGTAAATAATAAAACATTCTAAAGATTCATTACTAAAGGTAAAAAATTTTTCCAATGTTTGAAAATACCGCAAGGCTTCAAGTAAAGCTGCTATATAAATATTTAAACCACTTGATATATCTATATAAATATTTTTATATCTGAAATCATTTTGAATATACTCATCAATTAATCTTGCTAAAATATATAATACAACATCTTGAATATTTGTTTCAAATTTAATATCTTCATATACCCCTAAAGAATGTATACAAAAAAATGAATCAACTAATTTGGAATGAGGATGATCTTTAAAAAAGACTTGTGGTTCTTTTAAATAGCTTGCTTTACCATCATCACTTGTTAATATTTCATTTATTTTTTTATACCACCCATTTTCATTTCTACCTTTAAAGATGCTATTTAAGGGAAGACTAACAGGATATAATAAAATGGCTTTTACATTAGGACTTTTATCACTCAAAATATTCTTTAAGGCAATTGATGATAAAGGAGCCTCATATTCCTTATTATCAAAAGTAAATTTTATTTTATTATTAATATTTGTATCTAATCTTCCAATTTGTAATATTAATGAATCATATTTATAACTCATACCTTACTACCTCCCCTATACTAAACTCCTTG
>JAAZOT010000101.1 GCA_012797605.1 Spirochaetales bacterium | reverse complement strand
TATATTAAAAGGTGATTGCGATGCAACTTTATGTATGATGCTTTTCCCTTTAGAGGTTAAATATAATATCTTGCCAGAAAAATATTCCAAAAGTTATGCCTTCTTTTTAAAATTTCTCCCAAGTTTTTTTTGGCTAAAAATACCAATGCGTTTTTTTATTTGGATTTCAAGGTGGATTAAAACAATAATAAAGAAAAGAAAATTGGTAAATCTTTTTTCTATTCCAGATAGAGTTGAAGGAGCAGCAATAATAGTTAAAAGAGAATTAGCTGAAATGTCTGGAGGATGGAATAAACCTTTTGGTTCTCATTCAGATACTTCATATACTGAAAAAATATATAGCTTAACAGATAAGGTTAAATGGATATGGGGGGTTAAAAAGTATAGTTCAGTAAGAAGATTGATACCAACTTCAAATTTATGGATTATATTTAAAATCTTTCCGTTTTTAAAAAAGATAAAAAAGAAAAACACTATCCAAGATAAAAATGGTTATTTAAATCCAAAAGGACAAAGGTAAAATTAGATTTTCTTAATGGTTAAATACTAAAAAATCTTCTAGAGAGAATAGTCTGATTTTATTTCTATTAAAATACCATCTAAATATATCGAAAATTCTGCTATCTGTTTTATCTATTATTACAGAATCCGAAGTCACTATGATTTCATCTGAATTTATCTTTGATAAGACCGTATCTGGATTTCTGACAAGAAGTAAATCAAATAGATCCTTACTGTATGAGAAATCCTTATTATTAGATAAAAGAATTTTGAATAATTCTATATCTTCTTTTGATTTTGATACTGGTTCATCAAAATAAATCAAACATTTTTGAGGTTTTAATTCAATTAAAAACAATAAAAGAATACTTGTGGTCTTTTCATAATTTAATCTCTTTTTATTCCTTCCCCCAATATTAGCACAATCTCTTACAAAACCATCCAAGCTAATAAAACAAAAATCTCCATTGTAATAGTTGGATATTGTAAATAAAAGATTATAGCCATCTATATGAACTTTTTTATTTTCAATCTGATTCTCTAATATTGTTTTTGCCTTTCTTTCTTCAATTTTCTTGTTCTGAGAAATTCCCCTTAACAAGATATTTCTTTCAATAGAGCTTAATTCATATCTATCGCCAACGATTTTGAGACTAGATTTTACTGCATAACCCTTATTTAACAGATAATAATAATCTTGACAAGCTAATATAAAATCATTTTTAAATTGCATAATTTAATAAATTTTTTATAGTAATAACAGCAAAAGTCAAATTCTCAATCATTTAATTTTTTTAGATATTTTATTTTTTGGAGGCAAAATGAATTTTCCTAGATTGAAAGAGAGATTTTTAAAGTATGTAACTTTCAATACTCAGTCAAATCCCGAATCTACTTCTTATCCATCGACTGAAAATCAACTAATATTTTTACAATACTTGAAGAAAGAACTTGAAAATATTGGTTTGGAAGAAATAAATCTCGATGAACATGGTTACCTTATGGCCAAATTGAATTCGACAATAGAAAGTAATCAAATAAAAAAAATGTGTGATCCTATTATTTTTATAGCTCATGTTGATACTTCCCCTGAAGAATCTGGCGAAAATGTTAAACCTCAAATTATAGAAAATTATGATGGAAATGCAATTAAATTCCCAGATGATCAGGATATCATTTTATCTGGCAAGACTTTTACCCCAATTTCCCAAAAAATTGGAAATACTATTATTACAGCATCTGGTAAAACCCTTTTGGGTGCCGATGATAAAGCAGGAGTTGCTGAAATAGTTACAGCATTCGAATACTTAAAGAATAATCCTCAAATTGAGCATCCAGATATGTATCTATTATTTACCCCAGATGAAGAAATTGGAAATGGGACAAAGTACATTAAAATGGAAAATATATCAGCAAAATATGGTTATACTTTAGATGGAGCGGCAATTGGAGAGATTGAAAATGAAAATTTCAACGCTATAAATGGAGAGGTTATAATCTATGGTTTTAATACACATCCAGGTTCAGCAAAAGATAAGATGATAAATGCAATAAGAGCCGCATCGATATTTATAAGTAATTTGAATATTAATTCAAGTCCCGAGCGAACATCTGAAAAAGAAGGATTTATTCACCCGATACAAATAAATGGTGATGTTAATGAAGTAAAGGTAAAATTTATATTAAGAGAATTTGACAAATTAAAACTTGAATTATTAAAAAATGAAGTTGATATTTCAATTAAAAAAGCCATTTCGATTTATCCAAACTTCAAATATGAAGTAAATTGGATTGATGCATATTCAAATATGAAAGAAGTAATAGACAAGAATCCGATTGTAATGGAAAAACTTATAAGTGCTTGTAAGAAAATTGGAATTAAACCAATAATAAAAGGGATTAGAGGTGGAACAGATGGGGCAAGGCTATCTTTTATGGGATTGCCCTGCCCAAATATATTTACGGGGGGCTATTTATACCACTCTA
>JAAZOT010000017.1 GCA_012797605.1 Spirochaetales bacterium | reverse complement strand
TTCAACGGTTATTTAAATTCATTTTTAGATTACTAAGTTTTTTTATATAGTTCCAATCATTTTAACTGACTCTCATAATTAAAAAATCCATCAGAATCAATTAAAGAAAATCAAAAATATATAATTCAATTATAAATATAAAATTTTATTTAATTTGATAAAAGTAAAATTTATAATTCTGAAAATCGACATTTTAAAAATAACTAAAATTTATAATTTGGTAAATCAACTCTTAAAAAAAATATATTAAATAAATAAGAACAGGTAAATTAATAGTTTAAAAATATATTGAAATTAAAGACAAAAATATTATCTTTTATTTGGCAAGGGAAAATAAATTCAGGATAAAAAGATGGATAGAAAACAAGAAAGATTGCTTTTTATTTTTATTATAAGTCTTCTTATAATAGTGATAGTAAATCAGGCTATTACTACTCCTAAAGCCTATAAAACAGAGATTCCAGATTCTTCCATATTAAGCCAAATTGAGCAAATAATAAATAATAATTACTACATACAACCGCCAACTGAAAAAGAACTTTTTGAAGGTGCAGCAAAAGGAATGGTTGCTTCGCTAAATGATCCTTTTTCTTCTTATGTTACCAAAAAAGAGTTAGATGAAAGGCAGCAGAGTCTTTCTCATAAATATGGTGGAATTGGTGCATATATAACAATAGAAAATAATATGCCTATGATATTGAAACTTATTCCAGATTCACCAGCAAAAAAAAATGGACTACTTCCTGGAGATATTATATTAGAAGTTGATAACCAAAGCACAAAAGGTTTAGAATTGGAAGAGGTTACATCTAGGATAAAAGGAAAAGAGGGAACTGTTGTTAAACTTAAAATTCAAAGACAAGGGAATGAAAGCCCTATAATCTTTAATATAAATAGAGAAATAATCAAACTAACGATGGTCAAATCTGGAGAAATAACAAGAAATATATTTTATATAAAAGTCGAGGATTTTGGTGATAATACTGCCAATACAGTTAAAAATGAATTGTTAAAAGCAACAAAAAAATACAGTGGAGCTATAATTGATTTAAGAGGAAATCCTGGTGGATATCTTTCAGAAGTTATTCAACTTCTTAATTATTTTTTTACAGATAAACTTTTAGTATATACAAAGGGGAGGAATTCCAAATTTGATGAAAAATATATGGCGGTAAATCTACAAGTAATCCCAGACAATTTTAAGCTTGTAGTCCTTGTAGATTCAAATACTGCATCGGCTGCAGAAATATTTACTGGCGTCATGAAAGATTATAAAAGAGCAACTATTATTGGCGAAAAGACTTTTGGAAAAGGAGTTGTTCAGCAAGTCTTTGAACTTAACGATGGTTCAGCAGTTTTCCTTACAATAACTCAATATTTTACACCAAATGGATATGTGATTCATAAAAATGGGATAGATCCAGATATAGAAGTTAAATACTACCAGTATTCAGATAGGGAAATTTCTGCAATATCACTTTTAGAGAAAAAAGGCATTTTATACCAATATATTCAGAAGTATGGAACCACAAATAAAGAAATCTTATATAAAGAGATCAAAAAACTTTTATCACAGGAAAAGCTATATTTGTCTGATACTTCAATAAGATTTCTTGTTTCTCAACTCATGCAATACTATGGCGAGGAAAAGCTTTTCGATCTAGAATTTGATTATCCTTTACAGAAAGCAATTGATCAATTTTAATTATTTTTCTGTTTTTTTATATCTGTCGCAAGATCGTTTTTGAATTTTGAAAGGTGAAAATATATGGAAAAATTGGTATTACAGTCTTTTAAAAGGATTGAACTTATTGATATTACCTCAAAAGTAATGGAAAAAATAAATGGTAAAATCAAAGATGGATTAGTAATTATTTACAATCCTCATACAACAGCTGGTCTTTTGATAAATGAGCATGCAGACACCGATGTAGCTTATGATATAGAAAATTTTCTTTCAAAGATTGTTCCACATAATTACAATTTCGCACATAGTGAGGGTAATTCTGATGCTCATATTAAATCTGTTTTAACTGGAAATAGCATTTCTCTTATTGTAGAAAATGGAAAAATTCAACTAGGGAGGTGGCAAGGGATATTTTTTGCAGAATATGATGGACCAAGGACAAGAGAGATTTGGATGAAAATTATTGAATATAAATAAAATTCATGATAAAATTCATAATAAAATATAGGGATATAAATAATAAAAATATATATTTAATTGAAAGTAATCAAAAAAATCAAAATAAATAATAAAAAAGAGAAATAAGGATATGAATATTTTTAAAAAAATTACCTCTTTTTTCAAAAAAAAAGAAAAAGTCTCTGTAATTATACCAGCATTAAATGAGGAACAAAGTATTGGAAAGGTCGTTGAACTTGTTAAAAGTAGTAAATTTGCTGATGAAATTATAGTAATAGATGATAATTCTGAAGATAACACTGCCGAAGAAGCTAAAAAACATGGGGCAAAGGTTTTTGTAAGTGCTGTTCGTGGAAAAGGTTATTCAATGAAAGAGGGCTTACATTATGCAAAAAATGATATTCTTGTCTATCTTGATGGTGATATAGGAAACTATGAAGATGATATAGTTGAAAAGTTGGTATATCCTATTTTATATGAAGGATATGATTTTGTTAAATCTACCTTTGATAGAGAGGCTGGCAGAGTAACCGAACTCGTTGCAAAACCTTTGCTTGGAATTTTATTCCCACAACTTTTAGTTTTTTCTCAACCACTTTCAGGTATGATTGCTGGTAAAAAGCAAATTCTCCAAAAGGTGAATTTTGAAAATGATTATGGGGTTGATATAGGTATCCTTATAGATGTGTTTAATACAAAAGCAAAAATAAAAGAAGTTCATATAGGCAAGATAGATAACAAATCAAAACCTTGGCAACAACTTGGTAAAATGTCTTCTGAAGTAGCTAAGGCTATCTTAAAAAGAGCAGCAGATAGAAAGCTTCTAGATTTTGATGGTCTTCAGTCTATAAATATAATTCAAAATGAGATGGTTTCTGTTGTTCAATCCTCATTATTGAACCTAAAGAAAATGATAATTTTTAATCTTTCTGGTGTAATATTAGAAAAAGATATTTTAAAAGAATTTTTTTCCAAAAAAAATCTAACTGATAATTATGTCGAAATAATAACTAAATATAATGATTATACTATACAAAAAAAGTTGATTGCTAAGTTATTAAATGGAATAAATAAAGATGAGATGATAAACTTTTTAGATACTATAAATATTCAAGAAGATTTTATATATGTTGTCAGAGAATTAAAAACAAGAGGATATTTAACTGGAATTGTAAGCAACTCTTTCGATATAATTACTGAAACAATTAGAAAGAAATTAGGAATGGATTTTTCACTTTCAAATCAGCTTGGGATATCTAATGATATATTTACTGGCGAGGTTCTTATTCCTTCTTATTTTGTAAATTTCTCAAAATCACTATGTAATCATCCTGTATGTAAATCAAATGCAATTATATATCTTTCAGAAAAATTTAACATTAAGATGCAAGATATAATATATGTTGGAGATTCCAATGAAGATATATGTCCAATAAAAATAAGTGGTGTAGGTATTGCTTATAAGCCAAAAAGTGCATTACTTTCGAGTATTTCTGATCTGGTAATAAAATCTAACATAAAAGAAATACTTAAGTATACAAAATAAATTTTAGCAAAATTTTTATGATCAAATTCATTTAGTAAAGCAGCTTCATCGAAGTTGATTATTATTAAAGGAATTTTTAAGAAGTTGACGATTTTTTCTATTTTTCATATATTTAAATCGTTAAATTTAATTTTATATTTTTATCATTTAAATTAACTATTTTTACGATTTTAATGGTCGATTTTTATTTACATTTTTAATTTAACTTTTGATCTTTATATTACAAAATTTGGAGGAAATAATGTACGATTTGGTTATAATTGGTGGTGGTCCAGCCGGAATGAGTTCTGCAATCTATGGTTCAAGATATGGGTTATCAACTTTAGTTATTGAAAGAACTGCGGTTGGTGGACAGATGAATCTAACAGCAACCATAGAAAACTATCCGGGATTTGATGAGCCAATTTCAGGTTATGTTCTTGGTTCAAAGATGCTTGCACAACTTAATCATCTTGGGGTTGAGGTTAAATACACGGAAGTGATAGAATTATCATTAAAAGAAGATATTAAGAAAATAAAGACAGAAGATGGAATTATCGAGGCAAAATCGGTTATATTAGCTATGGGAGCAAGTCCTAAAAAACTTGGAATTAATGGTGAAAATAAATTTTTAGGTAGAGGTGTATCATATTGTGGCACCTGTGATGCTCCATTATTTAAAGATAAAGTTGTTGCAGCAATAGGTGGAGGTGATACAGCTTTAGAAGAATCTATTATTTTAGCTCAACACGCTAAAAAGGTATATCTTATACATAGAAGAGATCAATTTAGAGGACAGAAATTTCTTGTAAATCATGTAAAAGAAACAAAAAATATAGAGATTTTATATAATATGATTCCAAAAGAGATTTCTGGCACAAATCTAGTAGAATCAATATTACTCGAATCTACAATAGATAAAAGTATAAAAAATTATGATGTTAATGGAGTTTTTATATTCATAGGATATTTGCCAAATACCGATTTGGTAAAAGATCAAATAGAATTAGATGAAAATGGCTTTATAATTACGAAAAATAATGTTGAAACAAATATAAAAGGTGTTTATGCTGCTGGAGATATAATTTCAAAATCAATGAAACAGATAGTTTTAGCAGCTGCAGATGGTGCTTTTGCTGCATTTTCAGCCTTCCATTATTTGCAAAAATTGAAATAGAAGAAAATAAAAAATAAAAATCTATAAATAACATTACTTGAATTAAAATTTAAAAAGAATAATTTATCTTGAAGGCTTTTTTTGCGCCAGGAGGAATTTCTTCAATTTCACTAAATAATATATTTTCTTTAGAAACTTTATCTTGCGATTTATTTATTTCTTCCATGAAATTTAAAGTGCATAATATTTCACCTTCTTTTGCTATGTCTTCTCCAAGTTTACTTGAAGCATTGACTTCTGCTCCAAAAACATCTACATCTCCGATTTTCAAGATTTTACCATAACCAAGTCCAACACAAAGCAATACTTTTTCTTCTGGAATTTTTTTCTGATTATAAATAAAAGATTCTTTTTGCATTTCGATAGCACACTTAATTGCCTTTAAAGGATTTCTGAATATTACAAGCATGCTATCACCATCCATTTTAATTAAAATCCCATCGTATTTATCAATAATTGGAAGAAATAGTCTTTTTGATTCATATATTATTTGAAGAAAATGAATTATCCCAAATTTTTCTACCTCTCTACTAAAACCAGCAAGATCCGTAAACATAATACTCCAATCTTCTCCAAATAGGTCCCAGATCCTTTTATCAATATCATTTTTATCAACACCATTTTCTAATCTTTTTCTTATCAAAAGTTCAAGTCTTTCCATTGAAGTATGGGAAATATGAGTAAAATTATCTTCCATATCGATGCTCCAAAAATTTTTAAAGTTGACTTAAAGCATTTTTTATTCTTTTAATGGTTTCATCTTTTCCTATTATTGATAAGGTTTCAAAAAGACCAGGAGAGAATCTACTTCCGCAAATAGCAACACGAATTGGCATAAAACAATCTTTTACCTTTAAGTTTTCCTTTTCAATAAAGATTCTAAGATTTTCCTCTAAATCTTTTTCTGAAAACTCTGAATTTTCAAGTACAGGTAAAACCTTTTCTAAGATTTCTTTCGATCTTTGTAAGTCCCTTCCTTTATCTATAAAATCTTCTTTATTATAATTTTCTGGGGATTTGAAAAAGAATTTACAATAGGATATAATATCTGATAGTTTAAAAATCCTATCTTGAATTTGAGGTAGTATCTTTTTTATGTATTGTTCTTCTTGAGGTGTAGGAGACTCGTTCACATAATTTGCCTTGATAAAATAAGGAAGAGCCTTTTCATAGAACTTCTCTAGTGATAAATTTCTGATGTAATATCCATTGTACCAATCAAGCTTTTCATAAGAAAAAACAGCTGAAGCTTTTGAAACTTTTGAAATATCGAAAAGTTCAATAAGTTTTTTCATATCAAATATCTGGGTTTGATCATCGTAAGACCATCCCAAAAGGGCAAGATAATTTATGATAGCTTCTGGTAGATAACCAGCTTCGATAAACTCTGCGACTGAAGATGCTCCATCTCTTTTGGATAATTTTTTACCACTTTCACCTAATACTACTGGAAGATGAACATAAACTGGGAGATCGAAGCCAAACATATTAAACAAGATTACATGAACTGGCATCGATGAGATCCATTCCTCTCCTCTTGTGACATGTGTAATCTTCATATCATTATCATCAATTACATGAGCCATATGATAAGTTGGGAAACCATCAGATTTTATTAGGACAATATCTTCCAATGTGGAGTTATCAAATCTAATCTCTCCTCTAAGAAGGTCATTACAGATTGTTTCACCTTCAAGGGGGACTTTTAGTCTTATTACATAAGGATCCCCATTCGCAATATGCTCATCTATCTCTTCTTTGGTCAAGTTTCGGCATTTTCTATCATAACCAGAAGGAAGTTTGTTTTGTTCTCTTAGTTTTCTTACTCTTTCGAGCCTTGATTCTGAACAAAAGCATCTATAAGCTTTCTCTTCTTCTAAAAGTTTATTTGCTGCTTTTTGATAAAGATCTAATCTTTCAGATTGAAAAATTATATCTTCGTCCCAACTGATTCCAGCCCATAAAAGAGATTTTTTTATTCCCTCAACTGCTCCTTCAACATAGCGAGATCTATCGGTATCTTCAATCCTTAGAAAGAATTTACCATTATTATGCTTTGCCCAAAGGTAGGAAAAAAGTGCAGATCTTAATCCACCAATATGTAAATGCCCAGTTGGTGAAGGAGCAAATCTTGTTCTAATTTCCATCAATACCTCCAAAGGATATTATAAAATTTAAGAAAAATGATTTATTATATTATAAAAGAAAAAGTAAATTAAATTTGAATCAAAGGATTTAGGATATTCATAAGTTCATTAGTAGTTTTACATTCAATTATTTTTTTTCTCTGAACTGGGTTATGTAAAATTTCAGCAAATTTTGCAATGACTTTTAAGTATTTTAGGTTTTCACTCGTATGAGCACAGATGCAAATAAATATTGAAACTGGCTTTTTATCAATAGAATGAAAATCTATCTCTTTTTTTAAGGTACCAACAATAATATAGAACCCTTTGAATTTTTCAGAGAAAGCGTGAGGGATTGCTATCCCTTCTCCTATACCTGTGGTAAGTTGTTCTTCTCTATTTATAAGTAATTCGTTTATATACTCCTCAGAAACTTGAGAAAGATCGGACATCTTTTGACTTAAAAATCTTATAAGTTCAGACTTGGTTTCAACATCGACATTAATAAAAATATTGTTGTCGGTAAAGGTAGGGTTCATGAATAAACTCCTTCTAAAAGAAGTATATAATATATTTTCAAAATTAAAAGTATTAAAAATTTTCTTCAACCATAGAAAGTCCACCAGTATTTTGCAAGTAAACTTTATAAATCGATTTTGAAAAAATTTTATGATGTAAAGCAGAACCAATAATGGATCTTATCCCATTTTTTCTAGCAAAATCATCATTAGAAATACAATTAAATATAAAATTAGATAATGAAATTACCTTTTTTGAATTTAATCCAATAAATTTATCTGAATCTGCAGAAAGAAACTCTTTTAATTCATTTGAAGATAAGAGTTTGATACCATTATCATAGGCTATTGAATCAGAAAAAAGAGTTGAAGGATATGCTATATTGTTAGATCCCTTTTCTATAAACATATAATCAAAATTTAATACCACAAAATCAAGGTAAAATTCAGTTCCATTAAGTTGGTAACTTGATTTTTTAAATAATTTACCCGTTAATGAGTATAATTCCAATATACAATTAAAACTATTTTCTGAAAAATCGATAATGGAAATCTTTGCTAAAACTCTTTCTCTTGAAAGGTTTTTAACATATTTTTTCATTTCTATCAAAGTCAAATACTGATTTATAGTGTTGTAGATGTAATAAATAAAATATAAAGCTATAACTATGAAGAAAAATACACCAATAGATTTTAAGAAAGTTAGTAAGATAAAGAAAAATTTTGAAATCTTTTTTTCTGGATGAAATTTAAATAGAAACTGAAAAAATGTGTATAACGCACTTAAGACAGCTGTAGTTGATAGTAAGATTATTATAGTTTTGAGATCAACGTTTAACAATTTCTATGCCTCCTTTTGAAGTATGGCATACAAATTCATAAACTGAATTTGGATCTATTTCAGAGATATTACTTAAAAGATGAAGGGCATTACCATTGTAATTTGAAGAAAAGAATGTAATATTACCACTCTTAATTGCTTGCCATATAGATGAAATGAACTTCAAATAATTTTCATTCATATTTTCAGAGGCATAAATTTCTGGGAAAAGAATTCCATCATAGTTTTTTTCATATATATCAAAAATCTTTTTCCCCATAACGGGTGGTATCTCATTTGAATAAATTAGATAAGGGAAAAAAAGGAAATTATCTTTGATTTTTATTACATAAAAATCGATAAACAGCTGATTACCACTTATTTCATTATTAAGTGCAGCGACATTTGTCCCCATCAAGTCATAAAACTTGAGTTGATAACTTATCTTATTTCCATCAATAAAAATCTTCATTTTCAAAGGTACAAACTCATCTTTTAAAATAGAGATTGCCTTTTCAACATTAACTCTTGATTGGACTACAAAATTATAAGTTATTTTTAGTATAAAACCAGCAATAATAAAAAGGATAATAATTGCAATTAACCAAAGATATTTTTTCATAGAATTCTTTATTTACCTAAAATTTATTTCATATATAAGTAAATATAATTTAATAAAAAAAAAATTCAATCGACTTGAATATATAGATTAAGTGAATTATAATTTTAATAAAGAGATAAAAAGAGGTTTATATGGATATTAAAGAAGTAATAAAAACTGCGATGAGAAGTGAACTTGAGGGAAAAGAGTTATATAAAGCTATAGCTGAAAAAACAGATGATGAAAAAGCCAAAGGAATATTTTTTTCAATGTCACAAGAAGAGGAATCTCATTTTCAGATTTTACAGCAAATATTGAAACATCTTATAAAGAAAGAAGAATATAATATAGAGAATATTCAGAAAAAGGTTGATTTTGAAAATACTGAAAGTCCTATATTTTCAAAAGAGTTTAAAAATAGAATAAAAGATAAGCATTATGAGATGTCAGCATTATCTATCGCAATAAAACTAGAATATGATTCTTTTGAATTTTATTCGAAGGCTGAAAAAGAAACAAAAGACAAGGGATTAAAACAGTTTTTTCATTATCTATCAGAATGGGAAAAAACTCATTATGATAACCTTAATAAACAGATGAAATTTTTAGAGGATGATTATTTTGTTCAAAATCAGTTTACCCCATTTTGATTTTCCAATGCTTTCTATAAATAAATTAGACCTAAGATGTAATAAATTTATAAATTTATTTGTTAAAGAGTTAATAATTAATACTAAGGGAAAAAAATGAAAATATTTGTTATA
>JAAZOT010000100.1 GCA_012797605.1 Spirochaetales bacterium | reverse complement strand
TGATGAAGTTAAAAATGCCCCCTCTATAAAATATCTTTTTGATATTATCTCTAACCAGAAAAATTATATTGAACAAGATAGAGTTCTATTAATTGCATCAAGGATAAAAGAATTTAAACATAAAGGGAATAATCTTTTCATTCACCCAAAAGCTAAAATACATCCTTTAACTTCGATTGAACCGTCAAATGGAATTATAATAATAGATAAAGATGCTCAAATTAACGCTTTTTCAGAGCTGAGAGGAAGTTGTTATATAGGTCAACAAACTATATTAGATAGAGCCTATATTCATGATGATGTAACAATTGGTTTTAATTGCAGAATATCTGGTGAAGTAGAAGCATCAATTATCAGTGATTTTTCTAATAAACATCATATTGGTTTTTTAGGCCATTCCTATTTAGGAGAATGGGTAAATATTGGAGCTATGACAACCACCTCCGACTTAAAAAACAACTATTCAAATATAAAGTTCAATTATAGAAATAATACGATTGATAGCGGTCAAATGAAAATGGGTTCTCTTTTTGGAGATCATGTAAAATGTTCAATAGGACTTATGATAAATTGCGGAACAATAATTGGTGAATGCACCATTCTATTCGAAAATCCAAAAAGCAAGACAATACCTCATGCAATGTGGGGAGAAGAAAAACACTATGATTATTCATTACTTGTCAAAAATATTGAAAAAATAATGAAAAGAAGAAATGTCAATATAACTAAAGAATATATAGCTTTAATTAACGAACTTTATGATTAATATTAAACTTGATAACTTTTTCTTTCTTTTATTAGTTTTTTAAAAAATCTTTTCATATATTTTTTTGTCATCTCAGGCATAACAAATCTTTCCTCTGACACAAAAACAGGTAAAAATGATGGCTTAATTGAAATATCTAATGGTGGATACGATGCTTTATCTCCATCTACCTGTACTTTAACCTTCTTTCCGCTGGAGATTAAGATTTTTTTCCCAGTATAAAAAGCTATATCTTTCATCTTGCTGTGAGATTTTGTAAGAACTCCCATAAACAAACGAAAAGTATCCAATATTGAATTTCTTTTAAATAAAAATAGGTTTAAAATCCCATCATCAACTTTTGTATTTTCATCAATTGTAAACTTTCCAGCATAAAATCTAGAATTGGATATTATTGCGATATAGCCACTATCAACTATATGTTGATCCAAAATTTCGACTTTTATTCTATGAGGTTTATATATAAAGATTGATTTTATAGCTGAAGTAATATATGCAACCTTACCAAAAAATTTTTTTACATTTAAGTTAACATTATGCACAGCTTCTGCATCTATTCCAATAGATGCCATCAAAACAAAAGGTTGAAGATTAATGAATCCTACATCTATATACTTCTTTAACCCATAAACAATGGTTGTAGCGGCACGAATAGGATCAAAAGGTATTCCAAGATCTAAAGCTAGAACATTAACAGTACCAAAAGGAATTATCCCAATTGGTTTTGGATTTTCAGGCATTCCAGCTATGACTTCTTTAATTGTTCCATCGCCACCAAAAATAGTAAAAAAATCTACCTTATCTAAATATTTCTTAGTAATCTCAGTGGCATAACCTGGTTTTTTAGTATATTCGATCTGATAAGATATTCCATGTTCATCAAAAACAGATAACACTAAAGGTAAATATATATTTATAAATATTTTTTTTCCTGCTTTTGGGTTTACAATTATACATGTATGGCTCATTTATTAACTCCAATGCAATTTCAATAAATAGATTTGTTTTGATCCTTAAGTATCATTTATTCATTGCCATTTCCAGAATTATTTGAATTATCATCTGAATTACCTGAAGTAGTTGTATTATTGCTTGAAGAATTAGTACTTGAATTGTTTAATAAGGTATTGAATATTGCAAAAGGGTCCTCTTGGGTCGTAGTATTTTGCTGAAGATTTTCAAAAGGATTAGTTGCGTTACTCGAATTTGTTTGGTTTGGTGATAAAGTTTCAATAGGATTAGCTGGCATCACAAGAGAAAATATCTGTTTGCCATCTGAAACCTGTTTTGGTTGAGTCCCTGCGATAAAGACTTCCAGCAATGGTTTTTGTGTTGTAGGTCCTGCAAGGAACCCAGTATCAGCATCAATATTTACCCACACAAGTCCATCTGGTTTTTGAAAATTTGGAATTTTTACTTTCAAAACTTTATAGACATATTGCATTATATTACCCCATATTGGAGCAGCAATTGTCCCTCCAGTAAAACCTTTTCCCAAGGAAGAACTTCTATCGAATCCTATCCATATGACTGTAGCAAGATTCTGAGTATATCCATTAAACCAGGCATCTTTCCAGTTTTGTGTAGTTCCTGTTTTCCCTGCAAATTCAAAAGGAAAATTGTAATTTGCAAGAGATGAGGCAGTACCACCAGGTTTACCAACCCCAGTTAATATTGATGTAACAATATATGCTGCCTGAGGAGATACTATTTTTAATTCTGCTGGATCTAATTTTTTATATTTTTCTAAAATCTCTTTTTCAAAGTTTCTTAAAGTCCTGCCTTCTCTGTCTTCTACTTTCCTTACTAATATCGGGAAGACATCCATACCTTGATGAGCCAAAACAGCAAATGCTTTGGCTGCTTTTAATGGTGATACTCCAATAGTACCAAGTGCTGTTGATAGATAAGGAGGAACTTCTGATTCTTTTATAGAATAAAATCTTGAAATATACTTCCTTGCCTTCATGACACCAAGGGATTCCATAACTTTAACCATCGGTACATTTATAGATTGGACTAGAGCCTTTCTTACTCTAACATATCCGCTATACTCACCAGAATAATTTTTTGGTTCCCATACATCCTCTTCCGAAAATTTATATATAATTGGTGCATCAAGTATAACAGTAGAAGCTGTGCAAACTTTTTCTTCGATAGCAGCAGCATAAATAAATGGTTTTATGCCAGAGCCAGGTTGAAATTTACCGCTTAAAGCTCTGTTAAGTTGATTTTGTTTAGTAAAACCTGTCCCTCCTATTAAAACAAGGACATATCCTGTTTGTGGATCAATAGTAACTATACTTCCTTGTAAAATCTTGGTTTCTATATTATTTTTGTAATTCGTTGTCCAATTTTCAGATAAATACCCTAAACTATTGTCTTTTTGAGACAAAGAAAAAAGATTTATTATATTTAATGTTTCTTCAAGTTTATTTTGCTTAAATTTATTTTTGTTTTTTGAAAGTGAAAAAGATGGTGATGAATTTGTCATCTGAATGAATAGATCCGATATATCGTAAGCTTCTCTATAAACAGCAGATTTAATAGGTTCAAATTGTTTACTGTATGATTCATTTAATTTTGAAAGGGCATCATTTAAATATTTCTCAGATGCCTGGTACATTTTTAAATCGCATGCAGTATATATATTAAGTCCCTTTTTATAAATTTGTTCATCTGTAAAACCTTCATTTTTAAGCATCTTTAAAACCGCATCCACATAATAAGGAGCTTTATTGACAGTTAGAGATTGAGCTGTGAAATCTGTTGGGAAAGTCCTCTGACTATATGATGCCCAAAATTGTTCAAAACTTTTATCGGCTTGCTCTCTTGTAATATAGCCATTTGCAATCAACCTTTCAAAGACCATTTTTTGTCTTCTCTTTGAATTCTCCGGATAAAGAACTGGGGAGTTGTACTTTGGTGATTGAGGAAGAGTTGCAAGAATAGCCGCTTCTGCTATTGTTAAATCTGGTACTTCTTTATTGAAGTAGAGTTTTGAAGCAGCTTTTATACCATAAGCCCCATGTCCGAAATATATTTCATTTAAATACATTTCAAGTATTTCTTGTTTAGAATAATATTTTTCAAGCTGAACTGAATACCATAATTCTTTTAATTTTCTAAATAGAGATCTCTCCTGTCCTGTAAATAATCTTTTTGCCAATTGTTGTGTTATGGTAGAGCCACCTTGGAGTGCACCCCCTCTACCTAAAATGGTTCTTTTTATATCTCCCCAAAATGCTCCTAAAGTTCTTTTAAAAGAAAACCCATGATGTTTGAAAAATGCAGCATCTTCATAAGAAATAAATGATTGAATTACAATTTCTGGAATATCTTTTAAAGGGATTATCTCTCTTTGTTCAAGTGATAATTGAGCAATTAATTCTCCATCTTTATCGTAAATGTTTGTCGGAACTGATAATTCGAAATCATCCACCATTTTTCTTATATCTGTAGTTTGAAAAGAAGCGAATAGAGATCCAAGAGCAACGCCAAATAAAACTGTTATAGCAATTATTATAATAAATAATATTTTTTTAATATGCTCTTTTTGCACATAAGCCCCCATAACTATACATCAAATTTACGAGATTTGTCTTTTTATGCAAGAGTTAGTTTAAAAGATTTTCAGTGAATTTTTCAAAAGAATATCTACAAGATTAGTATTAAGAAAATCAAAAAAATTTAAAAATGGCCGGCTCCGGGAAGAGTCGGCCTCTGGAAAAACTGGGAGGGGAATTCTACTTTAATTATCGGTTAAATAGTTTTAATCTTGATATTACAATTCAATCATGAACATTAAAAGATCATCGTTATAGTTACCTTTGCTGTAAAACTTTAAAGAAGAAAAACAATATTCTACAAAATTATTTAAATTTAATCTTTTTTCTTTTTTTAATTTAAAGTAAATACAATGTAAAAGCTTATAAAAACGATTAAAGCCAAAAATCTCATTTCTGCCCTCAAGCCAAAATTCATACATACCATCTGTATAACAAATCAATGGACAACTATTGCCAACAACTATTTCAGATATTTTGTATATTGGATATTCGATCATACCCACAAATGTCCCAGTAGATTTTAAAAAAACTGGTCTTTCATTTACGCAAACAATTGGAGGTGGATGCCCAGCATTAACATATATTAATCTTCTTTCTCTCCTATTGTATGAAGCTATAAAAACAGTAGAAAAAAATGAATCTTCAAAAATATTAATAAATTCAGAGTTCAAGTGATAGATAAACTTTAACAAATCATCATTGTTACTAAAATATTTTTGAAATTCAAATTTTAAAAAATATGCGAGCAAAGCAGCAGATACTCCATGACCTGAAATATCTGCAATAATAATAATAAAACCATCTTTTGTTTCAATAAGATCTATAAAATCTCCACCTATTTCGTTATAAGGAATATATTTTAAGTAAAAATCATGGTTTTTAATTTTATTATGAGGAAAAATTTTTAGTATAAACTGATTAGCAAGATTTAAATCTTTGCTCATCTTTTCGTTTTGTACTATTAATTCTTGTTGCGTTCTATAAAATACAACAGCGTTTTTAACCTTCTTAGGTAGCATTACTTCCAATTCATCTCTTGAAAGTGGTTTTGTAAAATAATCATAAGCACCAAGATCCAATGCTTTTTTAATAGAATTTATATCTTGATTTGCTGAAGATATAATTATCGGTATTACTTTTTTTGGATACTCTCTTTTTAACTTTTGAATAAACTGAAAGCCATCCAATTGAGGCATATTTAAATCAAGTATCAAGCATTCACAGTTAAATCTTTCATCAGAGGTGATAGCTTTATATGCTTCTATTGGATTAATAAATGAATTTATTTCAAAATCATATTTTTCAAGTGATATTTTTAATATTTCAATACTTAATTTATCATCATCAACAATAAATATTTTTCCATTTTTCATTTTTTCACTCATAAAAATACCTTGACAAAGGTTATTTTTCTGTTTCAATCAATCTGTCGCTGGCGTAGCTCAATCGGTAGAGCAGCTGACTTGTAATCAGCAGGTTGGGAGTTCAATTCTCTTCGCCAGCTTTTTCGGGGAGGTTCCCGAGTGGTCAAAGGGGACAGACTGTAAATCTGTTGCCAGGCGGCTTCATAGGTTCAAATCCTATCCTCCCCAATACTTCCAACCTTCATAACTTCTTCAATTAGATTTTTTATCAATCATGTTTCTTAATAATATTAATATCTCATCAATTTTTTTCAAAAGATTTTTATAAAATGATACCGTGTCTATCTCTTTTTTTTCATATTGAACAGATAAAAGATATTCTTGAAAAGACATATTAAGCAATGTTTTTAATGAGGAAAAGCCTAGTAAATTTCTCTCCAAAGTATTTAAATACATCAAAACTGAATCTGAAAAAGAAGTATTTTCGATTCTCTTAATAATGTTTTCTATCATTGCTTTGGCAGACAGACCTTCAATTATAATTTTATTTAAAAAATCAAGATAACTTTCTTTAATTTTTATTTTATTTTTTTTGTCGAATTCGATATTTTCAATCTTACTTAAGAAATTCATGGAATTAAAATTTTTCTTATTGTATATAAAGTTTTCGATTTCAGCTTTTCCCATATATTTTAAAAAGGAAAGCCCATATGTTTTTTTACTTGCATAATATACTTCTATTTTATCATCTTTATTTATCTGACTTTTAAACCATTCTAAAAACATTAAAAATTTAGGGTCTGTTCTTGTTTTTAAGCCATAATCATTAATGACCAAAAATGAGTTGGCTCTTAGCATTGCCATTGTTATAAAAGTTTGATAATTATATATATAATTAGTTTTACCATAATATAGTGAATCAAAAAGAGCATTGTTACAATGAAGTTTGCCATTACTATAACAAAAATCTGTACCAAAAAGGATAATAGAAGAAGGATTCATAATCATAGCGACTTCAAATGCCAAAGCAGATACTGTTCCACCAGAACCTATTTCCAGTCTATCAATGGTAAGGCTATCAGTTATCTTGACAAGATCAAAAGGTAATGAAGAAAATAAAACTTTGCCTTTATACTTATCGATTAACTTTGGATGAACTGTTGGCATACATACTAAAAGAGGATAATTATTTAAATCTTTCTTAACAAGGTCACTTTGAGTAATATATAAAGCATTAATAGACTGAGAATCAGAAGAAACCACTATATCAACCCTGATATTGGCCTTTAATATCGGTATCAATGCTGTATCTACACAAATAACTAAAGAATAATTCGAAAGTCTTTTTATCGTATTTAAATTATCATCGATAGAACTACCTGCTCCAATTATCAAAACTGGAAATTTACCTTCAAGCAAGTTAATTAAAGAATCAACACCTCTATTAATAATATAATGAAAACTATTTTTTAAGAAATTTTTTGTCCATTCCTTGCTGAATTTCTTAGCGGTATTTATATTTATTATCTTTCTTCTTAGGTTTTGAACACAGAAATCTTCAACAACCTTAAAACTTTCAATATTTTTTAATACTGGATTTAAGTATATTTCAAACTC
>JAAZOT010000099.1 GCA_012797605.1 Spirochaetales bacterium | reverse complement strand
AATTTATAATGAAAAAGGATAGGTTATGAATAATCTTGAGAAGATACTTGACGATTCAATTGCAAAAGTTAAAGATTTCCCGAAGAAAGGGATTTTATTTTACGATATAACTTCAATACTTTTAAAACCAACTGTTCTTAATCTTATTATTGAAAATCTATATGAACACTACAGTAAATCTTCAATAGATGGCATTATAGCAGTAGAATCAAGAGGCTTTATTTTTGCATCTCCTCTTGCTTTAAAGTTTAATGTACCACTTATACTTGCAAGAAAAAAAGGAAAACTTCCAAGGCAGACTATTTCTGAAAGTTATACCTTAGAATATGGTCAGGAAACCATAGAAATTCATAAAGAAGATGTAGAAAGAGGGAAAAGATATTTATTAATAGATGACCTTATCGCAACTGGTGGAACTTTGAAAGCTATTGCAAATCTTGTTGAAAAAACCGGTGCGAATGTAGCTGGTATAGCCGCTGTTATAGGACTTCCTTTTTTAAACTACGATAAATTACTCGGGAAATATGATGTTAAAACTCTGATTAATTATCATGCAGAGTGATATATTTTAACAATCTTCTTATTTTTTTCTCCGAACCTAGACTTTTTATATCCTTTTGGTTAAAAATAGTCTGAATTATATTTATATATTTGTCTGGATTTTCATCTTCGACTTCAAGTTCATAATCCTCAAAGTAGTTTGGACTATTGGGGTATTTGTAATATTTTGTATGATCCAGATCAAAAGGCATATTATAAAAGGAAAGGTTTCCAGTTAATCTTTCAATTTCCGAAATACCAAGTATTTTTAAATAATTTTTATTTATGTTTAAATCTTTTTTAAACTGACTAATAAATGAAATAGACTCTTCATCCAAACCAATATTAAATAATTCTTTCTCTTCTAAAGGGAATTCGTTTTCAATTAGGGATAATTTTAAATTGTTTACCTTGTAATTCAATTCTTTTGCAATTTGCAATTCTGATTTCTCTTCTGATGGAAGTCTTCCTTTAATATTTGCTTTTACACTTAAAAAAATTTCTGCTGTATTCTCTATGATTCTAATTCGAAAGACAATTGAAGGTAATAAAGAATATGGAATAGTATCGTAGTAATATGTCTTTATTAATATTAATCTCTTATTTTCTCCATAAGATTCAAAATACTGTTTTAACTTGAAATAATCAACTTTGCTTAAAAGATACTTAAGTTCTTTTTCTATCATTTATTATACCTTTTTTATAATACATTCTTTTTAATATTTTCTATCACTTGATTGATCTTTTTATCTTTTTCAATATCTTTTTTACCATTAAATCCAATGATTTTCAGATATTTAATAATCTTATAATGCCAATCTTTTTCATTAGAGTAAACCATGAAATCTGCATTTGCTAAGTATATAGGTAGTCTTTCAAAATATAAATCTTCAAATTTTTTAATATCTTTTGCCAATGGTCTATCTGTATTTTTTACTCTATCTAATAATACTTCAAAAGATGAATATAAAAAAATTATTTTACAATTATTTTTTAATTTTTTTAAGTCTGGGTAATATGTTATAGTACCCCCACCAGTCGAGATAATTATATTATTAAAATCAAGTAGTTTATCAAAAATATCCTTTTCAATTTCTCTAAAGATTTTTTCACCTTTGATTTTAAAAATTTCTGATATTTTAAAGTTGGTGGCTTTTTCTATTGTTTCATCTAAATCGTAACTATTATATAAAGTAGATAAGAATTCTATGGCTGTAGATTTACCAGCTCCCATAAAACCTGTTAAGATAACATTCACAGATCTAATATTAACCCTTCTCTTGCTAAAATTGTTTCTATTTTATATCCATTTTCGTTAATGTAATTTTTTAATACTTTATCCATATAATCAAGTTGAAAATCTGTTCTAGAAGGATCATGATGAAATAGAACAACTGATTTTGAATTTGATTTAATTCCAAGAGCTAAAGAATATTCGAAATATGAATGCCCATAACCTTTTTTTGAAGTTAAATATTCCTTTTTAGTATATTGGCTATCAATAATAACATACTGTGCATTTTCACAGAAATCGATGATTTTCTGATTTAAGTTTAATATCTCACTTCTAGATAATTTACCATGTAAGATTTTAGCTTGATTATCATCCATAAAAAAATTGTCGAAAGGTTCATGATCATAAATTGTAACAAGCACTTTGTCTTTATACTCGATCCTATATCCTAAGGTAAAACATGGATGGTTTAGCCTTATTGTTCGGATCTTTGCATCAAAAATGTTAAAGGTGGTTTCAGTAAGCTGAACCTCGTTTATATTTGCCCCAATTTCATGTACAGACACGGGGAAATACTTATGTTCAAGTTGAGATAAGATTATGTCTTTAAGTGTTTGTTCTTTAGAAGATTCAGGACCATACATATTTATTATTGAATCACCCTCATATATTGGTGCAAAAAATGGAATACCCATTATATGATCCCAATGGGTATGAGTAAATAAGATATTTATATTCAAGGGTTTTTTTTTAGTGCTTAATAGATAGTTTCCTAAGTTCCTAATCCCAGTCCCTGCATCTATAATCAAATATTGATCTTCATTGAATTCAATAAGGATAGAACTTGTGTTCCCCCCATACTTAAAAGTAAAAGGACCTGGAACTGGAAAAGAACCTCTAACGCCATAAAGAGTAATTTTCATCAATCAGAACCTTGTTTATTAATTATATCTCTATAAAGGCAATGGAGCAATTCCTTGCAACTCATACATTTTTGCCCATCATAATTAAAATCAGATGGATTGCATAAAGCTATTACTTCTCTTTTATCCAATTCATTAATCTTTTTTAATGTTGAAATTTCTTGATCTGAAAATCTAATATTATTCTTCAATTTATAGATGCACATATTTATGAAAAAGGCTAATTCTTGAGGAGACATTTTTATCTTAGTAGAATAACTGTTTGATTTGCTAAAATTTTTTTTATCTTTCTTGGTGATTATAATATTTACTCTAATTAACTTAAACATTATGGCAAAAATCAAGAATCCGACCAACAAACCAGAAAGATGTGCCCAGTGAGCGGTGTTTCCCCCTCTTCCAGAAAACTCAGCTATTAAATCTCCGGCTAAGAAAAATAGTGGTAGGTATTTTGCTCTCATAGGGAAAAAGAAAAAAAGCATAATAATTGCATTTGGAAATGTGAAAGCAAATCCAACGGTAAGAGCATATATTGCTCCTGAGGCTCCAATCATTGGAGCTAAAACACCAGTTTTTATAAAAATATATCCATATATAAGTGAAGAAATGACACCAGTTAATATTCCAGACAGGAAATAAAATATAATAAATCTTTTTTTACCCCACATCCTCTCAAGAGGTATACCAAACATCAAAAGGGCAAACATATTAAAAAATATATGCCCTATACCTGAAATATCATGAAGGAAAAAATGTGTAACAAATTGCCAGAGGTACAAATTTTTATATACATAATAAGGTATTAGAGAAAACTTTTGTAATACATAGTTCCATGGTAAAATACCTAATCTGCATATGAAATAAATGATTACATTTATGCCTATAAGAATATATGTTACTGGTAATGGTTGATTTCTCTGTTGATAATTGAAGTTCATTTATAATCCTTAAATCATGCTGAATCAATAATTACCATATCTAATTTAATTGTAAAATTTTTATGAGATTAATTCGGCAAGTTTTGTTGCAATATGATAATATTCTTCTTTATCTTTTTGATTAGCTAAGTTTGTAAAAATGAATATAGCTCCCAATAATTGACCTTCATCAAATATTCCATGGATATACATGGCATTAAACCCAGAAAATAAATCTTGGTCTTTCTGTAATAATGGTTGAAATTTATTTATCCCTTCTGGAATAAAAATATCTTTTCTTAAAGAGGATAGTTTTTCAATAATAGGCTCATCAACCTCAAACTGAATATTAGCAAATCGGCTATCTGATGCACCTCCACATGTAAAAATATCCATTTCTGATTTAAAAAATGCTATAGCGTCAACATTATACTT
>JAAZOT010000016.1 GCA_012797605.1 Spirochaetales bacterium | reverse complement strand
TTAAGATAATTTTTTTAAAGAAGTTTTAATAAATTTTACATCTATTTTATCACCATCTATTTCGCATATACAATAACTACCATCACAAAAAGCACCTGGGTTTATAATACTTATTCCATCTATATTTTTATTCTCTTTAATATGAGTATGACCAAAGAAAATGATATTGGGTTTTGTATCAAATCTTCTTATTATCCTTCCCTCAATACCCAAAGGGGAACCAGATCCGTGGATAATTCCTATTTTTAAGTTTTCAATTTCGATATACAATTTTTCTGGAAGATTTCGTTCGAAAAAATCCATATTCCCTTTTACTAAATATGAGTTTTTGGAAAGTGTCTCTATTAAGGCAACTATATTATCAGATACATAGTCGCCGCAACCGATGGTAATATCATTTTCTTTTATCAAATTTTCCAAGTGTTTAATCAAAGATGAATCTTTTGTTCTTGTAGGATAATGGATATCCGAAATTATCAATAATCTTTTCATAAAAATTAATTTTAAGCCAATTAATTTTAAATTTATTTATTCGAATAACATATTTGAAGAAAAAACGAAAGGTTGATCATTTGGTAATATATTTATTAGGATTTTTTTTATTTCGGTCGCTTCTTCATATTTTGTATAAGGACCAACTAATACCTTATAAAGATCTTTAAAATATATAAATACTTTATAACCTAGGTTTTTTAGTTTTTGAGCCAAAAAAATAGCATTATCTTTGCTTTTAAACGCACCTACCTGAATGTAGTAATATGTAACATTTGTCTGCTTAGCACCAGTATATATAGGAATTAAAGAAGGATTAGGCATAGAATTGGAGGAGGTTTGAGTTTCCTGTACAGTATTAGTTTGTGTAGTTTGTGTATCTTGAGTTTTTTCTGTACTTGTTTGAGAAGTCGTAGTAGAAGTTTGTGATTGACCTGTACTAGTAGTCTGAGATTGAGCTGAAGTTGAGGTAGATGAACTTGAGGTCCCTTCTTTCAATACAGTAATTTTAACAGCGATTTGAACATTATTAGTTTCACCTAACTCTTTTGCTGCCCTTGAAGATATCGCTAAAATTGAATCCTTAAATTTATATGTCGGATTTGTATCTATGACATATACTATCGTTTTTTTCCCGTTTATTATGTTTTCGAGTAAGAGAACCGTCAACATATTATATTTTGAGGTTATACAACTATTTTCATCAGGATTGTAAGTTGAACCAGAACTAAGTTTTTTACCAATTAGTGATGGATCTATAATTTCAACAAGCCCAGATATCGTCTGAGAAGATATAATTAAAGAAAAATTTAATATAAAAAAAAGAATAGTAAAATAGACTATAATTCTTCTACTTTTGTTCATCTTTAGCTCTTTTAATTATTTTTATTAAATAAAAACTAAAAAATCAAATAAGATTTAAAATATATTCATTCTGTTTTTCGGCAATTTTTTTTAGTTGTAAAATCTTACTTTCCAATTTATCATAAATAATTTGGTTATCTTTATCGAACAATTGTGTTAAAAAATTTATTATTAAACTTATTAATTCCTTTTCATCCTTGAAATTTTCGATAATTTTTAGCCATGGTCCAGAAAATTGTTCCATCAAGTCTTGAAAATTTTCGTATGAAGGACCTATGATAACCGGAACTTTATGCATAACTGATTCAATGAAATTTTGTCCACCTTTATTATTAAATGATCCTCCAATAATAGATACAATACAATATCCATATATATAAGAAAGAAAACCATATTTATCAATAATTAAAATGTCTTTCTCAAAAAGACCCTCTTGAATATTTCGGATTAATAATTTAAGATCATCCAACTTTTCTGTATTTATTTTATTACTATTTTCATCTAATTTATTCTCATTATTTTGAATATAATTGCTAAGTAAATCATAAGAAATTTTAGAATTTTTAAATTCATCTAACAGATATTTTATCTTTTCAAGATGTCTTGGGGCAATAATATATTTTACTCTATTGCTATCAAATTCTTTATTTATAAATTTTCTATTTTTAATCTCTTTTATAATTTCAGAAGCAATGTAAAATTCTTGTTGATGAAAAGAAGAAAAAAGAATAATCTTTTTCTTATCTGTACAAGTTTGTATTTTTTGGTTATCAAGATTATTTTCATCTATTGTTAAATTTTTAAAAGAAGATAATATCTTAAAATTTTCAAGATTTTTTACATTAATCTTTTTAGTAAAGTATAAAATCTTTTCCATATCTAAATTTGATTTTGCAATAATCTCGTCAAATAAAGAAAATAAACCAGAAAATAAAAACTTAAATTTCCTTTGAAACTGAAAACTCTTCTCATACATATTACAGTTTAACAATAAAATTTTCTTTTTAAATAGTCTATTTAAGAATATGAATGCAGGCCATATTTCTTGTTCTAATATCACTATTGTTGAGTAATTATTTAAAGTTATAAATAATAGAATTGCAAATATTGATTCAAAAGGAAGTGGATAAGATTCAACTTTTTTTTGACTAAATATCTCAAAGGCGCCCTGATTAAAGTATGTATAATTTGCCCTATCTTCAAAAAGATTATAGGCTAAAATAGCTTCCCCTGTACTTGAGGCATGGACGATGATTTTTTTATCTTTTCGAAACTTAAATGGGATAAATCTATTTAACAACCCTTTTTTAAGGTCTTTTATAAAAAACAGGATTATGATAAATACTGGTGATAGTAAAGTAACAACTAAAATATAAATTAGAATCATTATATAAAACAAAAACTTTCCAAAAAATTTTTTCATATCTTTTTTTCTAAAAATTATTTTCAATTCTAGAAATAATTTTCAAATGTGTCTAATAGTCTATTGCAATTTAAAGATATCTAATGATAATACATATATAAAATCATAATAAAGTTATGGGATCTATATCTATTTCAATACCTTTTTTTTCACTTAAACTTAAATTGTTATTAAGAAATTTCCCAATCTCCAATAAATAATCTAGTATTTTGGATTTAATGATAATATGAAATCTATAATTTTTCTTAATTTTTTCAATAGGTGCATTTGAGGGTCCTATAATAATAATTTTATCTTTAATATTCATATCTATAACAAATTTTTGTATTAAAAATAGAGTTTTTTTTATTGTTAATGAGGTTTTTTCTTCATCTATCCCTTTCGCTAAGATTCTTAAAATTCTCATAAAGGGAGGATATCCTAGATTTTTTCTTATACTGAGTTCTTTTTCAATAAAAGCTTCATAATCCTGATTTATTACGCTTTTTATTGCATAATGATCTGGTCTTAATGTCTGAATTAGCACTTCTCCTTGCTGTTCTACCCTTCCAGAGCGTCCTGCTACTTGAACTAGTATTTGGAAAGTCTTTTCGTTAGCCTTAAAATCTGGCATATTTAACAATATATCGGCATTTATAACGCAGACGAGTGAAACATTTGGGAAATGATGCCCTTTTGTTATCATCTGAGTTCCTATAAGTATATCTATCTTTCCTTCTTTAAAATCACTTAAAATCTCCTCATAACTTCTAATTTTTACCGAATCAGCATCGAATCTTTCTATTACTTTATCATTAAAGTATTCTCTGATTATATCTTCTATCTTTTCAGTGCCTGAACCCAAAAATTTCAAATTTTTAGTATGACATATTGGACATTCTATTGGGATCTCTTTTACTTTCCCACAATAATGACATTGAATAAGATTTGTAGATTTATGATAAGTCATTGGAATTGAACACTCATCACAAAATATTGGTTGACCACAATTTGAGCATTGAATAAATGAATTAAACCCTCTTCTATTAAGAAAAATTATTACTTTTTTGCCTCGATCAAGATGCAGCTTTATTTTTTCAAGTAGTTCGATAGTTACATAAAAATCTTTATAACTATTAGATTTAGATAAGTTTAACAATTCAACTTTAGGAAGTGGAATATTGTTATATCTTTTTTTCAAAACAAGTAGCTCTAATTCTTTTCTCAATGCAGCATTCCAAGATTCAATTGAAGGTGTTGCTGAACCAAATATACATAGCGCATCATATAAATTAGCTCGAGCTATAGCAACAAATCTTGCATCATATCGTGGTTTTTGTTGCGATTTATATGAATCATCATGCTCCTCATCTATAATAATACAACCAAGATTAAAAGCTGGAACAAAAAGCGCGGATCTTGGACCTATAATAATATTTATTTGTTGCCTAATAACTTTCTTAAAAATTGATAATTTTTCACTATTTGAGATTTTTGAATGAATTAAGCCAATCTCCTGACCTAACCTATCCTTGAAAAACGAGATCATCTGAGGAGTTAATGCAATTTCTGGTAATAGTAAGATTACTTGCTTACCATCATCTACAATCCTTTTTATCAATTGAAAATAGATTTCAGTTTTTCCCGAACCAGTGACACCATAAAGTAGAAACTTAGTGGGCATTTCTTTCCTTTGTCTTTCTTTTCTTGAACTAGCATTTCTTGAAATAGCTTCATAAGAATTTAAAATGGATTCAAAGGCAATTTTTTGCTCATCATTTAATGTAGAAGCTTTTATTTTTGGATGGGGTATTACTGTCTCCTTTTTCTTTTTTAATTCTTTCAATCCCTTGGGAATAAATAAAAATAGCGCTTCTCCAATTGATGAAAAATACCTTTGACTTATCCATTTTGCAAGTTCAAATTCCTTTTCTGTCAAAATTGGATCTTCATCATATAAATCAAGTATATCCTTTATATGGTAATCTCTTTTTTCTTCATCTTTAATATTTATTATTAAGCCAAGTTCGACTTTGTCATTAAAATCAACCTTAACCCTTATATACTTTTTAATTCTATCATTAAATTCTTTTGGGATTCTATATTCAAAGGTTTTATCCAATGGGATATTTATTGCGATATCAGCGAACATTTCTTTCTTATCCTGATTTAATAATTAGAAGAAAGTAATTTTATTTCTTATATCTTAATATATATTATTTTTCTTTAAGTAATTTGCAATCCTATCAAAATCTTTTTGAGCTATTTCGATATTTCTATTATCTCTTAAAAGAAATGAAGGGTGAAATGTTGGATATAAAAAGAATTTGTGTCCAAAAATCTCTGTTTCGATTAAGGTTCCTCTAATTTTGGTTATAGAGACTTTTTTTTGAAGTAGAAACTGAGTTGAAGTAGCACCTAAGCATATTATAACTTGAGGTTTTATTAAATTGATCTGCCTATTTAAATAATATGAGCAAGAGTTCATTTCCAATAGACTTGGAACTCTATTGTTTGGAGGTCGACATTTTACACAATTCGTTATATAAATATTTTCTCTTTCCAGACCAGCATTTTTAAGAAGTTTAGTCAATAATTGACCGGCTTTACCAACAAACGGAAGTCCTTGAATATCCTCCTGTTCTCCTGGTCCTTCTCCAACTATCATGATTTTACTATCTATAGGTCCAGCCCCAGGAACTGCATTTGTTCTTTTTAAGCTTAATTCGCATCTAGTACAATTCTTTATCATACTTATTAGATCAATAAGTAGCATTTGTTTATTTAAATTTTGTGGAATCTGCTGTTTTTCAGTATTATAAGCTATATTGAATTGATTAATCTCTTTGGATTTTTTTTCTTCGATCTTTAATTTGTCAAAAATCAAATCATATAAAATAATACCATTTTCATTAGTTTGTTTTATTGAATCTAAATAAATATATAATGATTTTAATAGTTCAATTAATTTTTCTACTTTTTCATTTTCCATACATTATTTTTTCTTCGCACATTTAGAACATTTTGTGGCATAAGGTATCATTTCGAGTCTATCTAATTCTATTTCATTTCCACAGACTTCACAGATGTCATATGTTCCTTCTTCGATTCTTGAAAGAGCTTTTTCGATTTGCTTTAACATTTTATAATCATTTTCTTCTAAATTTTCTCTTAAATTATTTTCCAATATGGAGTTTGCTAAATCATACTCTTCAGAATAACTTTCAACTTCTTTTTCTTCTTCAAATCTTTTATTCTCAATAGCTACATCATCTAGAATTTCATTTTTCATTTCGATAAGCTTTTTCTGAAATTTTTTTAAAAGATTTTTTTCCATCAACTCCCCCAGATAAAGATTATAAAAAATAAAAATAACATAGCGAATTTATAAGGAAAATTTTAAATTGCAATAATTTTTTCTATTGAATTTAAAGAAAAGTTAATTAAAATAAATATCGGTAAAAATTGGTGGGTGATTAGCTCAGATGGTCAGAGCACATGCTTCACATGCATGGGGTCACTGGTTCAAATCCAGTATCACCCAGTTTTATAAAATTCACCAGGGGGTTTCTTATGTCTGAATGCAAGTATTTACAACAAGAATTATTTGATCATTTAAAAAAGCATGAAAAAGATAAAAAAAATCAAGGAATAAGCAATATTTGCCTAAAGCAAAAAAACAATAAAGTTTCTGCTGCGAAAATAGCCCAATTTGCAAGAGAGAAATTTTCAAAACATTTTCCTATGAATGGACAATGTCATTTTATTGAAAATCAAAAGTTATGCCCTTTTTTTGAGGAGAAAATCTGATCTTTATTTTTTTTAAATATTATTATGATAGAGTAAGACTTTTTCTAAGTTATTTATAAAAATCAAATTTATAAAATTGAGGAGGTTATATGAAAAATCTAACAAGAAAAGTAGCTGCACTTTTTGTAATTTTACTCTTGATATTTATCCTTTTTTCATGCACTTATGTTGAGTTTTCTTCGAAAAATGGGAAACTTGCTTATGATCCAAATATGAAAAAATATGAAGTCGTAGGATCATTTTCTATAACCATTACCGAGGTAAGCTTTATTTATAGACTTTTAGTTATGAACGAACCAAGTAAAGATCTTGAAGCTATACTTAACGAACAGATAGTCAAATATAAAGGTGATGCCGTTATTAACCTTAAACTAACTTATCATATCACTGCAATCCAATATCTTTTGACTTATATTACTGGAGGAATTTTTACTCCTAATTCTGTTACAATTTCTGGCGATGTAATAAGATATAGATAAAAATTAATTTGATTTTCAAAATATATCATTATAATTATTGATCATTATAATTATTGATTCATATAATTATTATTCATTAAAATTTTTACAAATGTACAAAATTAAAGATTTATTTTAATCTAAGGCTATCTTAAAATGAGATAGCCTTTTTTTGGTCAAAGTTAATCATGACCTTTTATAAGTTTATTTTACTTATATTTAATTTATGATTAAATTATAAGTGATGAATAGGCAAAAGTAGAAATTCATGGAGTATGATTTATGAAAAAAAAACCATATATGTTTATAATTCGTGATGGTTGGGGATATTCTCCAGAAACAAGATATAATGCTATCTATGAAGCAAAACCAGAGTTTCATTTGAAATATGTTGAAGAATATCCAACAACTTTGATTCAAACTTCTGGAATATATGTTGGACTTCCAGATAATAACCAAGGATCATCTGAAGTCGGTCATTTGAATATTGGTGCGGGTCGAGTTGTATATCAAAATCTTGTTAGAATTTCAAAGGATATTGATGAAAATATATTTTATAATAAAGAAGAGATATTAAAAGCCATAGAACATATAAATAGATACAATGGGAATATACATATTTTTGGTCTTGTCCAAGATCAAGGAGTCCATGCTCACACTAAGCATCTTTTGGGTTATTTAGAATCATTTAAAAGAAAAAAAATCCCTTCTGAAAAGATATTTATACATATGTTATCAGATGGAAGAGATACTCCCCCTTCTTCTGCAAAAGAATATGCAAAAGAAGTCCTTGATTTTATTGATAAAAATAACTATGGTAAAATCGTTAGTATTACAGGACGCTATTATGCAATGGATAGAGATAATAGATGGGATAGAGTTAAACTTTTTTACGATCTTCTTTATTATGGACATTCTGAATATCCTGTTTTTGATAGTGTTGTAGAAGCAATAGATGATGCATATAAAAATGAACAAACAGATGAATTTATCAAGCCAAGAATAGTAAAAGGTTTTACTACCATTCATGATAATGACCTAATAGTATTTTTTAATTATCGATTCGATAGAGCCAGAGAGATATCAAAAGCCATAATCGAAGAAAATTTTGATCATTTTGAAAGGAAAAAGGTCAATAACCTATATTTTCTTGCAACTACTGAGTACTATGAGAATATAAAATCTGCAAAACTTGCAAAAGTAGATGTTGTTTATCCTTTAGAGACCATGAAAAATCTTATGGGTGAAGTAATATCAAAAAAAGGTTTAAGGCAACTTAGAATTGCTGAAACGGAAAAATTTGCACATGTAACTTTTTTTTTCAATGGTCAACAAGATATAATATACCCTGGAGAAGATAGGATTCTTGTCCCTTCACCAAAGGTTGCTACTTATGATTTAAAACCAGAGATGTCAGCATATGAAGTAAAAGATAAGATGCTACAAGCATTAAATGAAGGTGTTTATGATTTTATAGTTTTAAACTTTGCTAATCCAGATATGGTGGGTCATACTGGAGTTATGGAAGCCGCCGTCAAGGCTTGTAAAGTTGTAGATCAATGTGTTGGAGAAGTCGTTGAAAAAGCATTGAGCATGGATGGGGTCATTTTCCTTTTTTCTGATCATGGTAATGCTGAAACGATGGTAGATCTTGAGACAATGGAACCTCAAACTGCCCATACATCAAATCCAGTTTGGTTAACAATAATATCAAAGAGAGAAGAATTATCAAAAGGTAAAATAAAACTTAAAGAAGGCGGTAAATTGGCTGATTTGGCACCAACTATGCTAAAAATAATGGGGATAGACATTCCAGTAGAAATGACTGGAAATATTTTAATTTAATATAATAATATTGAAATGCAACAAAGAACAAAAAGAATCTATGCTGTTGCCTTATTTCTTGATATTGTTGGTTTTACAGATTTTTCTGAGAAAAATGATCCGGAAATTGTAGATGATTATCTATCCTTTTTCTTTGATTTTTGTTCAAATCAGATAAGAAAAAACAACGGTTGGGTTGAAAAATATATAGGCGATGCAATATGTGCAATTTTTTATTCTTCTTCATCTACAGGTAAAGATGCTCTAAATGCTTGTAATTGTGCTTATAATATTTTGAAAAACGTAGAAATATTTAATAAGGAAAACAAATTCCCATTTTCTATCCGCATTGGAATAGATGCAGGGATTGTCACTACGACTAAAAGAGATCAATATGATGTATTTGTTGGACAAGCAATAAATAGCGCATCGAGAATTCAATCTGTTGCAAAACCAAATTCGGCTTATACATCAAAAGTTATAGCTGAAAAATCTGATAATCTATTTGAATTCGAACAAATAGGTGAATTTAGTCTTAAAGGCATAGACGAAAAAGTAATCTTATTTTCCTTAAAAGATAAAAAAAATATCTTTAACTTACAGAATATTAAAAACCCTTATTTTAATCGTAAAGAAGAAGTAGATATAATTAAGTATCTATCAGAAAAAAAAAAGATTAAAATTGCTATCGTCGGTTCTAGTGGATCTGGTAAAACTGCGATTGTAAACAAATTAGCTGTTTATATAAATAAATTGTATAAATTTAAACCTATTTATATTCCTTTAAATGATTGGGAAAAGACAACAGAAGATCTCATTCAAAGGATAAATTTTGCTTTAGATAATATTGATGAATTCACTGTTACTAATGAAAATCGGTTAATAATAATAGATAACTTCAATTGCCTAAATTTTCAAATTGAGTCAATTGATTTTCTAAATAAAATTAGCAACTCTAATCCAATTATCCTAATTTATTCAATCGATAATAGGTTTGAAGTCAATTTTAAGGAATTACTTTTAAAATCTGATTTTAAAATTTTTAAGATAGAAAAACTATCTTTTGAAGAATTTGACAATTTTCTTCAAAATTATTTTGAAAAACCAGTTTCTGCAACATTTGAATTAAAGCTTTATAATTTAACAGAAGGTTATATTGGTAGGGCTTATAACATTCTATCTTTATTGAAAGATGAACTTCTTTTAAATGACGATCAGATAATAAATATAGATTTTGATGAAATCTTTTTGAAAAGAGAAGATCTCCTTGAACATTGTTATAGGATAAATGGAATTGATGACAAAATGCAAATACTACTTTCTATTTTAGCCTTTTCTTATCAACCACTTTCCTATGATATTTTAAAAGAGATATCAATAGAATTTAATTATAATTATCTTGATGAATCCCTTGAATCTTCAAAAGAAAAAGGATGGTTAATATTTAATGATGGGTATTTCAAAATTGCAAATGATTATTTAAGACAATTTAGTATCAATTCTACATCAAAGCAACTTAAAAAGACAATAATCAACACCCTATTAAAAATAACTGATAATTTAATAGATAAAATCTCATACATCTTATTTCTATATGAAGAAAATGAAGATATTTTAGAAAATGAAGATGATTTTTTATCATCTTGCATTGTAGAAATTGAGAAACAAACAATAGAAAATAAACTAATTTTATTGAAAAAAATTATTAAAAAATCAGAAATTTCTTTTTTCAATAAAATTTTAAAATTCATATTAATCGATAGAAGAATTTTGCCTTATATCTTCAATGTTTTACAAAAAGAAGAAATTGAAATAATTATTAATTATTTTAATGATATAAGTCATATAAAAGAAATAAAATCTATTACGCTCTTTTTATATCCAAGAAAGAATTTAGAAAAAAACGATCTTATTAACATTGGCTATCAACACAATGTTTCTTTTTATCTTTATCTAATAAAATTGCTTGTTTATCCAAAATCGATAATAAACAATTTTGATGAATATCTAACTATTTTAGAATCGATCCAATCTTTGGCAAGTTTTAAAAAAGATTATAATTTCATTTTTTATTTTCCATTCTATGAAGATAAAAACTTAAAAGAAGAAGAAATATTTGAAAAACTAAATAATATTTTTCAAGAGGACTTTAATTTTTACCAAAATTTTGAGAAGATATATTTCAATCCAACATATTTATTGACAAACAAAATTCAACTTTTTTTCATTCTAGTCGAAAATATCTCTTTATTTATTTATTATAAGAAAAAACCATTAAATTTTATAAACAGAATGTTAAAGTTATCCGAAAAAATCGTTCTTGAATTAAATATCCCAATACTTATCGAATATTACTATGGTTTGTTTTTTTATGTCAACTTTCTAATATCTAACTTTCAATATTATGGTATCCATAGCAAGATGGAATTTAAACTATTACCTCAACTTAAACAAATAAACGAAATAATTTATCACATATTTTCGTTTTCATTTGACCACCAGGAAGAACTGCTTAATGAGAATGAAATTTTAAAAACTTCAATCAGTAATGCAGATAAATTGTTTGCTAATCCACCATATTATATACCTCTTGTTACATCAAGTTGGTACTTAAACATTATCAAAAGTGAACCTAGTGAAGAGATAAAATTAGTTAATGAGGAAATAAATACTAAGATAATTAATTCAATTGAAATTCTAGAAAAATATAAAGAAAAAAACGATCAAATCAAAGATTTCGCCAAAATTGTTTTAAATATTATTCAAAAGGGATAAGAGTAATCTTATCTAAATTAATACGACTAAATAAAGTTTTCCTTACCCATAGGTTAAAATCACTTTGCATTTCATTTTTGTATTCAAATTTTAATATATAGTATTTGTCTCTATAGAGGATTTTAGTACCATCCTCTAAAAGTTTTATATAAAGAATATCGATTAATTCCCTTTCATTTAAGTTTGGTAAATCTTTTAATAAAAATTCATTCCATTTAATTTCATATTTGTCATTATTTGAAATAAAAGGAAGTTTTGATTTTATCTTAAAATTAAAATCAATTTTAAGGTCAATTAAATCTTTATATTCAGAAAATTGGTTTACAAATTTACTAAAATTTTTCTCACCAATTTCGTTTTTAAAACTTTCCTTAAATAATGTAATTATTGCTAAAAACTTTTCAAATTTAATCAACTTAATTTTATGCTTTAAACAAAGGGAAAATAAAGGAATTAATCTTAAAGAATAAATTGGAAATTTAATTAGCTTCTGTAAAAAAAGTTTTGAATCAAATTTAGTTTTTCTAAATATCGAAATGTATAGAATATAATAAAGATAATAATAACTATTAGGTATCTTGGTTACTATTTTTTCAAAATAAAGAAAATAATAATAAGTCTTTTCAGGAGTCCTATCCTGACTAAAAATAATAGCATAGTTTAATGTGTGCAGTAGTGTCCAATAATCTTTAATAGACATTCTATATTTAATTGCTGATTTTAAAATAGAATGTCCAATTGAATATTTACCCTGCCTTATATATGAAAGACCTAAAACCGAATAGAATTGATTTAACACTATGGGATCGTCGATTTTTTTGTACAATTTTTCAATCATAAAAAAATACTTATTTGCTTTTTCGATTTCCCCAAGTTCATAAAGAGAAATAGAAATATTTTTTTGAAACTTAGAAAAAAGATTAACATCAGGATCAGATAAACTATCCATAAAAGCTCTTAAAAAATGTCTTTGCGCTTTATTGAAAAGACCAAAATAATAATATAAATTTCCGATTAGATTGTGAAGTTCTGCAAAAGCATAATGGTAGATTTTAAAATGCTCCTTATTTTTTATGATATATTTCAAACCTAATCTTAAAATATTTAAAAGTCTTAAGACTTCTTTTTCATCTAATGATGAAATATACTTTCTACAAAAAGATACAATAATCTTAATTATTTGATCAGGCTGGATATTCTCTTCAATTAATTTTAAAAAATTTTCCTCATCTTTTACATTTTCCTTTAATAAACTACTTATTGCTATATCTATTTCTTTTAATTCAAGTTGATTCTGAAATGATGCATATTTTTCAAAATTAGAAAAAAAATTTTCAATTAATAATTCGCATTTTTCTAATTTAGCATTTTTGAATAAAATCTGACAATAGAATTTATAAATCATAATTATAGAGTCGTTATCTTTGTGTCTTATTGCATATTCAAGAGCCTTTTTGAAAAAATAATCGATATCTTCTTGAGGATTAATTTTTTGTTGAAACTCAATAATCATCATCAATAGTTTTAAGTTTTCTCTTTCATCAAGATAATTTTTATTTTCTTCATATAAACCTATCACATACTTATAAGCATTTACAATATTTTGATTTGAAAGTTTTTTGGCAAAATCAATCTTACTTTCTAAATTAAAATCACTCATTTTTTTGATAAATAATTAAATAAAATCTATTCTCTAACTTACAATTTGTAAAATATATAATATTTGTATTATTGAGGTAAAATGCAATAAAAAAGAAATATATGTAAAGATTTTATCACTTTTGAAAATTAAAAATAATATAATTAAAAGGACTGAAATAGAAGAACTAATAGTTAATATATTAGGAAAATGTTTTATTATATTAAACATAACCCCCAATATGACAATCTGTATTAGCATTATGGCCGATAGGAATAATTTGTCCTTTTTATGTTTGTAAAAAATTATACCAAATAAAGAAAAGAAAATTATGATAATAGAGGATAAAAAATCTAATCTTAAAGGTAAAGTAAAAAATTTTTCCATCAATTCCCTCCAGAATTTATATAATTAAAATTAAAAGTATTTTCAAAATTATCTTTTATTTCTTTATAAGATTTAAAAATAAAAAGGTTTTTATTATTTCTTATAGAAGATTCTAGAAAAGACTTATCAATTTTTAAACCCATTTCATTTATACTTGATGAATTTATAAAGTAAAATGAATTTATTTGACTTTCAAGCATAGAAATATCACTTACTAAAAGCTTTACTTCAAGCATTTTTTTTAAATCAAATAACAACTGCTCATCGATTTCTGGAAGAAATAAAAATGGAGTTATATTAAAATGAATTGAAGATATAATATCTGAGTAAGCATCACCAAAATGAGCAAGTATTTTTAATTCGTTATTTTTTGCAAATTCCATAGCTTTTTGCATAAGTTCGATTCTAGTTCTTTCGTTATCATTAAATGATAGAAATTCAAAATATTTATCAAGATATGTTTTTTTTAATTTAAAGATTCCAGTTTCATAATAATTACCAGAAACTATGACTAATAAAAATCCAAGGTTTTTTAAGAAGACTAAAAAATCATGCGCATTCTCATATACATACCAGGATTCAAAATCAGATTCATTCTCAAGAATTTTCAAATAGTTGTCTATAAAAGTTTTTTTATTTTTACTGTTAAGTTCTATACCATATCTTTTACAAAGGTTACTCAAAATCTCTAAATCAACCCCTCCTTTAAAATTTGGTTCATTAATCTCATAAATATTAAATGTTTTCTTAAAAGCATTAATATAAGCTCTTTTTGCACTAGACTTAGTAGATATAAGCGTACCATCAAGATCAAAAGTAATAATACCTTTATATTTCATATTCATAATTTAATCTTTATTGATTTAATAAATTAAATTTTCAATTTTTCAAATATTTATCAAACTTATTGAATTTATTTAAAATTAAACTATTTTATTAAAACAAAGTTAAAAAGAGAAAAATAGATCTTTTGAGGTTAATATGAACTCGGATTCAATAAAAATTATTTTAAAGAATAAAAAGGCATATTTTGAGTATTTTATTGAAGAAAAATATGAAGCTGGAATTGTATTAAAGGGAACAGAAATAAAATCTATAAGAGAAGGTCATTGTAGTATAGCAGATTCTTATGCAAAAGTAACAAAGAACAATGAGATATATTTATATGGATTTTTAGTTCAAGAATATAAAAATTCTGGTTATATAAAGCATGATGTATCAAGACCTAAGAAACTTCTATTACATAAAAAGGAAATAATAAAAATAGGAAGAAAAATAAATCAAGCGGGTTATACTTTGATACCTCTATCTATTTATCTGAAAAACCAACTTGTTAAAGTTGAACTCGGATTGGCAAAAGGGAAAAAATTATATGATAAAAGGGAAACCATAAAGAAAAAAGATATTGACAGAATGATGAGTAGGAAGTTAAAATATAGATAGTAAGGATAAAATAGTAATAGGGAGGAATTTATGAAAATACTTGTTCCTCTTGATTTTTCAAAATCAGCTGAATCCATTACCAAATATGCTGTAGACCTAGCTAGAAAACTTAATGGCGATTTGACTTTTTATCATGTAATTGATGAAAGAAATTTTTTTACCTATAACACTGTTTATACTTTCCCAGAATATTATCCTGAAGTCAAACTTGATGAAGAATCGCAACAACAGATGAAAGAATCAGCAGAAACTGAGTTTAAGAAGATGATTGAAAGTTTTGAAATCAAGGATATCAACTATAACATAGAGGTAGACATTGGGATACCCTATTCTCAGATTTGTGATTATGCAAAAGAAAATAAATATGATCTAGTAATCATCGGAAGTCATGGAAAAACTAACTTAAAGGATATCTTTTTAGGTTCTGTCGTAGATTATATAAGTCATCATATTGATATTCCTATTCTTATTTATAAAATAGATATTTCAAAAAGAAAATGAAAAAACCAAATGAATTTTCCACAATATTTACTAAATATGTCTATCAATTTGATAAAATGAAATACTTTATGAATAAAAAAGATAAAAAAAACAGTTGTATCTTATGTGATATATTAAACCATACTCAAGACTCTCTTTTAATCTGTAAATCTGAATATATATCTACCTGTGTAAATTTATATCCATATAATAGTGGTCATATAATGCTTTTTCCTAATAGACATGTTGAAAATTTTTTAGATTTAAATGATAATGAAAATTTTCACCTTTTTATTTTAACAAAGTTTTTTATTAAAGGACTAAAGATCTTATATAATCCTTCTGGTTTCAACATAGGATTTAATATCGGGGAAAATTCAGGAGCCTCTATCAAACATATACATGAACATATAGTACCTAGATTTGAAAATGAACTTGGAATGATAGATATCATTGGTGGCTCAAAGGTTATTGTTGAATCTCCAAAAATTACATGTGATAAACTTAAAAATTATACCATTGAAAACTCCACCAATTTACCCTTTAATTTAGAATAAATTATATTATCCAAATAATTACAAATTTTCTGAATTTATTTTTGAAATCATTGATTTATATTTTATAATCATATAAGGAGAGCATCGATGGATATCAAATTTTTTGATGGTCCTTTATATGAAAACTTCTACAATGAATGGATTTTAACAAATGGATGTGGAGGATTTGCTTTAGGTTTCGGAAATCTAATAAATGAAAGAAAATATGATGGATTACTTATTGCTTCTGATGAAAACCTTGTAAGAAATCATCTTGTTAGCTCTATTGAAGAAAAAGTATTTATCCATAATAGCAGTTTTTACCTTGATTCAAATAATTATTTAAACACTATTTATCCATATGGTTATAGACATTTGGTAAAATCTTACATGAGACCTTTTCCATTTTTTCTTTACTCTTCTTACCCTTTCAATACTGATATTTTAATAGCAAAATATTTAATGATGCATCCTGATAAAAATATAAATATTGTGTTTTATACAAATTATTCATCTGAAAAGATAAACATTGAGTTAAAACCTAAATTTTCATGTAGATTTTACCATGAGATAAATAAGCCAGGTTCATTTGATAATATTTCTTATTTACTCGAGTCTGATAAAAATTTCCAAGATCATGAGATCTTTTTTCAAAGAAAAGATAATAATATAGGTGTCTATACCTATATATATGATGAATCTGAAATGCCAAATTTTAAAATATTATTTCAAGGAAATATTTATAGAAATATATATTACTCAAGAGAAGCAGAAAGAGGCTATGATTCATTTGAAGATTTAATAAATCCTTTTACTATTTATAAAACTATAGAAATTGGAGAAACTTTTGCTTTAGTCTTTTCAGATTCAAAAATTTCAATAAATTTAGAAAATAATGAAGAAAATGAAGGTACTAATAAAGAAGAAGAATTAATTCAAGAAATAAAAAAAATTATAAAACAATCAATGAAATATTACCAAGAATATCCATTGGCTTTCGATCATCCTTTTTTAAAAAATAAACCAAATCTATTTAATTTTAATGACAAAAAGAAAAAAGTACAAAATATAGAACCTAAAAATATTTTTTCAGAAATTAAATTTGATGATGTTGATCTTTACACTTATAGTGAATATAGGAAAATCCTAAAACTAGCAATGATAGATTTCAAAATAAAAAATGATATTATTGCTGGTTATCCATGGTTCACCTGTTGGGGAAGAGACACAATGATAAGTCTTACTGCCTTTATGCCAGATTGCGATACTGTAAAAGATTATCATTTTGCATACAACACCTTAGTTAACTATGCTGACAAGATGAAAGATGGGATACTACCAAATGTTGCATTCGAAGGGAAGAATTATGCTTATAATAATATAGATAGCTCGCTATGGTTTGTAATAAGAAGTTATGAAATATTTCAATATTTACCTTTAAACAATAAAAAGAAAATACTTAACTTTATCTCTGAAATTATCATAAATTATATTTACAATAAAAATAACCAATTTTTCTTGAATGATGAATCTCTTATAGAAATAAACAAAAATGATTCTATTGCTCTTACATGGATGGATGTTGTTTTAAATGGTAAGGCCATAACACCTCGATATGGGGCTCCAATAGAGATAAACGGCCTTTGGTACAATTCTCTAATGATTACCATAGAGCTCATGAATCAATTAAACCTAGATAAAATTAGTAATAAAATTAAAATAAATGACTCAGTATACAATCTTTCCAAAAATGAGATTAAACAATTGGCAGAAAAAACTAAAGAATCTATGCAAAAATATTTTCAATCCAATCTAATTGCAGATAGAATATATCAAAGAGAGCCTATTTTTGAAACAAGACCAAACTTCTTAATAGCTTTATCTTTACCTTTTGATTTTGTCTCTAAAGACAAAATTGAATTAGCCATTGAAATTGCTAAAAAAGAGCTTTTGACTCCATATGGTTTAAGAACGCTTTCTTATAAGGATCCGTCTTTTAAGAAAAAATATATTGGTTCACAAATTGCAAGAGATATAGCTTATCATCAAGGAACTGTCTGGCCTTTTTTACTTTTATTTTACGCAAAGTGTCTAGAAAAAATATATGAAAATAAAAAGATTTTAAAAAAAGAGTTAGAAAATATAATAATTAGGTTAAGAAATGGTTTTATTAAAAACCACAAAGCATCTATAGCAGAAGTATGGGATGGTTTAAACCCTCACTTGGCAAAAGGTTGCCCTGCACAAGCTTGGTCATGTGCGGCTTTGTACAATATAGAAAGAATGATTGATAAATTATTATAGAGGTTATATAAATATGAAAATACTTTTTTTAACATGGGAATTTCCTCCCATGATCTCTGGCGGCTTAGCGATGGCTTGTTATGGAATGGTAAAAAGTTTACTTAAAAGAAATATTGAAATAATACTTGTTCTGCCTACAAAGATAGACGCATACTTTATATTAAAAAATGAAGATGATGTTGATAATTTGAAACCAATTTTTATTAATCCTACTGATTTAAATAATTATGAGCAAATATTTCATAATGCTAAGGATTCAAATATTAAGTTATTTGAATTTCTAGGTATAAGTGAAGGGATAGATGCATATTCAAGCTCTACAAAATTGAAATCAATCTATTTGTTTTCAGATTTTATAGATATTATTGAAAGAAATCTAAGTAATTCTAACCAAGCAATTGTTTTTGAAGAATTAAAAACCAATTTATTATCTTCAGAAGATCTTTTTAGAAAAGTAAGAGAATATACAAATAAAATATCAAAACTTGTAGATATAATAGATTTCGATTTGGTACATGCCCACGATTGGTTATGTTACCCCTCTGGTATTTTAGCTTCTAAAATTAAGAATAAACCTCTTGTTTCTCATATACATGCAACAGAGTTTGATAGATCTGGAGGAGTTGGAGATGAAAGAATACATAAAATAGAGTATATTGGATTATCTTTAGCAGATAGAGTAATTTCTGTTTCAAATTACACTGCCAATCTCATTGTCAATAGATATAGGATAGATACCGCTAAAATTAGAGTTATTCATAATGCTTTTCATTTAAAAAATATGCATAAGGAAAAGAAAAGAATATTTAAAGATCCTGTAATTTTGTTTCTAGGTAGGATAACTTTACAAAAAGGTCCTGAATATTTTCTTGAAGTCGCCAAAAGGATAATAAAAATATTTCCAATGGTTAGATTTATTATGGTTGGAACTGGAGATTTGGCTACGAAATTGATTAAAAAATCTGCTAAAGAAAAACTACTTACAAGATTTTTATTTACTGGTTTTCTTAACCGTGAAGAAGTTGAGTCGATACTTTCTGCGACAGATATTATGATTTTACCTTCGATTTCTGAACCTTTTGGTATTGCTCCTTTAGAAGCTATGAGTTTTGGAATCGCTACTATTATATCAAAACAATCTGGTGTATCTGAAATTGTAGAAAATGTTTTTAAAGTCGATTTTTGGGATGTAGATCAGATGACAAATATTATCCTTGATTTACTTGCTGATCCTTGCAAGATGCAAAACATTGGTAAATTAGCTGCTGAAGAAGTTACTAAAATTCAATGGGACAAATCTGCTAAAATGATTGAAGAATGTTATAAGGAATTATTATGCTAAATATTCTAATTTATTTTAGACTACATCAACCATATAGATTGAGAAAATTATCTATATTTGATATTGGAAGTATAAATACTGTATTTGATTATAATATGACAAAATCAGTTATTGAAAAAATATCTGATTTGTCTTATAGACCAACTTTAAAACTTCTTAAAAATTTGATAATTAAAAGCGAGGGAAAATTCAAATTTTCTATCTCTTTCTCTGGGTTATTAATTGATCAATTGATTGAATATTGCCCAGATATAATAGAATTATTAAAAGAGTTAGTAGAAACTAAATCTGTCGAGATTGTAGCCGAACCATATTATAACTCTTTATCATTTTTATATGATGAAAATGAGTTTATCTATGAAATTAATAAACATATCAATCTTGTGTATAGCCTTTTTAATTTTATACCAAAAACATTTCGAAACACGTATTTAATATACAGTAACAAAATTGCAGATAGTCTAAGAGGTTTTACTTCAATAAAAAATATCATTACAGAACCTGCTGAAAAAGTAATAGGTTTTAAGCCCCCAGTTTATTTATACAAGGCTTATGGTAAAAATCTACAAACTATTTTACTAAGACATCAAAAGCTTTCAGATGATTTATCATTTAATTTTTCTAATAAAAATTGGAAAGAATTCCCTTTAACTGCTGAAAAATATTCCAAATGGATAAATGATTTGCAATTTTGTGATAAAAAAGTAAAAAATCTTTACTGCAATCTAATCTTCGATATTGAAACTTTTGGTTATTATATTAAAGAAGATACTGGAATATTTGAATTTTTATATGATTTTCCATCTTTAATATTAAAAAATGGTAAAGGAAAGATCAAATTTTTATTACCTAAGGAAATAGAAAAAGAACAAGATCAAAATTTGGAAATTTATTCAACAAAAGAATATATTTCAATGGCTAATCTATCAAAGAATCTAGAACCTTTCATTGGAAATGATTTACAAAAAAATTCTCAGATAGCTCTTTATTCCCTTATATCACAAGCAAAGGAAATGAATGAACAAGTTTATCTTGATATTCTTAGGAAACTGTCAACTATAGATTATTTTCATTATATGTCTGATCAATTTTTTGAAGAAAATATCGATTATAAAAGTATTTCAAATTTTCCATCATCTTCTTTTGCTTATCAAAACTTTTTATATATTCTTTCAGATATAGAAGAAAGGCTGATTTAATTTAATTTAGGGGGTTCAATGTTTTTTAAGGATGTATTTGTATACCCAAGATTTCCAGAGGGACTTAAAAATCTTCTTACATTATCATATAATATCTGGTCACTATGGGATAAAGATGCTGTAAAGTTATTTTACAAAATAGATGGAGAATTGTTTAAGAATGTTGGTCGAAACCCAATTGCATTTTTGCACAATTTGCCAGAGGAGAAGTTAAAAGATTTAGAAAATGATAAAACATTTATGAATGAACTGAATAAAGTTTGGAATAAATTTAATGATTATCAAAATAAAGAATCTAATTTTAAGAATCTTTTTAAGAATAATTGTATCGCATATTTTTCGATGGAATATGGATTACATGATTGCTTACCTATATTTGCAGGTGGCCTTGGAATTTTATCCGGTGATCATATAAAAGGTTCTTCAGATATAAAACTTCCAATTATTGGTATTGGTTTATTATATAGATATGGTTATTTTAACCAGAAAATAAATGTTAATGGAATGCAAGAAGAAGTTTATCATGAAAATACCCCTTATTATATACCAGTAAAAGAATTAAAAAATCCAGATGGTTCATCTGTTTATGTTGAAATACCGATGATTGACAAGAATATATATGCAAAAATATGGCAAATTTTAGCTGGAAATAATATTATATATCTATTAGATACAAATATAGAAATAAATAATCCAGAATATAGAGATATCACAAACTATCTTTATGTAGCAGATAAAGAGAAGAGAATTCAACAAGAAATAGTCTTAGGAATTGGTGGTTATAGGTTATTAAAAACTTTAAAATTAAATGCTAAAATATATCATTTGAATGAAGGGCATTCAGCCTTTTTATTAATTGAAAGATTGATAGATTTAATACAAGAATTTAAATTATCATTTGAAGAAGCTTTTATTCTTGCAAAAACAAGCTCAATCTTTACTACTCATACTCCAGTCGAAGCGGGAAATGAAAATTTTCCAATAAATATGGTGAGAAAATATTTTGATAATTATTTATCAAATAAGAATATCAACATAGAAAGTATTTATAATCTAGGTTTTATTGCTGAAGATAAAAACACTTTTTGGTTACCAGCTTTAGCTTTAAGACTTAGTTCTCTAGCAAATGGTGTTTCTAAAATTCACGGATATGTATCTAGGAAAATGTGGCAAAAAAGTTATGTGAATTTAATGGAAAAAGAAATTCCAATAAATTATGTTACAAATGGGGTTCATTATTCATGGATATCAAGTGATCTTGCAAAACTTTTCGACCAATATATAGGCAGTGCTTATATAGGTAATGCAAAGAATCAAGAAATATGGGATAATGTTTTACAAATTTCGGATGAGGAAATATGGAATATCCACCAAAAACAAAAACAAAAGACTATAACTTTTGTAAGAAAAAAGTTAGCTAATGAATTTATCAATAAAGGATATTCACCAATAAGAGTAAATTCTGTTTCTAAATATTTAAATCCGAATTACTTAACTATAGGTTTTGCAAGAAGATTTGCGTCCTATAAAAGACCTTCTTTGTTATTTAAAGATAAGGAAAGATTAGCCAAAATACTTAAGAATTCTGATTGTCCTGTCCAAATAATTTGTGCTGGTAAAGCTCATCCAGCCGATTTAATGGGAAAAAATCTTATAAAAGAAATAATCGACTTTACAGTTCAATATGATTGCGAAGAGTATGTGGTTTTTCTCGAAAATTATTCTATGAATATTGCCCAAAATCTTGTTCAAGGGGTTGATATCTGGCTAAATACTCCTATTAAACCCTTAGAAGCTTGCGGAACATCAGGAATGAAAGCTGGAATGAATGGTGTATTAAACTTTAGCGTCAGAGATGGTTGGTGGGATGAATGTTACAATGGAGAGAATGGTTGGGCTATTACGGCTGGAGAAAACTATGCCAATGAATTCTTGAGGGATTTAGCAGATGCTACTCAAATCTATGATATGTTAGAAAACGAGATTATCCCACTTTATTACAAACGAAATGAAAATGGAATACCTGAGAATTGGGTAAGAATGATGAAAAATTCAATAATAACAGTTGCAAAAAATTTTAATGTAGAAAGGATGCTTGATGATTATATAGGAAAATATTATATTCCAGCATATCAAAATTTTACGGAGATAGAAAAAAATGATTTTAAGCTATTAAAAGAAATATCCTCGACCCTTGAAATACTAAAGGCAAATTGGTCAAAGATCTATATCAAAGATTTTTTTACATCTATTGATAAATTAAAAGTCTTAAGATCAAATGATCCATTAACTATCGAAGTTTATGTTTATTTAGATCAGATAGATGAAAAGTTGATTGAAGTAGAATTGTTCAATGATGTAGAGAAAATTAATGATTATAATATTACAAAATTATATTTTGTGGAAAGGTACGAGGATAATGTTGCAAAATATGCAGGGGAATTCACATTTCACTATCCTGGGCTTCAACATTTTTCTTTGAGAATTGCCCCTGCAAATAAATTTATCAGAATGAATTACCCACAATTAATAAAGTGGAAAGAATAACTTATTTTTCTTCTTTTTTATGGTATTTTTCGTGTCTTTTTTCTCTTGAATTATCCTTTGGAATTATTGAATATTGGTCTGTGTAGAATAGCTTTGCAATTCCATCTTTAGAAATCATCTCGTCATTTAGGTACTTTTCTCTATTTACAAGAGGTTTGTCTTCATATTGTGGTTCTTCATATCTTGCAATGAAACCTTCATAGTTTCGAATAATGACATTTTGAGGACTCATTGAAATAAGATAATTAGGCATTATTGGTGTCTTTCCACCACCACCAGGAGCATCTATAACAAATGTTGGAACAGCCATTCCAGTCGTATGTCCTCTAAGCATCTCTATTATTTCAATACCTTTACTAACTTTGGTTCTAAAATGTTCTATCCCTTGAGATAAATCACATTGATAAATATAATATGGTCTTACCCTTATTGTTAAAAGTTTTTGCATCAGTTTTTTCATTATCATAGCATCATCATTTACCCTTCTAAGTAAAACTGTCTGATTTCCTAGTGGTATTCCAGCATTAGCTAACATTTCACAAGCTCTTTTTGATTCTTCTGTAATTTCTTTTGGGTGATTAAAATGAGTATTTATATATAAAGGATGATACTTTTTCAACATGTTAACAAGTTGCTCATCTATTCTCATTGGAAGGACGACAGGAACTCTAGTACCTATTCTAATTATTTCTACATGAGGAATTTCTCTAACTCTTGAAATTATATTTTCAAGTTGCTCTGTTCCCAATGTCAATGGATCACCACCTGAAATTAAAACATCTCTAACTACTTTGGTATTTTTTATGTAATCGATCGCTTTATCTATTAAATCAGCCGAAGCCATTTTATCAGTTTGACCTGCGAATCTTCTTCTTGTACAGTGTCTGCAATACATTGAGCATTGGTCTGTAACTAGAAAAAGCACTCTATCTGGATAACGATGAGTTATTAATGGAACTGGAGAATCAATCTCTTCATGAAGCGGATCAGCCATATCTGCAGAAACTATATGGGTTTCATAAACAGAAGGAACTGCCTGTAAATAAACAGGATCATTTTCGTAATCTTCCATATCTATCAATGAAAGATAATAAGGTGTAATTGCCATTCTTAAAATTTTTAAATAGCCTTGCATCTGCTCGATTTTTTTTGAATCCCAATTAAAAATTTCTCCTAAAACTTTTGGATCAGTTATTCTGTTTTGAATCTGCCAGTGCCAGTCATTCCATTTTGCATCCTCGACATTTTTAAAGTAGGGATGTTTGTTCATAAATATCCTCCGAAATTTATTTTACTAAAATTATTCGTACTTAAATGTAATTGGAAGAATTAAATTAGTTTTAATTCTTTCATTATTTTTTATTATTATTAAAGGGAAAAATCCTGGTAGATTTGGCATCTCATTCGTTAACAAGATAGTATTTTTATCAGGTTCCGCAATAAAAATATATATAACATATATACCTTTTTTTAAATATAGATTTGGAAGATTAATATCTATATTTCCACCTTCTAACTGCTTTACATTATTTTTATCAATCTTGATTTGATGAATAAGGTTTTTTTCATTTATATCTACCCCTTTATATATTTTTATTTCTGTTGAACCATCTATTATAGAAGAATTTAAAATAAGATTTGTAAATATATAATCTTTTTCAATATAGAAATTTTGTAATATTGATTGATCTTTTACATTAATCTCTTTTTTAGTTTCAAATCCAATGTAATAAAGTCTTTTGTTTTCAAAATCATCATAACCAGTATAATAATCTTTAGTTATTTTTTCAAAATTTTTTTGGAGGCTTTCTTCAAAATTATTAAATAGGTTACTTTGAAAAATGAAAAAATAACTATAAAGGTTATCATATATTTTTGTAAATGAAATTTGATCATTTTTATACAATTCTATGTTGTAATCATCTTTTACTGTAATATTGAGGCTTTTACTTTGAAAATAAATATAATGCAATTGATTAATATACTTAGCATGCCCAAACTTTATGAAATTATTCAAAGAAGAAAATAAAGAGAAAAATGGATCGAAGAACACCCATCCATAATCTTTAGTCCAGATTTCTAAATAGGTAACAACGCCTTTACCACTAAAAATATTCATTTTAGTTAGTTTGTTATCAGCTAACTCATATTTTTGAGGGATACTAATCCCACAACAAACCCTTACAGGAATACCTAATACTCTTAAAATTGAAGCATAAAAATCAATTAGTTCTTCCCTATTAGCAATCTTTTCAGATAATATCCTTTGAACATTCCTATTTGAATAAAATGGAGTATATTTAATATTACCATCAATATAATTTTTAATGCTTAAAATTATACTCAATAAATTGCTTTTATTCTTTGCTATTTCTGTTGCAAAATCAATTACATTAGGATCAGAAACATTATCGAGATATATATATAATGATGTTGGAATATCTTTTTCATCATATGGATATGGTATATATGAGATGACTTCATTATTTGCTTTTAAAGTTCCACTAAATTTCAGGTTAACTGAAAAACCATAGATGTTTGAATATGAGAATTTTAAAATTTTATTCTGGAATTGATCATATTCAAAAAACTTTTTATCAGGTTCCGGATTAAAAATTATATTTGAAGAATACAATTGCAGATTTAATTGAGAATTTACAATTGAATAACTTTCTGGAAAATAAAATTCAAAATCTGAAGGCTTAGCATTGATATTTTTGAAATCTCTAGAGACCAGAACATTAAAGTTTGTTTCATAGCCACTTTTTGAATTCAAAATAAAAATAGGTGATTGGAAAATAAAAAAGAAAAATATAAAGCTTATAAAAATGATTTTTTTATGATTTGTCATTTAGGTTTCAAAATTAAATAAAATCCTAAATCATTTTTGTCAAATAATTTATTTTAATTATATTTAATTATGTTTTATTTCTAGTAGCAATGAATGAATATGGAGAATATATGAAAAAAGCTGTTATAGTTGGTGGTGGTACAGGCGGACATATTATTCCAGCAATAGTAGTTGCATTAGAGTTAGAAAAAAAAGGGTATATGCTAAAATGGATTGGTTCAATTAAAAGTAAAAATCTTGAAGAAAAGATTATACATAACTATTTTTCTAAAATAGAAATTTATCATATACCATCTGGAAAATTAAGAAGAAAAAAAAATATCTTTTTGACTATTTTTAATATAAAAAATATTCTTGATATCTTCCAAATTTTATTTGGAACCATTTATTCAATATTTATTCTTATAAAACAAAAGCCAAACTTTGTTTTTTCAAAAGGAGGATTTGTATCTGTCCCAGTAGCTTTTGCCTGCAAGATACTGAAAATTAGATTTTACACTCATGAAAGTGATTATACAGTAGGACTCGCGAACAAAATTAACCTTTATTTTTCAAAAAAATTTTTTTATTCTTTTAAGGATACTATTAAAATGCTGCCTCAAAACAAATCTGTATTCTCCTCAAACCCAGTAAGGTCTGATTTTTTCGAAAATAATATAGATATAATAAATTGTATTGTTGATGATAATATTAAAAACTTTTTAGAAAGGAGAAAAGAAAAGCTTCCATTAATTTTAGTATTAGGTGGTTCTTTGGGTTCATTAAAAATAAATGAAATAATATTGAAGATATTACCTCAATTATGTAATGAATATTATATAATTCACCAAACTGGTGATAATAAAAAATTGGAGTTTTCAAATCCAAGATATTTTCAGATTAGTTTTATTTCTAAAGATGTTTCTAATTGTATGAAACTTTCAAGTATAATAATTTCAAGATCAGGGGCAAATTTGGTTTTTGAAATAGTTGCAACAGGAAAACCTGCAATTTTCATACCATTAAAATCTGCTTCGAGAGGAGAGCAGGTAAGCAACGCAAATTATTTTGCTCTTAAATCACCTTTATATTCTGTACTTGATGAAGATGAAATCGATTCTAACAAATTATTAAATGAAATTAAAAGACTCACAGCAAAATCAGATTTTAATAGATACGATAAATCAGAAAAAGTAGAATTTGATGAAATAAAAATCAGAGCAGAAAAAATTATTGTAGATACTATTGAAGAAGATCTGTCAATCAAATAGTTAAAATTTCTGGATCATTTTCTGTTATAACTATTGTGTTTTCATAATGGGAGGTTGTTAATCCATTTGTGGCTGCTACAGTCCATCCGTCTGATCTCGTCGTTACTCTTGCAGATTTTTGTAAAACCATTGGTTCAATTGCAAGCGTCATCCCTTTCTTTAATACAGGGCCATTTCCAGGTTTACCATAATTTGGTATTGAAGGTTCCTCGTGTAAATTTCTACCAATTCCATGACCAACATATTCTCTTACGACAAAAAATCCAGCTGACACTACTGTTCTTTCTATGGCTGCTGAAATATCTGAGAGTCTATTCCCTGGTTTAGCATAACTTATACCTTCAAAAAAAGATTTTTCAGTTACATCTATAAGTTTTGTAATTGTTTTATCTACTTTACCTACTGTAAATGTCCTTGCTGCGTCTGTATGATAACCTTTATAATATATACCAGCATCAATAGATACTGTATCTCCTTCTTTGATAATGATATTTTCCTTTGGAATTCCATGAATTAAAACCTCATTCAAGGAAATACATAAAGAAGCTGGGAAACCATTATAATTTAAAAAAGATGGTTTTGCGCCACTTGAAAGAATAAACTCATAAGCAAATCTATCTAATTCTAAAGTGCTTAATCCTGGTTTTGCTAAATCAATAAGATGATTAAGTAATTTACTAAGAATTTTACCGCCTTCACGCATCAACTCAATTTCATATTCTGTTTTAATAATTATCATTGTTCAACTCACTACTAGAAGATTTACTTGTATAATTTTTTATAAAAATAAGTTGGTAGAATCTCTACCAACTTTTTTAATTATCGTCTATGATTAATATATTTATGAAGAAATATTTGATATGATTAGACTTAAATATTAATGAGGATTAGATGCGCCTTGTGCTTTTTGTTGCTCTGGTTGTGGTTTGCCCATATTTGGAGGAATTTTTGGACCTTTATTATAGGTATCAAGAATGATAGATTCAAGGTTTGCTTTTTGACCCGAATGAATTTTAACTTCACCTTTAATCATAACTCCAGTTTCAATATAGACTTTTGGTGCAGTAACATTCCCAAGGACTTTACCTGTAGAAAGAAGTTTCACTTCCTCCTCAGCATCAATATTACCTATTACAGTTCCAGCTACTGTAACTCTCTTTGCATAGATATCTGTTTTAACCTTTCCAGTTTCACCAACTATAAGTTCTTCTTCAGTTTTCACTTCCCCTTCAAATTTTCCATCGATTCTAAGACTACCAGCGATATAAAATTTTCCTTCAAAAACCGAGTTTTCACCAATTAAAGAATTCAAAGAGTCTACTTTTGTTGCCATAGGATTCCTCTCTCTTAATACATTAGATTTTTCCATTTCCTACCCCTATCTTATTAAAGATTATTTACTAAATTTCTCTAAAATCTGAGTATTTACTATACTATAAGTTTGATTATTATCCCAGACCATTGCTTGTTTATAAAAAAATTTAGCACTCGAAAAATTCCCAAGATAGGCATTACAATTCCCAAGATAAATAGCAAAAATAGCCTTTTCTTTTAAACTTTTCGAACTTTCCAAAAGATTAGAAAAATAAATAGTTGCCTTCGAATACTCCTTTTTTTCGTAATAAGCTTTTGCCATATAAAAAAGAAGATTCTTATCATGAATACCTTTTTCAGATATTCTATTCGATAACTCTATAATTTCATCATAATTTTTAGATATATAATCATATTTTAATAGAAGTTGTAAATTCTTGAATTTATTTTTTCCTTCTTCTGAAATAAGACTAAATAATTTTTTAAAATCATCAAGTTTTTTCGTTTTTAAATAGTAACTGCATATAAATGAATAAATTTCATCCTTATCATAACCTTCTAAATTCATTTTTTCTATTATTTTTAAATTTTTAATTGCATTTCTTTCATCCCCCTTATAAATATAGAGTTTCGCAAGAAAAAGATAATAATAAGGAGGATAATTAGTAATTAATGAATAGTTTAAAAGATAATTTATTCCTTCATCATATTTTTTTTGATTTATAAAGCTTTCAACTAAAAAATTTAATATCAAATACTTTTCGTTTCTTGTTTTCAGTAAATTGAAACAAATTTCATTGAATTGGTCTAATCTTTTTTCATTTAACATCGCTTTATAGTAAATTTGAAAATAAAACTCAAAATATTTTTCAGAAATAGAATTTAATAAGTTAAAATCCAACATATCAACAATTTTAGTGTAATTTTCGGTTTTATCATATAAATCTAGTGCACAAGCTAAATATTTTTCATATTCACCTTGCAATATCCTTTCTTTATAATCTTCAAAAACCTCAACCGCTTTTTTATTCATATTTTCAAAATATAGTACTGTAAAGATAAGTTGATATAAAGAAAAGGAATAATTATCATTTTCCTTAGTTTTTTCTATTACCTTTAAATAATTGTCTTGCCTATCATTATCACTACTTTTAAAACTTACTAATAAAAGATTATAGAAATATGTTTCATCTAAAAAAGGATATTCATGAATATTTACCAATGAATTTTTGGCAATATCCCAACTCTCATTTTCAATTGAAATTTGCAGTCTTAACAGATCTACTTTGAAAGATAGAGTTTGGAAGTTTTGAACTATCTTACCTATGCTATTTATATAAAGTTGAGCCGATGCGAAGTCATTTTTGCTTAAGAATAAATAAGCCAGATTATATAATACAGCATCATCTTTATTATCAACTTTCTCAAGAACTTTTATTGCTTCATTTACTTTATTTTCAGCAAATAGTATTTTTGCCAATATTATTGCTGAATCTCTGTATAAAAGACTAGTTTTATTAATTTTATATAAATATTTTTTAGTATCATCATAATTTTTTTTAATAAAATTAAGATAACCATTTAAAAAATTATAATCATCTTTACTTAATATCTTTTTATATTTATCTGCAAAAGCTTTAATCTTTTCTGAATCATTTAAATTCATTAAAATCAAAGATTTCAAATAAATTAAATTTCTTACTAATTTTTTATCGATTTTTAAATTTAAATATTCATCTATTTTTGAATCAAGTAATTCATATTCTTTGAGTTTTAAAAAAAGTCTTACTTCTTTTTTAATTTCATATTCATCATACTTTTGGTTTATAAATGCATTTTCAACTTTATTTCCAAATAAAAAGAATAATGCTGCAATTATTACAATAAAAATAAAAATTAAAAAACATAATACTATATAAGTTTGAATACTTTTTTTATTTGCTTTTTTAGTAAAATATTTACTTTCATAACTGATCTTTTTCTTCATCTAACCTTGTTTATAACTTGAAAGATTTTTATTTATTGAATCAAGAACAGCATGAATCATTTTATAACTATTTTTTCCACCAAAAGATTTCGCAAGTTCAATTGCTTCATCAATAACAATAGGGGTAGCTATTTTGGGGAAAAATAGTAATTGGCAAAGAGAAATTTTTAATATACTTTTTTCGACTTCTGAAATCTTATCGTATTCTGGATTTTTCATTTTTTCTTTTAATATATTTATTATTTTTTCTTCACCTTCTAAAGTTTTTTTCGTAAGCTCCTTAGCAAACTTATATACATGTGCTGGAATTGAATTTGTCCAACTAAATAGGATTAACTCATCAACAGGTTGTGGATTTAACGAATTAATATAAATAGCTTGGAAGGCAAGAATTCTTGACTGTCTTTTAAATGAAATTTTATTATTTTCGCTCATATACTTTTGATTTATGGCACAACTATTGAGTTTATATCTACATACCAAACAATAATTGCTTCTTTTCTAAGCCTATCGACAGTAGTTTGGAAAAGTTCCATTTTCCTTTGTTCATAAATATAGTTATAAATCTTTTGAACTACCTCTATAAAAGGTATATAATCAATTTCTCTCTTGGATTCAAGAATAAAAATATAAAAATCATTGTTATATTCTATAACATCACTTATTTTACCGACTTTCAAATTTTCAAGTTCATCAGCCAATTCTTCGTCTATCAATTCTGGATAATAATTTTTCTGTTCGTAAATTAATGTAACTTGATTTTCAGATGAAAATTTTCTTACATTCTCTTCTGTAATAGTTTGGTTGCTCTCTTTTATCATCTTTAAGTATTGGTCTATTTTCCTTTTTAATGCTAATCTTTCTTTAAAACCAGAATTTTTTGGAACAATTAACTTAACTGATTTAACTGAATACTCATATGAACCTTTAAATTTTTCTTTATTTTCTTTATAAAAGTTTTCTATATCATTTTTTGTAGGTTTTTTTACTTTAGGTTCTATTACTTGCTGAATATATCTGTACATCAAAAGTTGCTTCCTTTGATTTTCAATAAATTGATTGAGATCCATACCTTGCTTTTTAAGTTCTTCAGAAAGTTGATCTATAGTCAAATTATAAGTTTTCATTATGTATTCTATTTGCATATTAATTTCATCATCTGTTACTTTAATACCATGAGATGAAGCATCCTGTGATATCAAAATATCATCTATCATATAATCCAAAGTCTCTTTTACTGGATTTGTTAAAACTTGCTTCTGAGCTTTAGCTTGAGCCACATACATTTTATAGGTGTTTATGAAATTCAAATATGTTATTGGTTGGTCATTTACTGTAAGAATTATATAATCAGTTGTAGCACTAAAAAAAATACAGATGGTAATTAAAAATATAATAAATATGAATTTTTGACTAATTTTTCTCACAAAATTCCTCCTACCGAGTTTTAATCAGGTATATCAACCAACTTAATTTTTTTATGTATCTCATTATCATCTAAAACATCACTTAAAATTTTATTGGTTAAGTAATAAACAGTATCATTAACATCTGTTACATATATTTCTATCTTTTGTTTTTTATTTTTTTCTTTTGATTCTATATGCAATTTTTCAAGAATTTCTTTTACTTTAATAGAAACTGCATCTGCTGAATTTAATACAAATACTTTATTTTGGCATATATCTTCTATCAAGTCTTGAATAACTGGATAGTGTGTACAACCAAGTACTAGTGTATCAATTTTATTTATAAAATCATCAATTTTAAAATATTCGATTATTACATCTTTTAAGATTTTACTTTCTTTCCATCCATCTTCAATGAATGGTACAAGTAAAGAAGTTGCTTGCTGATGTATTTCTATAGTTTTTCCTCTATTTTTAGCATAATTTTTTATAAGTTCTAAGTATTTGCCAGACTTAATAGTAGCAACTGTACCAATGACTCCAATTGACTTTTTTGTCTTTTCAACAGCTATCTCTGCTGCTGGTTCTATAACGCCTATAATTGGTATATTAAATATAGTTTTAAGATAGTCTAGAGCAACAGAAGAAACTGTGTTGCATGCTACCACAATCAATTTGACATTTTTTTCTATAAGAAACTTTGCGTCTTGGAATCCGTATCTTTTTATTGTTTGTTCTGATTTCGTACCATATGGAAGTCTTGCGACATCACCAAAATAAATGAAATTTTCATTCTTTAAGGTTTTAATAAGACTTTTTAGTACGGTTAAACCACCGACACCCGAATCAAAGACACCGATAGAATTTTGTTCCATAAACTCAAATTAAATTAAAAGTATGCTTTGTCAAGGATAGTAAAAATTAGATTATTAATCAATTTTTATTTATTCTATTTTGGATTAGACTCATTAAAGTTTCAGCAATCTTTTCCTTTGTTATTTTACAATCTATCTTCCCTTGAGAAAAAAGGATAGCACCATCTTTTGTTAAGCTAGCACCAAAATCTGCGTCTTTTGCTTCACCAGGACCATTGACCTCACAGCCCATTATTGCTACAGATATTGGTTTTTTAATCATACTTTCCTTTTTAAAAAGTTGATATTCCAAAGGTTTTATTAAATTCGTTAAATCTTGTACATATCTAGTTAAATTCCCCCATGTTCTCCCACATGTTGGGCATGAAATGACATTTATTCCTCTATAGACACCTAAAGACTTCAATATTTCATTTCCTATATCTATCTCTTCAATTGAATCGCCAGTAATAGAAATTCTTACTGTAGAGCCAATCCCTTCCTTTATCATTTTGTCTAGGAAAAGAGTATGTAATATAGTTGAACGAATTTTAGTCCCAGCTTCAGTAACCCCAAGATGGATAGGATAACTAAAATTTCTATTTAGTTCTCTATTGACTTTGATCGCTAAATTATAATCTGAAAATTTAGCCGATAAAACAATCTTATCAAAGTTCTCTTTTTCAAAAGGTTCTAAATATGTTTCAAACAATTTTATTATTTGTTTTACATAGTCAGATTTTTCTAAATCGACTTTTTCGTTTATTGAACCACCATTCAAACCAATTCTTATAGTTGAATCAAAATCTTTTGCAACTTTTGCTATCTCATTTATCTGTTTAAAATCCATATTTCCAGGGTTTATTCTAACTTTCCTAAACCCATTTTTAATAGATAAAATAGCCAATCTAGGTAAAAAATGAGTATCTGCAACAAAGATAAAGTCATCTCTTTGATACTTTTCTTTCAATTCTTTAGCAAATTCGATTTCTTTTTCATTTCGAATCGAAAATCTTATTAAACTGCAATTTGTCTTAGAAAGACTATATATTTGGTTTTCAAGTTTTTCTTTTTCAGAATAAGGGTAACTGCACATTGATTGGAGATAAATAAAAGAATTATCGAAGATTATTGAATTCGATATTCTTACTGGTTTAATTTTTTTCATATTGATTAAAGGTTTTTTCTATTGGTAAATACAAATAAAAAGAAGTACCAACTCCTACTTTTGAAGTTAATTCTATTTGACCACCATTTTGTTTGATTATTGAATAAACAATAGAAAGACCTAGTCCAGTTCCTTTTTCCTCTTTTGTAGTAAAAAATGGCTCAAATATTTTAGGAATATTTTTTTTATCTATTCCATGTCCGGTATCTGAAATAGTTATTTTTATGTAATCTTCTTTTGGATCTAGTTTAATAGCTTTTTTAAGATTTAAATCTTCCTTCTTAATAATCTCCGTGGTAATTGTTATCTTACCACTTTTTTCAATTGAATCAAAGGCATTCACTAATAAATTAAGAATAACCTGATCAAATTGAGTCCTGTTCATATTTATAAACACTTTTTCTTTGGTCAAATCAAAAATAATAGTTATATCTTTTTCTTTTGAATATTTAAAAATGGTTTTTATATCATAAATTGCTTCATTTATCTCAAATAATGCTGATTTAGTCTGCTTTTTTTGTGAAAAAAGTTTTATTCTTTCAGTTAGCTGTAGTCCTTTTTTTATAATCTCTAAATTATCTTTCAAATTATTCTCTATCTCGACTACTTCATCATTTAATAAATCTATTTCATTTACATTTATATTTTTCAATGTATCCGTAAATTTATCTTTTAAGTTATTTAGATTTTCAAAAGAAAGCTGGATATTGCCCTTTATACCAATTAAAATATTATTAAAATCATGGGATATTTCACTTGAAAATCTTCCTAGTGCCTCCATTTTTTGAGATTGTGCAATCTGTTTTTCCATCTCTATCATTTTTATTTCATTTTCTTTTTGCTTAGTAATATCTCTTAAACTACCGACAATATACAAAGCTTTACCATCATTGTCAAAAATAATTGTAAAAAGATCTGATAACCATCTTAAAGAACCATCTTTATGTTTAAATCTATATTCATAATAATTCTCAGAATTATAAGATTTATTAAATCTTGTTTGATGTTTTTCTAATAATTTTTTCTTGTCTTCATGATATATTCTTTCCCAAAATAAACTGGGCTCTTCCATCAATTCTTTATCTGTAAATCCAGTAATGTTAAAACATGCTTTTGAAATATATTCTAGTTTTCTAGTTTGGATATTTTGCCTATAATGCATTTCAAGTGAATGATTCAATAGATCTGAAAAACAGCTTTTTTGGTAATATAGTTCTTTTAGGTAAAATTCTTTCATTTTAAATATCAAAATACCTTGAAAAGTAAATCTAATAAGGTTTATTTCCTCCAAAAAGAATTCATCTCTTTCAGTTCCAATAAAAATTATAGCTTGTAAATCATTTTCAATATATATTGGAATTATAATACCAGTATTAATTACATTGTTAAAAAAAATAGCTCCTAACCTAGATTGATTAGTTTTTATATTAGTATTTTTGATTTTTTTCTTATCCATTTTTATAACTACTGGTTCTTTTTTAATCTTTATGAGATAAAGATTATTCTCAATTATTTCTTTGATCGGTTGAATCACCTCTTCCTTTGAAATCTTAGTTAGTGCAGAGTCCTTCATATAAAACAGTTGCTGTGCATCTTCAGCAGCATTCATTGGTAGATAAAATAAAGTATTTGCTTCAAAAAAAATAAAAATAGATTCTGCAACTTTTTCTATTATTTTTTCATCTAAACCATAATTTTGGAAATTTTTTAGCAAGAATTCAGAAATATATTTTCTATATTCTAAAATATTTTTTTCAATTTTACTTTTGGCTATTATTATTAAGTAGAATTCATTTGCGCTTTCAAACAAATACAATCTTGCAGTAACTGGAATAAAGGAATAATCTTTACCTATTAAAGAAGTTGATCTTATTAAATATCTTTCTTCTCTTAACTTTTCTATTGTTTCTATTTTTTCCTTTTTACTTACTTTTCCAAAAAGATCACTAAATTTAATATCTTTTGATTCAGTCTTAGTGTAAGATAAATTTTTGTAAAAAGATGGATTTGCATAGTAAAGTTCTTCTTTACTGTTAACTATCTTAAAAACACAAATTATATCATCAGATTGAACAAATGATAAAAAGATCAGATCAAGTATCTGTGAATTAAAATTGAATTCAATATTAGTTTTTTCTTTTTTACTTTTTTTGATATTGCCCATACTATTAAATTTTAACTGTCATTTTACCTACTTTACATGTAAAGATTATTATTTAAATTAAAGTTTTCAACAAAATTCCAACTATAAAGATATTCTTTTTTTGCCTCCTTATAAGAAATAAATTCTATAGCAATATTTTTTCTTTTATAAATTTCTTTCCTCATAAATTCTTTTACTTTTTTATATAAATTTAAATTTATAAAATTATAATCTCTTAAAAAAGTCAAAGGTTTAGGAATTAAAGAATTTATTGAAATAGAAAAAAAAGGGATTCTATTATATCTTTCAAAAATTAAAGATTGAGCCTGATCAATAAATTCTATTATTGATTTTGCTTCCTCCATTATAGCAAGTTCGCATTGTGCTAAATCAAATATTGGATTCAAGGCTTTTAAACCAAGAATGAAATAGAATTTAAATTTAAATATCCCATTTTTTGCTGCATTTTGAATGAAATTAAAAATTTGAGAGTTGGAAAATCTTTTACCTATTTTAAATCTTATCTCTTCTAAAGCTGTTTCGGGGGCAATAGTCAATGTTTTTAAATTTAAAGTTGATACGATCTCCAAAAACTCTTCGTCTATACTATCGACTCTTAAAGATGAAAAATGTAAAGTTGCATCGGGAAAATTTTTCCTAATCTCTCTTATATATTTTATTGGAGGAGTAGCAGCGGAAATCAATCCAAAATTTTTAGTTTTCGAGTAACCGATAGATAACTTTTCCAATATTTCATCTAAGTCAAATAATCTATATCGATTATATAGATTTTTCATTGTACAAAACGAACAACTGAAAGGGCAACCCCTTGATATTTCTATTAAAAAATAATTTGTGAATGCAGATTTTTTTGTAATAAAAATAGAGTAAGCAGGAGTTTTAGTATCGGAAGTTTTATTAAATTTATTATTAAACTCTATTAGTTTTGAATTAAGATTACTTTTAAACTCATAAAGTAATTTAGAATCAATTTTTTTCTCTAAAAAATTAAATCTAGATTTTTTTTCTAATTTATATTTTTCAGCGAAGAATTCTTTAACATAGGCAGAATTGATAAATTCCAGATCTTCAACACTTGTAAAATTTTTAAAGTATTCCTCACTATCTCCCACAGCTATATTTGTTGCAAAATCCATAAAAAGAAATGGACTTAAAGTAACAGCTGAACCACCAACAATTATATTATTATTTTTCAACTGGGTCTTATTAAAATAATTCCATATGTTCTCTACATCATTTTCAAATGAAATAGAAATAAAGATATATTCGAAATCTCTTATTTTTCTATTAGTATCATAAGATATAAAGTCATTTATATCTTTATCAAAAAAAAATCTTACTGGTTTTTGACCTATCAAAGATAAGTTTTTAATTAATATATGAAAACCTAAATTAGAAGATGCAACTTTATATTCATTTGGAAAAACTAATGCAACTTTCTTTGAAAAAGAAAGATTTTTTATTTCATTTTCTATCCAAATTTCTTCAGTTTTATCATAAACTTTAATCATTTTTTTCAGAAAACTTTTTTTGTTTTAAAAAAGCAGGTATTTCAACATTTTCTCCAAAAATCTGCCTTTTTAAAGCTTCATAAGTATCAAATGCGATAATTCTTTCTGTCGTACCATTTGCAACTTTTATTTCAGTTTTATTATTATCTCTTAATTTTTCTATTTCTTCTTCTTTATCTTCTACAATATTGACTTCTCCAGTTATTTCCTTTTCGATAACTTGTTCATCTTTCAATGAAAAACCAGTAGCAATTATTGTAACTCTTATTTTTTCTTGATCCTTAAATGATTCATTTTTTATAATTCCTAAAATTACCATACTATCTTTATCCATCTTCTCAGATACAGTTTTCATAATAAGATCATACTCATTCATTTGGAAGTCACTTCCACATTCAACATTGACTATAGCATATTTTGCTCCATCTATTGCTACATTTTCAATTAAATTATTAGAAATAGCCTTATTAACTGCTTCAAGTACCCTGTTCTCTCCAGTCCCTTCTCCTATACCAAGTAAAGCATAACCTTGATTTTTCAGTATAGTTTTAACATCTTGAAAATCTACATTTATAAAACCATTTTTGGTAAGTAGATCAGCAAGTCCCTGCACGCTGTGTCTCAAAATATCATCTGCCATTGAAAATGCGGTAAATAATGAAATTGATGTTTTTGCTACCTGTGTAAGTCTATCATTTGGAATTACAATAAGTGTATCTACAAATTGTCTTAATCTTTTAATCCCTTCTTCAGCTCTAGCAATTTTAGCTTTACCTTCAAAGCTGAAAGGTTTTGTAACAACAGCTATGGATAATGCCCCAATATCTCTTGTTATCCTCGCAATAACAGGTGCAGCACCTGTACCGGTACCACCACCCATGCCTGCGGTTATAAAGACGAGATCGGCATCTTTTAATACTTCCCTGATCTTAGATTGATCTTCTTCAGCAGCTTTTTCGCCAATTTGTGGATTAGCTCCAGCGCCTAAACCTTTGGTAATTTTTGAACCTATTTGGATTTTTATCTTAGCTTTAGAACTTACTAAAGCTTGTTTATCTGTATTAATGCATACGAATTCAACATCATTTATTTCTGAATCAATCATATGATTAACAGCATTCTGACCGCCACCACCAACACCAACAACTACAATTTTAGGAATTGGTAAAGAGTTGTCTTCACTTTCTGTAACTCTAATTGAAAAATCCATCTCCCCCTCCCCTTATGGTGCTTCCCGTCACCATTTTACTTTTTATAAAAGAAAAAAGCTAAAGATAAAATAATTATGTCAAAAAATAATATTTTATATAATTTATATAATTTATATACTTAATTTAGCATCTTTATAAATAATAAAACCTATTTAAAAATTTTCAAATATTTTTCAACTATTTCGAAAAAAAAGATTTAAATTTTTCAAAAAAACCTTTTTTATCTTTTTCTTTTACTTCAAGTTTTGTATCTTCAAGGCTTAAAAGCAAAAGACCAACTAAAACAGAATACTCTGGAGAGAATATGTTGTTGTTTACAGAACTAAAACCATAAGGGAAACCAATCCTAACTGGAATTTTAAGATATTCATAACAAAGCCTTTCAATACCTTGTAGTTTTGAACCTCCTCCAGTTAAAACTATTCCTGATGGGATTCTCTTTCTTAAATCCCCTTTATTTATATGAAAATTTACCTGTTCTAATATTTCTTTTACTCTTGCTTCGATTACCTCAGACAAGAATTTTTTAGATTCTAATTTTGAAGGATTCGCTCCAATAGCGGGAATCTCGATCTTTTCATCATTATCAACATCTTCTGAATATGCATAACCACTATTTATCTTTAAATTCTCAGCTTCTTTTATAGGTATTTTAAGCATGATAGCAATATCTTTGGTTATATTAGAGCTACCAATAGGAATAACCGATGAGTATATTACTGCATTGTTGTAATAGCAGATTAAATCTGTTGTTTCTGAACCAATATCTATCAATATAACACCAAGTTCTTTTTCATCATCTGAAATGCAAGCAGCAGATGAAGCTAGTGATGAAATAATAATATCTTGAAAACTATAACCAGATCTTAGTATCGCGTTTTTTAAGTTTAATAGAAGCATCATAGAACCAGTAACCAAGTGTACTGATGTTTCCAATCGAACACCAGTCATGCCAATAGGATCTTTGATATCAACTTGATCGTCAACAGTATAATGTTGTTCAAGAACATGTATCATTTCTCTGCCTTTTGGTATAACGACGGTTCTTGCGGCATTAATTACTCTCTTTACATCTTCAACAGTTATTTCTTTATTTTTCCCTGAAACAGCAACTACTCCAGTAGAATTAGAAGAACTAATATGATCTCCACTTATATTTATAGTCAAGGATGATATAGATTCTCCAGCCATTACCTCGGCTTCAGTTACGGCTTCAATTATATTTTTGGTAACTGCTTCAATATTTGAAACAACTCCCTTTCGAATCCCTTTAGAAACTGTTTGCCCAAAACCAATCAATGAAAACTCTTGATTTTCATCTACTCTTGCAATTCCACAGCAAACTTTAGAGGAACCAATATCACATGCAGCTAAAATTCCACTTTTCAAACAAGTTTCTCCTATTCAAAAATAATTCTTGCTATATCAGAATATGTAAAATCAATATATTTTATTCTGCTAAATCTTACATCTTCCTTTTTATCATCCATAAAAGAAAATAATAATCTTAAGTTTTTCAATTTAACTTTATCCACAAATGTCCCAAATAGTATAATATTTTTATGTTTAACTGGAATACCAAAAATATTTCCTTTGTCTACAATAATTTCGGATAATTGATAATCTTCATTATATAAATCTATCTTATTATTTAGAAATTCTATTTTTTCACCTTTATTAAATATTTTAGGGAAATCTATAGAAACTATATAATAATTTAAGATTGAATTATTAAAAATTTTTCTTAAAACAATAAAATCTTTAGTAATTTGATAAAAAATCCCATTATTTCTGTCATAAACTATACAGTAAGGCTTTTTTTCAGAAATTGAAAAAATAATTTTTTTAATTGAAACATGATGAATTTTTATTTTCTCAATATAATATAATTGTTCAATTCTATCATCAAAATTTGGTAAAATTGTCAATAAAATTGTTTTATCTTTTATTATAGCATAAAAATCTTGCTTAAAATCATCGGATAAACCCAAAATTACTAGTTCGATTCGAGATAACTTTACTGAATTTAAGTATACAAGTAAAATAAAAACAACAGTAAAAAGTATTATTATCAATATTAAAACTAATACTTTTGATCTTTCTTTTCTTTCACTGTGCAAATTAAATTTATCCATTGCATCAAACTTCATTTTCCTAAAACCTTAAATATTATTCAATTAAAATATCTTTTAATATCTTAATTTAACCTGAACCGTAAATTTCGAATCTTGTTTTTGTTTTAACTCTTATTTTTAATAAAATAGATATCATAATCATAGACACAATCAAAGAAGAACCTCCATATGAAACAAAAGGTAGTGTTACTCCTGTGGGAGGAATTAGATTCAATGCCACTGATGCATTTATAAAGACTTGGATTAGTAACATCGAAATAGAAAAGCTAGCCAATAAAAAATCAAACTGATTTGATGTATCATGACAGATTATATATCCTCTTACTAGTATGATGATATAGCAAAACAATATAAATATCCCACCAACGATTCCAAATTCACAGACAATACTAGCAAAAGCAAAATCGGAAAATGATAGAGGTAAATACTCCCCATTACTCATAGTCCAACCCAAACCTTTGCCAAACAATCCTCCTAAACCTATAAATCGTAATGCTTGAAAATTTTGAAATGATAGACTCGATATATTTGCTTTTGGTATTAAGAATGCAATAATCCTATTAATTCTGTACTGTTCTGAAAAGATTAAAATGATAAAAATAGATAGAGTAAGCAATAAAAAATAAATAATAGTAATAGTTGGAACCCCTATTATTATAAAAGTGACAATCAAAAATACACCTATTAAAAATGAAGTTGAAAGATCTTTTTGAATAAAAATAAGAAATAATATTATGGTAGCAATTATTAGGGGAAAAAGTAAATCATTTTTAAAAGAATATTGGGAATCCTTTTTTTTTGAAAACCAGGATGAAAAAGTCAAAATTAAATATAATTTACTTATTTCAGAAGGCTGAATAGAAAAATACTTAAAAGTTATCCATCTATATGAACCATTTATTTCAACTGACTTTCTAAAAATAATAGGCAATAATAACAATATGAGCATCATAATTGAAATTGGTATGAAATATGATTTTATAATTTTTTCTAAATTTAAAAAATAAAAAACTATTCCAGACGCTATTGATATTAATATTAAAATCAGATGTTTAATGAAAATCTGTTTCCTAATAGGATAATCTTTATACTGAATCTGTGTCTGTGAAAATATGTTTAATGTTCCAATTAATAATAAACAAATCACTGATAGCAAAATATAAAAATCAAAATTTTTTTTCATACTTTATCTATAAATTAAAATTTAAAATTATCTTATAATAAATTTTATCTTACTTTTTTATTAAGCTTTGTACAACCTCTTTATCTGAAAAATGGTGTTTTATCCCTTTAATCTCCTGATAATCTTCATGTCCTTTGCCTGCAATTAATAATGCGCCATGATCTCTTGTCTTATTTAATAAATCTAGTCCTTTTTTAATAGCATCATATCTATCTATTTCTACTAAATAATTTTCTTTGGTTATCCCATCAAGGATATCTTTTATAATTTGATCAGGTTCCTCATTTCTTGGATTATCTGATGTAATAATCACAAAGTCTGAAAGTTCAGTAGCAATTCTTCCCATAGCAGGTCTTTTTGTCTTATCTCGATCTCCACCGCAACCCATGATCGTAAATATTTTTTTATATCCAGCATCTTTTAATGTCAAAATTGCATTTTTTAAAGAATCAGAAGTATGAGCATAATCAATAAATATATCATTATTATTATAATCAATCCTTTCCATTCTACCTGGAATGCAGAGGCTTTTATAAATCTTTTTTGTTTTTTCGATGTAAATAAAAAATTCGTTAATATCCTTTTTTTGATGAACTATTAAATAATTGAAAATTTGAGCCACACTATGAACTATATTGTAAGAATTTACTTTTCCTATAAGATTTGTGTCTATTTCAATTATTTTCTTATTAGCTGGTATATTATAGTAACTTAATATTTTTTCAGATATTTCAATTTTAACATTTAATAGCCTATTAAAATATTTGGTTTCAATTACTCTAAAATCCGAATCTTTATGATAACCATAGTTAAAACTTATAATATTATCAAATTTTTTAAGCTCCTGCTTTATAAGGTTTACATTTAAATCATCAAGATTATAGATAATCGTTTTTATATCCTTTTTTGAATTGGCAAGTTGTTTTATAAAAGCAATTTTTGCATTATAGTAATTTTCCAATGTTTTATGAAAATCTAGATGATCACTTGTCATTGTAGTAAAAGACAAATTATCAAAAGAAATACCTTCAAGTCTTTTTTGGACGCTTGCTATGGAAGTCGCTTCTATAAATATAAACTTGACACCTTTTTTATAGAGATTTTCAAATATAAAATAAATATCCTTGATTTCTGGAGTTGTAGGAGTGGTTTGCTTAAAATCATATTTTACTCCATTTAAATTTACACCCAAAGTTCCTATTGATGCAGATAAACCAAATAGACTTGAAAAAATTAAATGCAGTACTGCGACCATCGATGTCTTTCCATCAGTTCCAGTAATGGCAAATATATTAAGTTTCTCATCAATCGAATCATATTTAAATTTATAAAGAAAGGCCATTATTATACGATTATTATTAGATTTAATTGCTATAATTTTATTGGATATGCAAAATGAAATTAAATCTTCATCTTCAGTTAAGAAATCAGTTTTTTCTATAAATATTATTTTGCAATTTTGAACGATCTCTTTTAGCTTAAGATGACTATCAAATTTCTCCCCTTTTATTGCTATGAAAATGCTGTCACGATTCTCTTTAGTACAATATTCTTTAGGCTTATCTTCTTCAACCTGATTCAATACATCTCTAGTATCAGTAAAAATATTATATACAATAAACTTGTCTAAAAGTTCAAGTGGATCAAAAACTTCAAAGTTGATATTATTAGTTTTTAAGAATTTGATTAAATCTTTTAAGTAAAATTTATTCATTTTTTTCTGCTTTAGAATTAGTATCTTCTTTTTGGATGATTATCAAATCATCTTCATTAAGAGGCCTTAGGTTTTCATTCTCAATACTTTTAGATAGGTTAAATATAGATAATTTTGATTTTAATAAAAGTTTTAAATTGTGATTTAATTTTTTCTTACTTTCAATTTCACTTTCTAAACTTTTTTCTTTTTGGGCTATTTTTAAGTAAATAATTGAAATTACTAGTATTATTAAGATAACCAAAAGTATCATAAAAAAATTAGATTTCATAAAAATATCCTATATCTTAAAAAATCCTATATCTTTACAAAAGCACGTAGTTTAGCGGATCTTGCACTTTGATTTGATCTTATTTCTTGATAATCAGGTAATAATGGCTTTTTATTTATTGGCTTAAGTCTAGATAAGTTGTTTTTAATAAAATTTTTGACTATCCTATCTTCTCCACTATGATAAGAAACTACTACAACGATTCCATCTTTCTGGATCAAATTCAGAGATTTTTCGAGGACAATCTGAAGATTTTCAAGTTCATTGTTCACTTTAATTCTTAACGCCTGAAAAACCTTAGTTGCTGGATTTTTTTTCCTATCCTTTTTTACGCTCTGGACAATTTTAACAAGTTCTTGATTTGTCTCAATCTTTTTAATTTTTCGATAATTTACAATTGCATTTGCTATCTGCCTCGACATGGTTTCATCGGCAAGATTATAAAACAAATTGGCTAATTCCTCTTTACTATAATTATTTATAATATCATACGCACTTTCTTTTGCATCCAAGTTGATTCTCATATCCAATTTCGAATCTTTATTGAAACTTATCCCTTTACTTGATTCTTTTATATGAAACATTGAGATTCCTAAATCAAAAACAATAAATTTGAGTTTTTTATTCAATAAGAATTTTTCTTTTAATATTTCATCCATTTTTGTAAAATTACTATTAACAAGGTACAATCTATTTTCATTCAAATATTTTTGCTTAATTATGTTAAATATTTCTGGATCCTGTTCTATCCCCAAAATGTACAATTTTTTAAATTTTTCTAAAAAAATATCTGTATAGCCGCCTTCACCAAAGCAAGCATCTACTATAAGGTTTTGTTCCTGATCAATATCTTGAGGAATAAGATTTAAAATTTCATTTATTAAAACAGGAATATGATAATTAATATCAACCTCCTAAATTTATAATTTCATGAAGTATATAAATAGGAAGACTTAGTATTTATATATTAAATTTCCATTTTTTTAAAATTACTGGGGCAGTGAGCCCCAGCTTCCTCCCAGTTTTTCAAGAGTAAAAAATTTCCCCTCCCAAAAATTTTTCTCTTGAAAAAAAAACGAAATCAATTATAATAAGAATCAGTCAAAGATTCAAATCATCCAATCTGCTTATCAGTTGAGATAGTTGGTCAGAAGAATTACTAATATACCCCTCCCAGTAATCTTCTGACCATATCTCTATCTTATTCAATGCTCCTAGGAACACTACATCTTTTGCAATTTTCCCATGCTCGATTAAATTTTTTGGTATTATAAATCTCCCCTGTTTATCTATTGTAACCTCTTTAGCGGGAAAAATAAAATAACGAAGAAATGTCCTATCTACCTCATTTTTGTAAGATAATTTTTGAGATAAGTACTCAAGTAGTTGCTGCCAGATTTTAATAGGATATAAAAGTATAGACTGCTCCATTCCTTTAGTTATAACCCAATGTTCTGAATCCTCATTTTCTCTTTCAAGAATATCTCTAAATGATGCTGGTAATGCAGTTCTACCTTTATCATCGATTGAAAATCTATACTCACCAAAAAAATTTATCATCCACTATTCACCACTATTCACCATATAAATAGAACATATTTTTCTGGTTGTCAAGTTTTTTGAGTAAATTTTTTAATATTTTTTGATAAATTTTACTTTTGATTATAAAATTAAACAAGATGAAATTTTAAATTTTTCTGATATTAGATTTAAAAAGTAAATAAATGAATAAGAGTCGAGGAAAAAGTGACAAAATCAATATTTCAAGTTAAGACTTATTCTCTTAAAAATCTTAAAAGAATAGCTTATCTGATTGCAGAAGAAATAAAAATTCCAGCTTCTATAATTTTAGAAGGAGATTTAGCCTCTGGAAAAACTACTTTGATAAGAGAATTGGCATATTTTTTCAAAATTGATAAAATGAAAGTTGATTCACCTACATTTACAATTGTTAATAATTATTATGGGAGAATTAAACATACGAGGTTAAATTTTAATCATTTTGATCTTTATAGAATAGAAGATATACATCAATTGATTGCTCTTCCTTTTGATTATTTTTTCAAAGGAAAATATTTAAATTGTTTTGAATGGGGGAAGAAATTTCTTCCCACCATTTTTGAATATTCAGAAAGAACTTATATCATTAATATAGCAGCGGATAATTTCAGAGAAAATGAAGAATTTAGAACAATAAAACTATCAGTTGTAGAAAAATTTTGATATTTAGTCAGCATGTTTTGGTTCGCCTTTTTTAACAAACTGCATTAATAAAAAGGCAATCATCATACAAATAGCTGTATAAATAAAAACAACTCTAAAACCAAGCCAATCCATTAAAAATCCAGCGATAGGAGGGGCTAATATTGCTGCTGTTTGAGAAAAGGTATAATAAAGACCAGTATAAATACCCATATCATCATAAGTCGCCATCTGCCATAACATAGGGAAAGAGTTTGTTATTACACTTACCCAGAAAATACCAAATAAAAATAAAAGCCCCCAAAAGATATAAAGATGAATTGTTTGAGATAAATTAATGGAATCTGCAAAAGGTTTTGAGAAAAATATCAATAGTATTATTATAAAAATGCCAATTAAAGAAATAGAGATAGTTTTTTTCCTACCAATTTTATGAGCAACAATACCTGAAGGAACAGCAAATATTGCATATGCCAATCCTACCATACCTGGAGAAATCCCAGCGGTACCCTTTGTTACTCCAATAAATTGCATTGCATACATTGTTACAAATGGAAGAACACCTTGGTATCCTAAAAACCAAAATAATAATGAAAAAAGGATTAATAGTGCACTTTTATCCTCTGCTGAAAATATAAGCTTTAAAGATTTACCTATCGAAACTTTTTTCTCGCTTTCCCCTCTTTGTTTCTCTTTAACAGTTAAGAATAGGATAATTGTTGCGAAAACAACTAAGACTGCTGCAATTATAAAAGGAAGTTTATCCTTACTATTTCCAATTATTGGAAGATTAATAGATAGATCCATTAATTTTGCTAAAAAAAGACTTCCTATGATTGTAGCAATACCACCCATAGTATTGATAACTCCGTTTGCCTCGGATCTAAAATCAGCTGGAACTGTATCTGGCATTAAAGCCACAACTGGTCCTCTTGCAGATTGCTTAAAAATATTTAGTAAAAACAAAACAATGATTAAAGCTGCGAGACTTTTTAAATAACCAAAAGGTATCAATGCAAAAAATATAGCAGACATGGGCAATGTTACTAGTATATAAGGCATTCTCCTTCCGATAGATGTTCTGGTTCTATCGGAAATTGCTGAAACTATAGGAATTAAAAATATAGCAAAGATATTATCAAGAGTCATTATTGAGCCTATAATTCCCTTACTTGAAATATATTTTTGTAAAAAAATAGGAACAAAAGAGTCATATAATGGATCCATCATCCCCATTGTAAAAAAGCCAAGACCTATTAAAAAAGTTGTTAAGTAAAAAGATCTTTTCGATTCTTTTTCCATAAGCACCTTATGTAAGTTTTAATAATATTAAAAAATTTTTTATAATTTGCAAATTATTTTTAATTACAAATGATATAATAACAAATATTTAACTATAGTATTTCTTCATAAGCCGAAAAATAAATAAGCGAAAAGGAGTTTGCGATGTATAGAGTAAGTTCTTCTATGCATACTTTAAATATCCAAAAAGACATGATGCGCTTGGAAGGAAAAATTTACGAATCCAATAATTCTATATCTTCTGGTATTTCATTTTCAAGACCAAGTGAAAATCCTATATCATTTTTAAGTTCATTAAGATTGCGATCATCTTTATCTCAGATATCTCTATATAAAGATAATGCAAATTTTGCTAAAGAAAATCTTGACTTCATAGATTCAAATATACAACATATGACAAATGCCCTTCAAAGATTAAGGGAATTAATAATTCAAGCAGTAAATGGGACACTAGAAGAAAAAGATAGAGAAAATGTTAGAAGAGAGGTCTTACAGCTGACATCTCAAATTGCAGCTACAGCAAATGAGCAATATAATGGAAGATACTTATTTAGTGGTTTTGAAACCTTACGACCTCCTTTTGTAATTACAGAAATAGAAGGTGAAATACAAGCTATTAACTATGTGGGTGATAGTGGAGAAATGACTGCAGATATAGGAAATTCAAATAAAGTTGCTTTTTCTTTGCCTGCAAGTAAATTATTTTACTCTGAAAATCAAACAATAATTCCAGAAAAAAATCTAGCAAATTTCATAGCAACTGAAGATAGCACTATCAAGATAAATAATACTCAAATAAATATCTATAAAGGTGATACTATTGATGTAATAATAGAAAGAATAAATAAAGCAAATACTGGAGTTAAAGCCAACTTTGATATTAATACTTCTGAGTTTTATTTTGAAACAACTTATCCACATCAACCATTTTTCGAAGATATAAAAGGTAACCTTTTAGAGAAAATGGGAATTTTAGATCCAATAGGTAAACCCCCTGCAAATCTATCTCGAAATGTAAGAAAATTTGGAGGAAGTCTTTTTGATCAGCTAATAAATTTCTCTAAAGCTTTAAAATCAAATGATATTGAATCTTTATCCACAAGAACACTAGCTCTCATTGATAATTCTATTAATAATTTGATTAAATATCAAGCTGAAATAGGTTCAAGATCAGAAAAAGCTTTACTTGCATCAAATCAATATGAAAATCTTTCCTTAATCTTGCAGGATCAACTATCAAACAATCTTGAAACAGATGTCACTAAAACTATTACAGATTTGAAAGCATATGAATTAATGCATCAAGCAGCATTACAAATTGGTTCAAAAATATATGATTTAACTCTATTAAATTTTATCCGTTAAATCTTTTGTTTTAATTGGAGGATTTTGTGAATAAAAACTCTACTACAATTATAAAAAATATAAATCTTGGATCTTTTAAAGTAGATGAATCTCAAAAACTTTATTTTGATGATGGAATTTTTGGTTTTGAACATATAAAGGAATATTATTTGATAGATGCAAATCTAGCGCCTTTTATGCTACTTCAATCATTGGAAGATGAAGCTATCGGTTTTATAGTCTGCGATCCATTTCTGTTTTTCTCAGATTATGAATTTGACCTTTCAGATGAAGCAAAAAACCTGTTAGAATTGGAAAAATCGACAGATTTACTTGTTTTAGTAATAGTAACATTATCAGATAAAATTGAAGAAGTTTCTGCAAATCTTGTAGGACCTATTGTAATCAATATAAAAACACATAAAGCTATGCAATATATTATCAATAACCCTAAGTACACTACAAAACATTATCTTTTTTCAAAGTAGATAAGGATTTTTTATTTATAATAAATAATAAGGAAATACCATGTTGGTACTATCAAGAAAAACTAACCAAAGTATAATGATAGGTGATGATATTGAAATAATGATTGTAGATATTAAACAAGATCAAGTAAAAATAGGTATAATTGCTCCAACTTCAATAAAAATTTATAGAAAAGAGATTTATGATGAGATAAAAGCAGCTAATATTGAAGCACAGAACATTTCTCCTGAAAGTCTTAAAAAATTACTTGATAAGACTCCTAAAAAAAATGGGAATGAAGAAAATTAAAAATAATAATTAAAAATTTGTAAAAACTTCTTTAAAAATACTATTTAATAAATCTATAAATTTCTGGTAAACTATCAATTACAAGATCTATCATAGCATCTACACCTTTTTGAATAAGTTCAGAATCTGCTCTTTTCTTTTCAAAAACAATGTCTGATACCGTCAATAATGCAGTTGCTTTTTTCCCATATTTTTTAGCAAGACCAAATAAGGCATAACTTTCCATTTCAACTGCTAAAGTTCCATAACTGCTAAACTTTTTGTATAATTCGAAATCATCTTCGTAAAAAGTCTCAGAAGTAAGTATATCTCCATAAATTAACCTTTTGTTTTTAGTCTTTGCTGCTTGATATATAGCTAAATTCAGTTCAAAATCTGATGATGCTGAAAAGCAAGCACCACTGAATTTTCGTGAAAAGATATCATGACTAGATGATGCCGATGTAGCTAAAATAACATCTGTTAGATCAGCATTAGAATTAATTGATCCACAGGTTCCGACTCTTATAAGAACTTCTGCTCCTAAACTTATAAGTTCTTCAACAACTATTGAAAGCGATGGGGTCCCCATACCCGTAGTTTGAACAGAGATTGGATATCCATTACAAGTTCCAGTAAAACCATACATTAAACGGTAATCAGTATATTTTTTGGGTTTTTCAAAGTATTTATTGGCAATATATTCAGCTCTTTGTGGATCACCTGGAAGTAAAACAATCTTTGCTATATCCTTTGGTTCACCTCTTACATGAATAGGCATAAAACCTCCAAAGATTAATTTCAATTTTTAACTATACCAATAAAGTATAAAATAAGACTAATCAACAAAATAACTCCTAATAGCGGATAATATATAATTGGAATAGGTATCAATGTCCTTGCAACCAGTGTTTTAGATAATCCTATAAAGATAAAATAAAATATCATTATAGTACAAATAGAGGTAAAAAGCGATATCCCAAGATTTAGCCTTGGGAATGCTTTTACTATTGCAAAGCCTGCAAAAGCAAATAATATGCAGGAAATTATAAGACCAACCTTAAAATGTAATTTTTCTTCTATAAAGCGATAGGAAGATTTATCTTCCCCTTTAGATTTATATTCTTTTATTATATTATTCAATTTATTGATAGTATACATTAAGAAACTTTCACCTATTGAACTGGTATTTGGTTTAAAAAACAACAGGTATAATTTATCAAATTTTGCTATTAAATTTCTTTTATCTTCATAATTGATTATATAATCACCATCCAATAATGTTAAAGAAATTATGCCTAAATTATTAGGATTATCTTCAATAACAGCTTTTTTTGCATAAACTGAATTATAAGATTTTGAAGATGATTGAGTTATCACAACATCATGATAAATTTTATTCCCATTGCTTAGAGATGATGATCCAACATAAATTTTATAGTTTTTATACGGCATTACTTTACCTTCTTGGATAATAGACTGAATTGTCTTTATCTGCCCTTTAATTAAAAGCTCAAGATAAATCTTATTGGCATAAGGATATAAATAATCCATATCTAGATATACTAAAATGCATACTATTAAAGCAAATATTAAAACTGGTTTTAAAAAGATTTCTACTTTGGTTCCAAAACTTCTTAATGCAAGAATTTCACTATTGATAGACATAAAACCGAATAGTAAAGCATTAGCTAGATTTAATCCAACTGGCATAGATACAAATAGATGCATAGGTATAGTCAATATTAATAACCTTAAAATGTACCAGAATGATAAATATTCTAAACTGACTGTCTCCAAAATTACTCTAACCTGACCAAGAACAAAAAGAAGAACAAAAATACTTGTTGAGCCTAAAAAATAAATAATAATTTGTTTATAGTAATATTTATCAAATTGAGAGAAAGAAAAAAACCTTTTCATCTTTTTAAACCTTTAAATAGTTTTTTTAATCTGACTATGAATCAATTTATTCATTTTTATTATAAATCGCTACTCCATCATTTAGAGAAGTAATTAATAAAAAACCATTATATTCAATTAAAGAAGTAATGTTATCTGAAAAAAACTTGGTGGAAGTATTTAAGTTTTGAAATTTTCCAGTGATTAAATTGAATATATATAATCCATTTTTCATGCTCCCTATGTATAAATTATCATTTATTATGGCACAGGATCTTGTGTATGAAACCATTTCTGAAGTCAATAAAAGACTAAATGAACCATATCTAGCAGAATTATCAGAAATATTTGCTCTGTATACCCCATCTTTATAAGTTATAAAATATACAAAATCATTCTTTTTATATACATATTTTACATCACTTTCCTTAAATAAATTATACAACAATCGTTGTTCATTTAAATCATATATATAGGCTCCCTTTTGGTATGTGGCAATATAAAGTAGGTCCTGCACACAGATTGCTTTTTCTATAGTATAATTTGGTAAAATATTTATCAAATCTTTTTTCTTTTTATTGTAAACATATATTCCATTATAATGAGTAGTTGCAACTATATATTTATCATCTTCATAAACTGATGAGTATTTTTTCCCATAAGGAAAGATAGATAATTTTGAAATTATCATATTTGATTTTACATATTGAACCTTTTGAGCAAAAGAAAATTCATTATATTTTTTCATATCAATATTTGAAAAATCAATTGTATTAATACCATCATAAGTGCAGATAAGCATTCTTGATTCATATGTCCAGAAATCTCTAATAAGATTAGAATAAAGATTTGAATTTGATGTTTGAATTAACTGAATAAGATTGCGAGACTCATCATAGAGGTATACACCATCTAAGAATGTCCCTAAAAATATAAAACCTTTAATTGTTCCAACCGAATAAATAGCTGATTTTTTAAAAAATTCATCATTATGAAAAACTATGAAAAGTATTTTTTCTCTTTCCTTTTTTATAAATTCTTCATTCAGTGGATTTAATAAACTATAAAATACCAAACCTGAATCAGAGGGGTCTTTCATAAATTTTTCATATTCT
>JAAZOT010000098.1 GCA_012797605.1 Spirochaetales bacterium | reverse complement strand
TTTTGAATAGATAATTTAACATTTGAAGGTATGATTATAGGTTTTTTTATTAATCGAGACATACTAATCTCCTAATTTCATATGTTTCATTTTTTACCATATATAAAAAAGATATTCTCCACCGATATTTTCTTTTTTTGCTTGTTTATCAGTTAAAATCCCTCTATTTGTGGAATAGATCCCAACTGCAAAACCATTCATAATTGGTTTAATATCTTCTACCGAATGATATACCCTTCTAGAAGGTTTTGAAACTCTTTTAATACCATTTATGACAGGTTTTCTATCAGATGTATATTTTAATACAACATGAATTTGTTTAATATCTGAGTTTGATGTATATGATTCGATAGAAAAATCCTGAACAAAACCCTTATCTTTCAAAATATTTAATATTGATTCTTTCATTTTAGAATAGCCGATTGTTACATCTGGCTTATTAGCCACCTGGGCATTATAAATTTTAGTAGTCATTTCGCTAATTGGATCTGAATACATTTACCACTCCTTACCATGAAGCTTTTTTTAATCCAGGGATTTTACCTTCACCTGCTAATTTTCTTAAACAAATACGACAAATCCCAAAATCTCTATAATATGCTCGGGGTTTACCGCATATCCTGCATCTATTATGCTTTCTAATCTCATATTTTGGTTTTCTTTTAGATTTTTCAATCATTGCTTTTCTTGCCATTTAATTACCTCCTAAATGGAACACCCAAAGCTGCGAGTAATTCTTTACATTCTGCATCAGTCTTTGCAGTTGTAACAATTGTAATAGAAAGACCTCTAATTTTTTCAGTTGATTCAAATTCAATTTCAGGGAAGATTGTATGTTCTTTTATTCCTAAAGTAAAATTCCCTTTACCATCAAAACCTTTTACAGCTATACCTTTGAAATCTCTTATTCGAGGTAAAGCAACATTGATAAATTTATAAAGGAATTCCCACATTCTTTCTTTTCTAAGAGTAACCTTAACACCCAACTCTTGACCCTGTCTGACTTTAAATTGGTTGATAGATTTTTTAGCTTTTGTTTTTACTGCTTTTTGACCAGCAATTTTTTCAATATCTTTTATTGCTTCATCAACAAATTTTCTATCTATGACAGCTTCGCTGACACCGACATTCAAAACAACTTTTTCGATTTTTGGCACTTCCATTATGGAAGAGTAGTTAAATTTTTCTTTAAGAACTGGAATAACTTCTTTTTTATATTTTTCTTTTAGTTGAGCCATATTTTTACCTCTTCCTTATTAAACTAGTCTATATCTTTACCGCATTTTCGACAATATCTTTTATGATCTTCTTCGCTTCTTCTTCCAAGTCTTGCTGGTTTTTTGCAATGTGGACAAATTACCATAACATTTGATATATGTATAGGAACTTCTCTTTCAGCAAAGTTTTTATCCATCATCTGATCTTGTTGCCTAATAGTTTTTTTTCTGAGATTAACATTTGCAATTAAAACTCTATTAGCATCAGGATAAACAGCAATAACTTTACCTTTCTTTCCCTTATCTCTTCCAGCTATAACAAGAACATTATCATCTTTTTTAATTTTAATTTTCATAGCCACCTCACTTATAGAACCTCTGGAGCAAGAGAAATGATTTTTGCAAAATCTCTATCTCTAAGCTCTCTAGCAATCGGTCCAAAAATACGAGTCCCAATAGGATTTTTATCTTTATCTACAATACATGCTGCATTCTCATCAAATCTAATACATGAACCATCTGGTCTTTTTATTACATCTTTTGTTCTAACAATAACGGCTTTCACAATTTGACCTTTTTTTATATTAGAATTTGGGATCGCTTCGAAAACAGAGCAAACAATAATATCTCCAACATAAGCATATCTAATTTTTGAATGATTCAAAACCTTGATACACTTTAATAATTTGGCGCCGCTATTATCAGCAACCTTTAGTATTGTCTCTTGCTGAATCATGGTACACCTCTTTCTTATCCTTGTTTTTTAACTATTTCTATAAGTTCAAAATATTTTGTTGCTGAAAGTGGTCTTGTTTCACCAATAAGAACAACATCACCAACTTTTGCAATATTCTTTTCATCATGAACTTTATATTTTTTCCATTTTTTAACATATTTTTTATAAATAGGATGCATTTTCAAGGTTTCGACTTTAACTACAATAGTCTTATCCATTTTATCTGAAACAACTAAACCTTGAAAATATTTTCTATGAGACTGCTTTTTTTCCATTACCATACTCCTTATAGTGATATGCCTCTTTGATGAAGTATCATTTTATATCTAGCTATTTGTTTTTTTATTTTTTTAATCTGGGAAGTATCTTTAACTTCTCCATATTCTGCTTTTATTCTTAGGTCAACTAGTTTTCTAGATAGTTCATTTAGTATATTGATAATCTCTTCATTTTTTGCATTGATAATATCAGCCATTGCTTTTTTCATTTTTAAACCCCTGTCAAAATGTTTCTTTTAATAATTCTACATTTGATGGGTAATTTAAATGATGCCTGTTTTAATGCTTCCAAAGCATCAGATTCGCTTATCTGACCACCTAATTCATAAAGTATTGCACCTCTTTTGATTCTAGCAACATAATGATCAACAGCACCTTTACCTTTACCCATTCTTGTTTCAAGAGGCTTTTTGGTATAAGGAATATCAGGGAAAATCTTAATCCATAACTTTACAGCACCTTTTGCATTTCTTGTAATTGTTATTCTTGCAGACTCAATCTGATTTGGTGTAAGATAACCATTTTCTAAAGCCACAAGAGCATAATCACCAAAGGCGATCTTATTATTTCTTGTAGCTTCGCCTTTGTTTCTACCTCTTTGTTGTTTTCTATATTTTGTTCTAGCGGGTTGTAGCATGAGTATCTCCTTTCTTGTTATCTACATCTCCAAGATATATCCATACTTTTATCCCAATAATACCAAGAGTTACAAGAGCTTCTGAAACTGCATAATCAATCTTTGCTTTTAATGTAGATAAAGGTATCTGACCGTCAGCAAATTGTTCGGTTCGCGCGATTTCAGCACCACCTAGCCTTCCAGAAACTTTTACTCTAACACCAAGAGCACCGCTTTTCATAGCATTTTCCATGGCTTTTTTAATAGCCTTTTTGTAATTTGCTCTGCTTTCAATAGCGGTTTTGATGCTTTCTCCAACAAGAACTGCCGATGTGTATCTTTCTCTAACTTCTTGAATTGAAATTCTAACATTATCAGGTTTTACAGTTTTAATAACTTTTTTAACTAAGTTCTGTCTTAAATCTTCTATTGTTTTACCTTTCTGACCTGCGACTACTCCTGGCCTTGCTGTATGAATAATTATTTTCAAAATATCTATTTCTCTAATAATTTCAATTTTTGAAATAGCAGCATCTTTTAATTTTTTATTTATAAAAGATCTAATTTCTTGATCCTCAACAAGCTTTTTAGCATAATCTTCATGATTAAACTTTGCAACCCATTTTGACTGCCAATCTGTTGATATACCAAGTCGTAAACCTACAGGATTTACCTTTTGACCCATTTAGTTCCCCCTTGCCTGATCCTTTTTCACTCTTTCATCAGATATTTCAACAAAAATATGTGAATTTCTTTTTGAAATAACATCAGCATGACCTCTACCTC
>JAAZOT010000097.1 GCA_012797605.1 Spirochaetales bacterium | reverse complement strand
TAACTATGACAACCCAGATTTCAACGCTTTATATGATCAGTTCAAAGTAATGGGTGAATCAAAACAGAGAAATGAACTTTATTCAAAAGCAGCTAAAATCGCTGCTGAAGATTGCCCATGGGTTCTTGGCGTTCACAGACAGTCATATAGCTTGATCTACAAATGGGTTCTCAATTATTTCTTCAGAGACATCGGTTATGGTTATTCAAAATATAGAGATATAGATCTCGCTCTTAGAGCTAAACTCAAAGGCAAAAAATAAGATTTAGTCTCTTTTAATTAAAAAAAACGAGTCTATGAAATTCATAGACTCGTTTTTTTTATTTTAAAATTAATAATTTTTGTTAATTAAAAGTTTTATTTAAGAGTGAGCACTATTGATTATATCGAGTAACTGTTTGGATATTGCTTGATTTGAGACAAATATTGAATCTGATTTTACATTCCAATCTTTACCAGAAGCTGTGCAAAGATATGCACCAGCTTCTTTTGCGATCAGAGCTCCTGCAGCCATATCCCAACTTTCAAGTCCATACTCCCAAAAAGCATCAAAAGTACCTTCGGCGACAGAGCACAAATCATAAGCAGCAGAACCAAGTCGTCTAACAGCAGAAACATTTTTTAAGATAGATTCAAGTTCAACAATATAGTTAGAGACAAGATGACTTTTAGAATGCGGAAAACCAGTAGCAAGAAAGGATTGTGAAATATTATCTATTTTTGATACATGAAGTTTAAGCACTTTATTATTTATTTTTAAAAATGCTCCAGAATCAGAAGCAGCCCAATATAACTTATTTATCAATGGGAAATAAACGACACCAACTATAGGGATAAGATCTAAACATAAAGCTATCGAGACTCCAAAATATGGAATTTTATGAATATAATTTTTTGTTCCATCTAAAGGATCAACAACCCAAGTTAGATTATGAATTTTACCTCCAAACTCTTCACCAAAAAAATTTACTTCTGGAGTATGTTTTTGAAAATAATCTTTTACTAATTTTTCACTTTTTTTGTCTATCTCTGTAACAACATCTCGAATGCCTTTTTCTTCAATTTTATAAATTTTCTTGTAATTTTTCCTTAAAAAATTGCCACTCAATAAAGCAGCTTTTTTAGCTATTTTAAGATAATGGTAAAGTTCTTTTTCATCTATAATCAAAATGAATCTCCTTAACTAAAATATTTATAATTGTTTTAATTTTATTGGACAAAGAAAACTATTAAGATTAACTGATATAAAACAAGCCATATTGAAAATTATATTAAAAAATTTAATAATAAAATTTACTTTTAAACAATTTAAATCCCAGATTATTAATCAATTCAATTGGGCTTATGACACTAAGGGTTATAGAAAAATAATCCATCTTCAATTGATTTTATAGTTTTTTCATCTGGAGCGACAAGACCCCAGTAAAAATAGTTAAAATACTTTTTAATCACGTTATTTACTGACTCTTTATTAATATTTAAATATGTGTTTAAGTAATTTACATAAAAACTATCTACCCCATCATCGTATTTTGCAACTGAGTTATAAAATAGATTAAATTTATCTTTCCCATAAGATTGATATAGATAGTAAACTGTAAATAGATAGTTCTTAAAACCTTCTAAATCTTCATCAGTTATGCCATCATTTTTTAATTGCTGGATTGTTAGTCTTACATTTTTCATTGAATTATTTACATCTGTTGTATTGTATAAAATGTTCCCCCATGTTTGCTTTAAAAAATATGGGAATGCATCAATCTGATATGCTCCATTATTCTTTATTCGAACATTTATAAAAAGCCTTTTTCCTAAGATATTTAGTGCAACAACAAAAGGAGCAACTTCATTTGATTCCAATAAAGGTCCAGGAAAGTAACCAGCAATCAAAGAATTTTTAGTATCTTTTGCAATGGAATATGCAAAGTTCTTTTTATTTAATTTTGAAGGATCAATTTCTGTTATTTTTATCTTGTCTATATCGGAACTACTATTTTTTAAGAAAGCAAATTTTTCCCAGATAATATTTGCAGCAGCTTGAGGATTAATCTTATTCCCCCTTATTATAATTGTAAGATTCTTAGGTTGAATGAGTCTTTTGTATAAAGTTACTACATTGACTTTTGAAATTCTTGAATATGTTTCTGGTGTATCAATTAAATAGGAATGAAGTGTATTTTGAAAAGCATTTTTTTCAGCAAGTCTATATGCTAGCCAGTTTAAGTCGTATTCCTTTTTTTTCAAAAAATCCGAATAACTTTTGATTAATGCTTTATAATCAAGATTGTCTGGTATAGATTTATTCAAAATATCAGCTGGAATATCCGTAAGATAAGAATTGAAATAGGTAGGACTACTTGAAATATTTATCCTATAATAATCTTCAGCCATTTCATAGTTAATTGTTGAGAGATAACCAGCATTATATAATTTCTCTATTTTATCAGGGTCATATTTTTTGCCAGCGATATAATAAAGAATATCTGATAAAGCATATTGAGTACCAGCTGGCAAACCACTCATTGAAACAGTTAAGTTTTTAAAAATATAACTAATCCAGAGGGAATTATATAGTGTGGATGATTCGAAATCAGTTTCATTTTTAGGTTGTTGATATAAATATACAGAAATACCATTTGGAAGCTTAAAATAGTAAATTGAATCGACATCAGTTCCTATCCTTTTTATTGAATTATAAAATTTTTCATCTAGTTTTGTAGGCGTAGTAGCGCAGCCTGATGAGGAAAGAAGTAATAATGCAATAGTTAGTATTGATATAAAATAGAATAACTTTATTTTTTTCATTTATTTCTCCAGTATTTTCTATATTCATTAATTTAATTAATATTAGATCTCATAATATTAAATCTCATTAGCATTCCTACCAAAATAAATTATTTCAACAATTTTTCATACTGAAGGGAACTGGCTTTTTCTTTATTAATAAGGACTCCCAAAACCCATGATTTATTTAATAAATATTTTTGGATGAATTCTTTAATATCTGAATCCTTTATTTGATTGTATTGCTCATAAAGATCCAAAACTTTGGGGAAATTATTTGCTGTCCAAAATCTACAAACAAATGAACCGACATTTTCTATATTTCTGACTTTATTTAAGTTAATTTGCTGCATTGCGAAAGCTTGCCTTGCTGCAGAAATAAAAGAAGTATTATTCCAATAAGATTCATCATTTATTATTTTATTTAAATTATCCTTGAAAATCTTATAGACATTAGCAACTTGATTTACTGGAACAACCGCAGTAAACCAGATAGGACCATCATAAAGACCTGTCTGATAATAAAAATCCCAACTATAGACATAAGGTGCTAAAGCTTTACCGAAAGGATGATTTTGAAGTCTTAAACTTTGTAAAAGTATATCAGCGGCATATCCAAGCCTTTCTCCATCTTTATCTATTGAACTAGGACCATTTAACATTATGTATATTTTTGCATAGTATGGATTTTGCATATAATTAAATATAACTACATTTTCTTTTAAGGGTTTTACTGGATTGATGTTTAAAGCTGGTGGATTATTTCCCAACCAATCGCTAAATATATCTGTTACAATTTTTTTTGCATTTTCGATATCAAAATCACCGATGATGAAGATTGCAGAATTTTTTGGAGTAAAGAAGTTATCTTTTATTTTTTGAAGTTTTTCTACTGTCGCATTTTTTACAACATCCATATCACCAATAACATCAAATCTATAAAACTGATCCTGATATAAAGCTTGAGGCATCAATCTTGAAGTAAGATTATAATCTGGATCTGAATTCCTAAGATTGAATTCTTCTGTAACAACAAGTATTTCTTTTTCAAGTTCTTCGGGATTTAAACCAGTAAATACAATAGAATCATGCATGAGTCTTGTAGCAGGTTCTAATAAAGTTTTTGGTAGAATATAATAATAGTACACAAATTCTTTAGAAGTATAACCATTATAAATTATTCCCAATTTATTCATTGTATTATAATAATCTACAGCAGACTTCATATGTTTGTTTGCTTTAAAAAACATGTGTTCAAATAGATGGGTAAGACCATTTGTATCAGGGGTTTCAGTATATGCACCTGTCTTAGATGCAAGCCATACTGAGACGAGAGGAATATCTGTTTTTGGCATAAGATAGACCGATAAACCGTTATCGAGGTTAAAACTTGTGTATTTTGCTAAATGTGAATAGTCTTGGGATATAAACAGAAAAAGAAAAATAAGAAGTATAGTAGAAAATAAAACAGTTTTTTGTTTTTGTAATATCACTTTTTTCCTCCTTTGGCATTAAAAAATATACCTAATCCCCAATTCATATATCCAGAAATTGAAGATATCTGAAAAAATAGGCCATTAAAACTTGAAAGATAATAATTTATTTGAAAAACTGCAGTAAATGCTATTTTAGGTTTTATTTCACTATTTATATCGAAACCCACTCCAAGTCCAATCCCTTCGACTAGTTCTATTGGAATAGAAGATAATCCAAGATGAACTGTTATGATAGGTGAAGCTACTATAGAAAAAGCAGAACCTTGAATGAAAAAGGCTGAAATCAAACCAAAACAATAGTTGAGTGGAATTTGACCAAAATAAAATTGACCAAGATTAATTTCTGCCATTGCGGTAAATGAAAAAATTAAACTTGTAGAAGCTGAAAAAACTAAGGGGGAGTTGCCTATATAAGATGTAAATGGGTTTTGTTGATTTTTATCTTTAGAAAATGCTTCTATATTTAATAAAGATATAAATAAAAGCAAAATAAAAAGATATATACATATATTTTTCATATTGCTCAACTCAAATCCTTTTATCAATAATAGCATCAATTTTTAATTTTTAAATATTTTTATTCTTTTCGATTTAAAAATATGATTAAGTTTGATGATATTTTTAAAAGTAGATATAAAAAATGTAGATAAAAAAAGTGGCTTAAATATTAAGCCACTTTTTCTTGATATTTCTTAAATTTTTAGAAAGTAGTAAGTTCCTTATTGAAACTATTTTTTAATTTTTTTTGACTAAAAATATAATTTTTATATAAGATATTCTTAAATTTTTAAAGTTACACCAACTCCCCAAGTACTAACCCATCCTACATAAGCATATTCAAGAATCAAACCAAGATTGCTAGATAAATACCAAGTAACTCCTGAAACAGCGGCAACCCCTATTTCAAAACTTTTATAATTATAATAAAAATCTCCATTATAAAAGGCAAAACCGATACCAACACCCTCATAAAAATCAAAATTCCCAAATGTTCCAATATGGATAATAAACATAGGAGCAGCGCCAAAATAAGTTTCTACCCCATAACCAAGATATGACCAACCTTCATATAGTACTCTTGCACCAACTGAAAAATCAATCGGTAAAATATTTGCTATATTCCACTCTCCAAGTACAAGTTCCGCTCCAGCATTAACACACAAACCAAACCACCAACCAATTGAAGCATAAATCGAAAGATCACCATTTTTTAAGTAAGATTTAAAATATGTTGATGGATCATTTGTTGTTTGAGCGAAAAGAGGTAATGCAAAAACAACTAAAACAAATAAAATAAAAATCAACTTTTTCATACAAATCCTCCATATTTAAATTTTATAGAACAAAATAAAAAATTTTCAATATTTTTTTAAATTTTTTTTGTAAGTTATTAATATAAATATTTTTTTATTAAATATTAACTGTTTGTATTAAAGTCTATAGAAAAAATAAAAAAAATCTTAACTCAATAAATTTATAATTTTTATTAAATAATCTTTGGTTTTTTTGTGTCAATTTTTCTATATTTAAATCAATTAATTTATGATTTTTATTAAGTAATCTTTAAGTTTTCTAAATAAATTTTTCTATGTCTTAATTCATCAGTTTATGATTTTTATTTAAAAATTTGACCTGCAATCTCTTTATAGTTAAATTATAATTATAGATTATAAGAAATAATGATAAAATTCATCTATCTGAAAGATTTGACTTAATTTATTAATTAGTTATAAATAGTTTAATAGTGAATTAATACACTAATTATATATATTAAAAGGAGATTCCATGAATGTTGTAGAATTAAATTCAGTCAAAAAAATTTACATGCTAGACAAAACTGAAGTTCATGCTCTTAGAGGAGTAGATATCTCGATAAAGGAGGGAGAATTCGTTTGTATAGCTGGTCCTTCAGGCTCTGGTAAAACAACAATATTAAATCTAATTGGTTGTATAGATAAACCAACAGAAGGAACAGTTTTAATAGATAATGAGGATGTATCAAAGTTTAATGATAAAAAACTAACAAATTATAGATTAAATAAACTTGGATTTATATTTCAGTCTTTTAATCTCATACCAGTATTAAATGTATATGAAAATATAGAGTTTCCACTTCTTTTGCAGAAAAACATTTCTAAGGAAGAAAGAAAAGCTAGAGTAATGAACCTTATCAAAGAAGTAGGTCTTGAAGATAGGATCAAAAATAAACCGTCAGAACTTTCTGGCGGTCAAAGACAACGAGTTGCAATAGCAAGAGCATTGGTTACAAAACCAGTAATAGTACTTGCCGATGAACCAACTGCAAATCTTGATTCAGAAACGGGAGATAAGATAATATCTTTGATGAAACAGATCAATGAAATTGAAAAGACAACATTTATCTTTTCAACTCATGATCCAGATATCATGAAACATGCTCAAAGGATAGTTAGGCTTCATGATGGAAAAGTAATAAACTAGAAATCTTGAAACTTTTTAGTCTTATCAAAAAAGGAAAAAATATGGAATACTTAAAAATAGCGTTCAGATCCATTTTAAGGCACAAAGGAAAGATGATTGCTATCTGTTTTCTTGTCTTTTTTGGAACCATATTGATAATTTTAGGGCAATCATTTGTAGATGCGGCAAGTTATTGGTCAAAGAAGGCAATTATTGATAACTTTACTGGAGATTTAATAATATACTCGCAAAAATCTAAAGATAAACCTTCACCTTTCTCCTTTATTTCACCTCTTCAGAACATTCCAAACATAGAGAAGATTGAAGAATTTTTATCAAATGATCCTCTTGTAAAGGATTACGCTAGCTTTACACAGAATTTTGCAACCATAGAGGTTACTGAAGAAGATAAATTGAAAGCTAATCCGGAAGAAGAAGAGCAGGAACTTTTCCTTATATTCAATGCGATAGACCCAGTAAGATATAGAAAAGTGTTTCAAAATATAAATTTGCTTGAAGGATCTTTCTTTGGAATAAATTCTGAAGATCAAGCGGATTATACTAGTGGAATACTCATTGAAAAAGAGATAAGTGATAGATTCAAAAAAAGATACAATAGGGAATTGAAAGTTGGTGATACTTTAACGGTTGTATCATTTACTCAAAATGGTAGTATCAATGCAGTCAAAATGCCTATTGTAGGTATTTTTGAATATAAAGCTTTTAAAAGAATCCTAAGCGGGACTTGTTTTATAGATATGAAAACCTATTCAAACCTTTATAACTTCGTAGGTTTTGAGATAATAAATCCATCAAGCCAACTTGAAAAAGCATTGTCAAGCTCAAGTGAGGAAGATATCTTCGCATCAGAAAGTGTAGATTTTACAAAGGAGATAAAATTTGAAAATCTTTCTCAGACAAAATTAAGTGGTTACACGATGGTTGCTGTAAAGTTAAAGGATCAGATCCAACTAAATGATGCTTTAGAGCATTTTAAAAAATATCAAGATCAATATTCCTATAAAGTTGTTCCATACAATGAAGCTTCTGGTGGACTTGATCAGATATCAAATGCAATGAGAATATTTATATTGATTACTACAACTTTAATATTCATTATTGTCGGAATAATAATAATGAATACCCTTATTATCAATGTCAATGAAAGATACTATGAGATTGGAACAATGAGGGCTATTGGTGCCAGTAAAGCTTTTATAAGAAATATGTTTATATCAGAATCTTTGATGGTAAATTTAACTGGATTTATAGCTGGAGTTTTTGTAAGTTTACCATTTTTATTGTACTTTCAAAAGTTTGGACTTACAATCCCCAAGATGATTGCAGAAGTCTTGCTTGGAGGTGGAAAATTATACTTTATGGTTTCCTTTTCTTCCATAATATTTAGTTTCATACTTATCCTATTAGTATCAATCGTAGCAACATATTATCCTATCCGTCTTGCAACAAAGATTCCTCCTGTAAAAGCAATGTCAGAAAAAGTCTAATAAAGACTAAAATATTGGAGATTAAATATGAATATTGTTATACCTCAAATAGCATTTAGAAATATATTTAGAGATAAAAAAAGGACATTTTCTCTTGGAGTAACTTATACTATAGTAACAATTATTTTGATGATTCTTCTTGCCTTCACTAATGGTGTAGTTATAAATTTTGGTAACAATCTATCAAAATCATTCGTGGGGCATTTAAATATCTATGGTCAATACAAAGATAATGGCAAGATTTATGATATTATTCCAGATTATTCTAAGATTGAAGATGCCATAAAACAAACATTTACAAGTAAGGTCGAAGTCTTTCCTAGAATCTCTATGTTTAGTAGAATCTACAATAAAGGATATACTAAATCTTCATCTATAACAGGGGTAGATTTACAAAGGGAAAGTAAATCATTAGAATCTCAGATAAAAATTGTCAAAGGGGACTTTAATGAGTTTGTTAACATTTCCTCCGCAGTAATTATCCCTCAAGATCTTGCCGAATACTTTGAGTTTAATATAAATGATGAGTTTATAGTATCTACTAGAACTATTTACGGTGCATACAATACTGCGACTTTTATAATTAAAGGGATATACAAGAACACCAACCCATTTGCTCAAAATATGATATATTCGCATTTTGAATATTTACAAAAGATAATGCTTTACCCAGAAAAGGGGGCTTCATCATTGCTTATTTTTACGGAATCGATAAAAGGAGCAGATGAGAAGAGGGTGCTTTTGATGAAAGAACTTTCGAAAGATCCGACATATATGATAGAAAAGCCAGTGATACAAAGGCAGGAAGGTGGTTTTAATATTCGTTCAAATCCGAAATCTAAAAAAATCTTTGAAGAAAGTTCGATTTATAAATATCATTACACAATTTTTACACTTGAGGAGATACTATCAGCATTAAATCAAATGATAAATAGTATTCGAACATTTGCATATATAGTTACAGTTGTAATGCTTTTAATAATAGCAATCTCTCTTTATGTGAATATCAGGATGACCATAAATGATCAGATGAGAGAAATAGGAACTATGAGAACCATAGGAATGTCTGCAAATAAGGTTGTTTCATTGTATATATATGAAAATATCTTTTTAGCAATACTGTTTGCCACTGTCGGGATAGTAATCTCACTTTTTTTGATAGTTCTATTTGGAAATTTCATAACTTTCAATGTTCCTGTTGATATAAGTTTTTTGTTTGACAAAGGACATCTTGTTTTAATACCAAAGATTTCAAATATAATAAGTATACTTGCAGTACTTACAATTTTTTCAGCAATCTTTTCATATATTCCATCTAAATATGCTGGGAAAATCAAACCGATAGATGCTCTTAATGCAGTTCATTGAAATTGAGACACCAAAAAAAAGATGCAAATAAAAAAGATTAAACAAAATAAGATACAATAAATTAGGATACCAATAAAATAAGGAAAAAAAATTAGCATGTAATTGATACAGAAAGTAATAAATAAATAATGAATGGAGGAAAATTTATGAATAAAAATTTTATTATTCTTTTAGTATATCTTGTACTATTTACATTTATACTAACATTGTTTAGTTTTCAAGCCAAGAATGATCCTAAAGCTGAGGAAATAATAAAAAAGATGGAAAGTATTACAAATATTGAGAATACGGATATAACAGCAACTGTACTTTTTTTACAGCAAAAATCTGGTGAACCAGATAAGATTTATAAAGCAAAATATTATAGAAGAGATAAAGATAATGCATTTGTAATAATATTCCTAGAGCCAGAAAGCGAAAAGGGGAAGGGTTATCTAAGGCTGGAAGATAATCTATATATGTATATCCCTTCAACAAGAGAATTCATCCATAAAAACCGAAAGGAAAATGTTGGTTCGACCGATGCGAAAGCGGAGGATTTTGAGAAGAAAAAGACTTTAGATTTATACTATGTTAAGATGTTACCGAATGCTATCGTAAATAAGGCTGATTGCTATGTAATAGAACTTAATGCAAAAGAGGCCGATGTCTCATATCCGATTCAAAAGTGGTATATAAGAGTTTCAGATTATCTTACAATGAAACAGGAGGCATTTTCTTTATCAGGTACGCTTATGCAGGTTACATACTATGTAAAATACATTCCTATCAAAGGTGGTAAGATGTTTGTGACAAAGTTTATGAGTGATAATAAGATAGAGGGAAGTAGAACTTGGGTTACAGTTGATGAAGCCACATTATCCTTTGCTCCAATTCCAGATTATGTCTTTACAAAAGCATTTTTAGAGCAGCAATCGAAACAATAATTTTGGATCTTGGATTCAATGAAGGAGTAAGTTATGGAAAAGAAAAACAAAAAATTTATAAAAATAAATTCAATATTATCTTTTTTGCTTTTTTCTATTCTTGTTTTTTCTCTTGTTTTGAGTGTAAATCAGGTTTTATTTGCTCAGGATAGTGATGATGATAGTATATATGATGAAGGAAGTTTTGATCAGACTGTTGAACAAGCTCAAAAAAATGCAAGTCAATTGCAAGTTTTCTTTGGAGGAACACTACAGTTTTCATCTGTATTAAATTTTCCTCTTCAATTTGATGAATACACTAATTTTTGGACCTTGAGTGGGATTGGCTTTTTATATATAATTTATGAACCTTATGCCAAATTTTACCTTTCAGAAAGCTTTTCTCATACTTTAGCCGCATTTTCTGACACTACTGTAAACTTAAGCAGTTCAAATTTATCATTATCTAACTTTAATGACTCATTTAATCTACTGGAAATATTTTTTGATTTGTCTATAAATAATATTTTATTTATAAGGATTGGTAAGCAGGTTATCCATTGGGGAGCTGCAAATATCTGGACTCCAGCAGATTTTATAAATATAGCAAAATACAATCCTTTAGAATCTATAGATAGTAGGGAAGGTAAAAATGGAGTGAGACTTCATCTTCCAATAAAAAAGTTTAATCTGTTTGTGTTTTTTGATTTTTATAATACTGCACCTATGAATCAAGATATTATTACGGATTTTATTGATGCAACATCCATAGGTATAAGAGCAGATTGGACAATTGGAGATTTCGAATTAGCATTATCAACTTACCTTACTAAAGATGAATATGCAAAGTTTGGTTTTGATTTTTCAGGGTATCTTCTTGGATTTGGGATATTGGGAGAAGCAGCTTTTTCGATGAAGGGATACACCGAAAAAGTTGTGGATTATACTACTTTTGGTTCAAATTTAATTCCTATTTATTCATACACAGATGAAGCGGTATTTTCAGCGACAATTGGTATATCCAAGGTGTTTGGTGATAAAAAAGATTATTCGTTTGAACTTGATTTCTTTTACAACTCTGATGGTTATGAACTAGATGATACCCAAGAATCAGAAAATATATATCAACTTGCAATTGCAAGTGCATTGGCTGGGAAAGGCTCTATTCTTTATATTGGGAAATATTATATTTTTTCAAGACTTACCAAATCAAATTTTATAAATACATATATGTCGTTATCTATCTCATTTTTAATGAATTTAACTGATTTTTCATATAGATTAAGTCTATCTCATTCATTTAGTCTACCAAATATATTACCATTTAGTTATTCTCTGAATTATTTTGGTGGAGAAGAAGGAAGAGAATTTACCTTTACTGGAACCGAGAAATTTAGTTTTTCAATTTCGACTTCTATAAGTTTTTGATTTATATATTAGAATTTTCTGATTTTTACTTATGATTTGTTTATCTTAAAATGAGGGATAGAAGAATTTGGGTAAATATGATTTTTGTTATATATTGATTTTAGTATATTGATTTTAGTTAAATCAATTGAGGTCAAAAAAATGCAGTATATAAGCACTAGAAATGATTTAAAAGATTTAAGAAAAGAAATTCAAAATAATGTATCTACTTCAGATAACTTTCTTAATGCTGTAGATTCTGCATATGCAGTAGTCAAAGGTCTCGCTGAGGATGGAGGGCTTTTTGTTCCAAGAACCTTTCCTACTTTTGATTTAGAAAGAATAATTGGTAAAAATTATCAAGAAGTTGCCTTCGAAATACTTAAAATTTTTTTTGATGATTTTGATGAAAATAGTCAAAAAAAAATTATCAAAGATTCATATAACATTAAAAACTTCGAAACTGAGGCTATAGCTGAAATTAAATCTTTCGATTCAATTTCATTTCTTGAACTTTATCATGGTAAAACCTGCGCTTTTAAGGATTTTGCTCTATCAATATTTCCATATTTGTTAAAGGAATCTGCTAATAAACTGGGTATTAAAGATAAGATAGTTATTCTTACCGCTACTTCTGGAGATACTGGTAAAGCTGTTTTAGAGGCATTTTCTGAAATTGAAGGTATAGAAGTAGTGGTTTTTTATCCTCAGGATGGTGTAAGTTATCTTCAAAAACTTCAAATGGTAAGTTCAAGTGGTAAAAACTTGCATGTAATAGCTATTGAAGGGAATTTTGACGATGCTCAAAGAGTTGTGAAGCAGATTTTTATCGATGAAGAATTCAATAATAAGATGAGATCAAAAGGAATCATATTTACATCAGCAAATTCTATCAATATAGGTAGACTTATTCCTCAAATTATCTATTACTTTTACACTTACGTAAACTTAATAGAAAATAAAAAGATAAATCGTAATGAAAAGATAAATTTCGTAGTTCCAACTGGAAATTTTGGAAATATTTTAGCATGTTATTATGCAAAGAAGATGGGACTGCCTATTGAAACAATAATTTGTGCATCTAACAGTAACAATATTTTATACGATTTCTTTACAACTGGGAAGATGGATTTAAATAGGCAATTTTATAAGACTATTTCACCATCTATGGATATACTTATTTCTAGCAATTTTGAAAGGTTCTTGTTTGATATTACAGATCAAAATTTTGAAATAATAAATAAATATAAAAATGGAATCAATAAAAACTATTTTGAACTTGATAGAGAAAATATCAACAAGATAAATGGATTTTATTCATCTTTTGCAACAGATATTGAAACAATCTCAAGTATAAATAAAGTATATAATAAATACAATTACCTTATTGATCCTCATACAGCAGTTGCATATAAGGTCTATGAAGATTATATAAAATTCTGTAAAGATTTTGGCTGTGAAGATTTGGCAAATAAAAGAACCGTGATTGTTTCAACGGCAAGTCCATTTAAGTTTCCAAAAGTTTGTCTTGAAGCAATTGGCGGATTTTCTTATGCCATAAATAGATTTAACGAGCTTGAACTTGCCTTTCTACTCGCACAAAAAACTGGATTGAATATACCAAAACCGATTGAAAATCTTAAAAATCTACCAGTACTTCATAATATTTGTGTTAAGAAAGAGGATGTCAAAGGATTTTTAGAAAATATTTTATGTTAAATTTCGAAATTTACAAACAAATTTATATAAAATTAGGTTGAACCGTAAAAATTCTTCAAAAATATTTAGAGTTAATTTTAATGTAAAAGTATTATTTTATTTAAGATAAAAAAGCAAATTAATTATTAGGATTAAAAGTTAATAAGGTAAAAAGGCTAATAAAATGAAGATAGTAGTTCCAGCAACAACTTCAAATCTTGCGTCTGGATTCGATGTTCTTGGTATGGCACTCGAGATCTTTTTAAAAGTTGAAATTAAATATGATTCAGATTGTTTTAATATAATGGGTTGCCCAAAAGAGTATTGTAATGAAGATAACCTTATAGTTAAGGGGATGAAAAAGATATTTGAAAAAGTAGATAAAGAATATTGGGATAAAATAAAGAATAGGATTTCAATAAATATAGAAAGTGAAATACCTATAGCAAGAGGACTTGGAAGTAGTGCTTCATGTATCGCAGCAGGGCTTGTTTTTGCAAATGAATATCTTTTTAAAAATCATGGAAAAAGCAAGTTTGATAACACTCAGCTTGTTAAGTTTGGTACTGAAATTGAAGGGCATCCAGATAATATCTCTGCTGCAATTTTAGGTGGAATAACATCTTCAGCCATAGATAACGAGAACAATACATTATACTCGCAAAAGATCAATATTAGCAGTGAGTTTTTAGAAAGGTATAACTTTTATGTTTTAATCCCTGATTTTGAAGTAAAAACAGAGAAGGCACGAGAACTTTTACCCAAAACAGTTGAATTTACGGATGCTGTTTTTAATCTATCAAGGTTGGCTTTGCTTTTTACTTCTTTGATTAATAATGACGAGAATCTATTTAAGTTTAGCTTTGAAGATAGACTTCATCAAAGATATAGAAGTAAACTTATCTTTAACTATGATGAAATAATAGATTATTCAAAAGAATCTGGTGCAATTGCTACATTTATAAGTGGTTCTGGTTCAAGTATTGTCGCTATAACAAAGGCAACTGAAAATAATTTGAACTATAGTGGTAAAAATATAGGTCAAAGTAAGAAAAATTTAAGTTTTGATAAAAAAAATGAAGAAACCTATGAATCAGATCGCGAAAGTAAAAAGGATTATTTCGAAGAAAATATGAAAGAAAAATTAAGATATATAAATGAGAAATACAATAGATTATGGGAGATCAAAAAAGTAAAAATAAACCATGATGGGGCCAAGATAGTTGAAGGTTAAGTTAAGAACAAAAAAATATCAAAAAATATTCCTTGAAAGTTCCAACCAAAATATTTTATTTCTAAATTAGAAAATTACTTACTTCCACTTTCAACCTAATAATTCTTTCAACTTTATTAAAAGAATTTTAATAATGTAGAATATCAGATAAATAGTTTACCTATAGAATAGGCTACAAAAGATGCAACATACGCAAGTGCCAATTGATATGCTATACTTATCCACATCCACTTTTTACCGGCCTCTTTTCGTATTATAGCGACTGTTGCTATGCATGGCACATAAAGAAGAGTAAATATTAAGAAAGCATATGCTGAAGCAGGGTTAAAAAAAACCATAAGAGAATTTGGAAAGTTAAGTATGCCATGTACAGGGCTATTTATTGATGGGATCAAAGTAGCAAGGCTTCCGACAACAAGCTCTTTTCCAATAAATCCAAAAATTAAAGATACCAAAATCTGCCAGTAACCAAAACCAAGTGGCGAAAGTATTGGAGAAAAGATGCTTGCTATTTTTCCGATAATACTTTTATCACTTCCATAAGAGTTTTTATCTGGAAAATAAGATAGGAAAAATAAAATCATAGAAGCAACTAATATATAGATAATTATTCTTTTAATAAAATCTGCAACCCTAGTTGACATAGATCGAATTGCATTTTTCAAGGATGGGACCCTATATGGTGGAAGGTCAATCAAAAGTGTTACTTCATCATACTTGAAAAAAATTTTCTTAAATATCCTACCAATCAAGATTGCAAGGATAAGACCTATCAAATAAAGAGAAAAAACTATAAGAGCAGGATTTTTTGGGAAAAATATTGAAACAAAAAGAAGATAGATCGGAAGCCTTGCTGAACATGAGATAAGTGGTGATATAAGGATTGTTATAATACGATCTTTAGGTGTTTCTAAGGTTCTGGCTGCCATTATAGCAGGCACATTGCAACCAAAACCCAAAATCAAAGGTATAAAAGATTTTCCATGAAGTCCAGCTATATGCATAAGTTTGTCCGACATAAAAGAGGCTCTTGCCATATATCCAGAATCTTCTAAAAGAGCTATCAAAAAAAACAGGATTGCTATAACCGGAACAAATGAACCAACTGCACTTAAAGGAGGTAGTAATCCTTTCAATAGTAAGTCTTTAATAAAATCTTGAAAGGAATTTTTGGTTGTAACATTTTCCAATATTTTTGATAGTAGGTCAAAGCCAGTTGTTATAAGATTTGAAAGTGGTTTACTAAAAGTAAAGGTGAGTTGAAATAGCAAAAATAAGGCTATAAAAAATACTATAAGACCTAAGAATCTTGATGTTAAGATTCTATCTATTGAATCTGATAGTGAAAATCTTGTTTTCCCAGTCTCTTTTTTCTTTGAAATCTCATTTGTTAGTGCTTTAGCCTTACTATAGCGATAGTCCAATAAAATATTAACAGGATCTTGTTTATATTGTCTTGCAAGAACAGATGCTCCTTCTTTCGCAAGTGCTGAAATATATAATTTCTGTTCGATACTTAAAGGTAAAACATCATATATAGATGAATCCATACATAAGAAAAAGATAGAGCAATACCAAAGTTTGCTTTTAGAATAATTTGGTAAAAATTCTTTTAGTTTTTTATATATCAAATCAACCTGTTGATAAAAGTCTTCTGGAAGTATCCCATTATTTTTTAAAAATTCTTCTTTATCATCTGATTCTAAGATATCTGTTTGAGCTAGTTTTTTATCTATTGCTTCAATGAGTTTTTCTAATCCTATACTCTTTAATGCACTAATTAAAACAGCGTCCACTGGAATAAACTGTTTAACCTTTTCAGGATAGATAGTGATACCATAATCTTCAAGTTCATCACACATATTAATAACAAGAAGAATTGGTACTTTTCTATCCAATAGAGATAAGGTTAGTATTAAACTTCTTTCAAGCATTGTGCCGTCAACAATTGTTAAGATAAGATCAAAATCTTCCTCTATAAGAAATTTTTTTGCAATTGTTTCATCTAAAGAGTCAGAAAAGAATCCCCATAGACCAGGTAAATCGACAATTGTAACTGAAAAATTTTCTGTCTCGAATTTTCCTTCAATCCTTTCTACAGTTACCCCAGACCAATTTCCAGTTTTTTGATTTGAACCAGTTAAAAGGTTAAATAGGGTAGTCTTCCCAGAATTAGGATTTCCGATAATTGCAATCTTCTTTTCATTCTTTTCCATCAAAGTTTATCCTAAAAAAATTTTTTCTATATTTTTTCTATCATTATATGATGTGCAGCACCTCTTCCAAGACCAATTCTTAAGGTGTCTTTTGCGATAAGAACCTGGCCAGATTGATTAGATAGCACTTCTATTTCATCTAAAGGCAGTATCCCCATCTGTTTAAGTCTTAATTCTATCCTATAACCTGAAAAGTATTTAATTCTATATCTTCCTTTATTTGCCATTGTCAGTGGGATAATCTTAGGATTTTCAATCTCAATTTTTGTTTCTTCTTTGGTAGTATGTTGATCAAAATTAAGGTATTGTGCGAGTTTTTCATAGCAATCTCTATTGTTTTCAAAAAATTCTATAGTTTTTTGAAAATCGGAAATAAAAGGAGATAAGAAATGCTCGATTTTACAGACAATTTTTTCTATCTCATTATCTTTCAAATTTATAAATTTTTTGAAAAATTTTGTTATCACATTTCTTCTTCGGCTTATCTCTTCGGCGTAAGCAACTCCCAAAGGTGTTATATCAATATATTCATAAGGTGAATGAGTTAAAAAACCTCTTTCTACAAGTTGAGAGATGGCTGAAGTTGCAGAAGCATTTGTTACTCCAATAATAGCGGAAATATCTTTTAACCTTACTGTCTTTTTCTCATTAACTAACTTATTTACTGCAAGCAGGTAATCTTCTAAACCTGGTGTGAGGTTGTATTCAATTCCATTCATAAAAACACCTAAAAATTTTATTAATTTTATCTATAAAAATTATAGAAGACTAAAAATTTAAGTCAAGACTAAAATTAAATTTTTAAAAAAAATAAAAAAAATACTTAATATATAAAATTTTCTATTGACAGATATTCAAAAAAATATAGGAAGTTTTAATTGATTTATCAATATTTTGGTTTTATGGAGGTAGGACTAAAAAAATGTATAAGCCTAGTCTTTCTTATCTTGAAATTGTTGCACAGGACAAGAATAACCGAATCCTGAAAAAAAGAGAAATACTTGAAAACTTGATGAAAAAGCATCCAACACCTTTCTTGATTTTACAGGAATCAGAAATTAGAAAATCTCTTAACTATTTTAGAAAATATGTTCCAGAGATTTTCATACATTATGCAATAAAGTCAAATGCTGATACCTGGATACTAGATATGTTGAAAGATGAGAATGTTTGCTTTGATGTTGCATCAGCGGGAGAGATAAGTCTTCTTTCTAGGTTAAAAATACCTGGAAGCAGAATGATTCTTGCAAACCCTATTAAAAATGAACATTCTCTTGATTTCATGTTCAAAAAGAGAGTGGATGGTTATACCTATGACAACGAAGCCGAACTTGAAAAGATTTACAACTTTAAGAAAAAACATAACCATGCTTTTACTCCAAAGGCTATTTTAAGAATAAAAACATATTCTCAAGATGTTCAAACTGATTTATCATTAAAATTTGGTTGTACAGTAGATGAAGCACCAACACTTATTAAAAAGGCGTACGACCTTGGTTTAAATCCAGCTGGACTTGCCTTTCATGTTGGTACACAGTCTTACTTAGTAGAAAACTATAGAAAAAGTTTAAATGATTGTATGTCCATTATCAAGAAGGTAAAAAACGATTATGATATTGAACTTTCCGTTATAGATATTGGAGGTGGTTTCCCAGTAGATACTGAAAAAGCAACTGGTATAGATAATCTTGATACCTTTTTTAAGTCTTTGCAAGAAGTTATCAGATCATTTGATTTCCCTGGTATAAAATTTTATGCAGAACCAGGAAGAGTGATCTCTGCTGCTGCTGGGACATTAATAAGTATGATTATTGGTAAAAAACATAGAGATGGGGTAAACTGGCTATTTTTGAATGATGGGGTCTATGGTTGTTATTCTGGAACTATTTATGACCATGCAAAGTTCGCATTTTTCCCTGTAGATAAAAAATACTATTCAGATCAATATGTCGGTAAGTTAATTCCTTATACAATAGCAGGTCCTACTTGTGATTCCATTGATATAATTGCGGAAAATGTCATGCTTCCAGCAGATATTAGCATTGGAGATAAGATATTTTCAACAGATATTGGTGCTTATAGTATCATGTCAGCAACAAAATTCAATGGATTCCAACCAGCTACAGTTCTTTATCTTAATGCAAGTGATAAACTTGAAAATGTTCATATCGATATTGATTTTGATATTTCCAAACTCATCAATGATGTTGCTGTCTCTATCTCTGAATAATAGTTTGTTCATATAGTTTTTTATATCTTTCTATAAAAGCAGTTTCGCTTAGATTTTCGAAGGCGAACTGCTTTATTTTTTCTTTATCAAATCTGTTTTTGTTGTTATAAATATTAAGTAGAGCATTAGAAAACTCATCGATCTTTCTTTCTTTTACAATAATCCCATTTGTTTCATTTATAAAATCGATTGGACCTTTACAGTCGGTAGTTATGACAGCAACACCTTTTGCTAAAGCTTCCGCAAGAACTACTCCAAATGTTTCATATTCACTGCCATAGACAAAACAATCTGAATTTTCAAGTAGGTATTCTACCTCTTGTCGGCTTAACTGTCCTAAAAGAATAACATTATTTTTAAGGTTGTACTTTTCAATTTTACTTTGGATAGAACTCTTATATGATCCTTCACCTCCAATAAGTAAAACAACTTTATCCAGATTTTTTGTCTTGCAAAATGCTTCATAAAATGAATCTATGACCAAATCAAATCCCTTTGATGATTTTAGGTTAGCGATAGTTGAAAAGATAAATTTTGATTTATCTATTTTGAATTTTTTATCTATAAATTTTTTATCTATATCATCATAGATTTTGCTTGATTTTTCATTAAGATTCTTAAAAAAATCATCAGGGACCAAATTTGGTATGACAGAAAATTTTGATACCTGATAGTTTTGATCATGAAAAATATTAGCAATAAAACTATCTTTTAATGCATTACTTACGAAAACAACTTTCGATGAATTTTCTATGGTCTTTTGTAAAACCTTTATATTTTCTAGTTTTTCTTTTCCAACTAAAAATCTAGAGTGATGCTCCGTAATTATTAAAGGTATATTGTATTTCATGGAAATCTTTGCAGATTCAACTCCAGCCCAAAAAAAAGATTGTGCATGTATTAGATCTATTTTCCCATATTTTTTGATGATTTTTTTTATGTAATGATTTAAAAAAACATAGAAAAAAAATGTTCTTTTGTAGTGTAACTTAGGGAAAGGGTAAAAATGAATATTTTTTTCATTCTTTAATTTTAATGGATTCAATTCCAGTTGTTTTGGGTAAACAATAAATATATTATCTGCAAACTTTGAAATTGCTTTTGCCTGCTCATAAAAATAGATTCCATTTGATGGCTTTTTTCTGCTAATAAACCAAGATGGTACATAAAGGATATTCATGGTTATTTACTATTCTTAAAAAGATCGCCAAATGTCGTTCCTCTTTGAGGTTGATTCTTAAAAGATTTTTGCTCTTTATTTTCATCATTTGTTTTATTATTTTTCGAAAAAGAACCAACTTGTGATTTTACGCTTTCTTTTTTCATTGAAAGAGATACTCTTCCTCTTTCTTTGTCTATCTCTATGACCCTTACTTCGACTATCTGTCCGACTTGGACAATATTCAAAGGATCTTCCACAAAACTATCTGAAAGTTCAGATATATGAACAAGACCATCATTTTTAATCCCGATATCAACAAAAGCTCCGAAATCTGTAACATTTCTTACTGTTCCCTTTAGCAACATACCTTCTTTCAAATCTTCGATCGTAAGAACATCTGCTTTTAATATAGGAGCTTCGATATCTTCTCTTGGATCTCTTCCTGGTTTCTTAAAATCTTCTAAGATATCGTTGATTGTCTCTTTGTTTTTCCCATATTTTTTGGCTATTTCAATGGCGATTTCTTCCTTAAGTTCTTTACCAGTTTCCATTATTTTTAAAAGTTCTTCTGCTATAGGATAGGATTCTGGATGTATCCAGCTATTATCAAGTTTATTTGAAGATTCTGGTATCCTTAAAAATCCAGCGGCTTGCGTAAAGACCTTCTCACCAATACCTGGGACTTTAAGCAAATCGAATCTACTTTTAAATGGTCCATGTTTTAATCTATAATCAACTATGTTTTTAGCTACTTTTTCTGAAATTCCACTTACATGTTTTAATAACTGAACAGAAGCGGTATTTAAAAATACTCCAACTTTATTTACTGCATCTTCAACAATTTCATCGAGTGTTTTCGTCAGTTCTCTTTGATTGACATCATGCTGATATTGGCCGACTCCAAGAGATTTGGGATCAATTTTCACATATTCGGTAAGTGGATCTAAAACTCTTCTTCCTATGGATATAGCACCTCTAACAGTGACATCGAGATTTGGGAATTCTTCTCTTGCTACATCTGAAGCAGAATAAACCGAAGCACCTGTTTCAGGGACTATTAAAAACTTGCATTTTAAGTCTCTTTCTTTTATAGCTCTTGCAACAAGCTTTTCGACATCACGAGAAGCAGTTCCATTACCTATGGCTATAAGTTCGATTTTGTATTTTTTTACAAGTTTTTCAATGGTATCGGTAGCTAACTCTGAATCTTCTTGATAAATCTTGGTATCATCAAGATAATTTCCAAATTCATCGAGTATTGCGACTTTGGAACCGGTTCTTATTCCAGGATCTATGGCAAGGATTCTTCGGTTTTTAAGCGGTGGTGTGAGTAAAAGGTTAAAAAGATTTTTTGCAAATACAGTTATTGCCTCTTTTTCAGCTTTTTCTGTAAGATTTTGCCTTATATCCGAGATGATCGATGGCAATAAAAGTCTTTTATATCCATCTTCACATGCAAGATTGAGCCATTTGTTATCTACGCACTGATTTTTATTTACAAATAGATCATATGTTGATTTGAAAGCAAATTCATCATCGACTGTGACTTTTACGGACAATTTATCCTTTGTTTCACCTCTATTTATAGCTAAAATGCGGTGATTCTTAATAGTTTTTACTGGTTCTTTATAATCCTTATACATATCAAATTCATCTTTTTCTTCTGGATTTTTCTTTTTAACTTCGAAATTCCCAGTATCTATTATTGTCTGTCTAAGAAGATTTCTGACATCAAAAAATTCAGCATACTCTTCAGCGATTATATCCATGGCACCAGCAAGAGCCTCTTCAGTGTTTGCAACACCTTTTTCACTATTAACAAAATCCTTTGCAGCAACTTCAGGATTCAAATTCTTCTTAATAATTTCTGCAAGTGGTGCAAGACCTTTTTCAATAGCTTTAGCTGCTCTTGTCTTTCTTTTGGGTTTATATGGTAGGTAAAGTTCTTCAACTTCAGATAATTTTTCAGAGTTAAGTATCTTCTTTTCAAGCTCTTCTGTAAGTTTGCCTTGTGAAAGTATGGAACTTAAGACTTCCCCTTTCCTTTGATAAAGATTTCTTTCATAATTTATCTGCTTTTCAATGGATCTAATCTGCACCTCATCGAGTGAACCAGTCATCTCTTTTCTATATCTTGCAATAAATGGAACCGTATTTTCTTCATCTAAAAGTTTTACGGTATTTTCAACCTGATTTTGTCTTAAGGAAAGTCTTTGGGCTATTAAACCAATAAAATCAACAGGTGGCATCTGGTATTGCATCGTAGGAGTATCTTCATCAATTTTTTCCCGAATTTTTTTTGATTTTTTGCTTCCCAAGCTAATACTTTCACTATCTTTTTCGTTTTCAGTAATATTTTCATTAATATTTTTATCTTTAATATTTTTATCTTTAATCTTTATTTTGATTTTCGAAACTGCTTTTTCAGATTCTATCTTGTCAGATTTTTTATCATCTATTTTTATCTTACCTATTTTATCCTTATGTATATTAATCTTATCAAAGTCTTTTTTATTTGGCTTTATTTCAGCTTCAATTTTCTTTTTATTTTCAACCATCTCTGAACTAATATTCATATCTTCCCTTTTTTCTTTGGCGAGATTTTCACTTTCATCTATTAAATTTACAGGTCTTTTAATCTTAATGACAAACTTCTTTTTTTCGCTCATTTGAAAACTTCTCCTTAACTTCTGCTCTTATTCAAACATTTGAAAAAGCCTTGTCAAGTTAGATTATTT
>JAAZOT010000096.1 GCA_012797605.1 Spirochaetales bacterium | reverse complement strand
TTAAAAAATTCATCATTATGAAAAACTATGAAAAGTATTTTTTCTCTTTCCTTTTTTATAAATTCTTCATTCAGTGGATTTAATAAACTATAAAATACCAAACCTGAATCAGAGGGGTCTTTCATAAATTTTTCATATTCTGAATACTCAACTAAATCTTTTGAATATTGAATATTTATAAAAGCTAATAAATTATAAAGATAAGAGGGAGATTTTATAGAATTATTTTTAATGATATCTAAAATTATAGATTTTGCTTTTGTAGGATTCTCCATCATAAAGTAACAATATGCATAAATATAATCTAAAAAAATTTTTTGTTCTTTATCTAAAGTCTTTATCTCTGTGTCTGTTAAATTTTGATATTTTGTGATAAAGTGAAGATACATCTTTTGGACATACATGCTCATAAAACGAAAGAAAAGCATCAATCCTTTTTTTGATGAATAATAATACTCTTTATTATAATTTGAGTACAAAAAGTCATATAAATTTTGAAGATTTTCTTTAATATTAAATTTTTCTAAAAGATAAGGCAAGATTATAAGAAGCCTATCTTCAGAAGTTTTATTAAGATATACTATCGAAAGAAAATAATAGATTGAAAGATCCTCACTAAGTAAAGGATTTTTATCCCTTATTAAGTAAAGTTCAGTAAAAATCTTAATTGCTTCTTCAAATTGAAATTTATAAAACAAAGATAGTGCAAGTTCATATTGACTTGAAAAATTTGTCTCATAGATTATTGGTGTTTTAACTTGTGGTGATTCTTGGTTTTTTCTATCTGGACAGCTAGAAAAAGAGAAAAATATTATTACTAATATTGAAAATATGATAAAATAAAAAATCCTCTTTTCCATCACCTTAAAAATATATATCATTTGTAATTTTTTTCAATTAATTTGATAGTAATCTGCTTGACACATTCTCTTTTTAATTATTTATTTACTTTATGGAGGAGTTATGAAGGATAGGATTGAAAAATTAATATCTACTTTGAATGAAAAAAATGTAAAAATTCATATAGATCCAGAAAGAAAGTTTCTAATTGAAAAATGTATCGAAAAAAAAGAAGTGTTTGTACTTAAAACTGGAACTTTATGTTCAATAACTCCATCGCATTCTACTGGAAGAAGTCCAAAGGATACAGTTACTGTTAAAAGAGATGTAAATGAGGAGACCATTGACTGGGATTCTCAATATAATATACCAATCAACTTAGAAACATTTGAAATGCTATATGAGGATGCCATTAATCTACTTTCCCAAAAAGAAGAAATATTCTTGACTAAAAGAACTGTTGGGGCTGATCCTTCATATGCTCTTACCATATTATCTATTTCTTCAAAAGCTGTCAATTCACTTTTTACTTTGAATATGTTTAGACCATTAATCGATGATTCTTCAAGTGTTTTTAAGGACAAACCCTTTCTTCTATTAATGTTACCTGATGACAATTTAAACCCAGATAAATACAAAGGAAGACTTCGTATAAATCCTGAAACTGGTAAGACAACTCAAATGTCCATAGCCATAAATTATGAGGATAGAATTGGTATAGTTATAGGTTCATCTTATCTTGGAACATGCAAAAAACTTATTTTTACCGTTATGAATTATTACCTTGTATTTCATAATATTTTGCCCCTTCATTGCTCTGCAAATGAAGGTATCAATGGAGATATAACCTTATTTTTAGGTCTATCTGGAACAGGTAAAACCACCTTATCTACTTCACCAGATAGGAAGCTTTTAGGTGACGATGAACATGGTTGGTCAGATAATGGTATAGCTAACTTTGAAAATGGATGTTACGCTAAACTTGTCAATCTTGATCCTATTAAAGAACCAGAGATCTATAACGCATGCTTTAGAAAAGCAGATCCATTAAATCATGGTACAATAGTTGAAAATGTCATGACTTATCCAGATGGATCTTTTGATCTTTTCGACATACGGTTAACTGAAAACTCTAGAGGTAGTTATCCTCTTTCATTTATTCCAAATATCAAAGAATCAAGTGTTGGCACTCACCCTTCCGTAATTATCTTTTTAACAGCAGATGCTAATGGGGTTTTACCACCTATATCTAAGCTCACAATTGAACGGGCTCTTTTATGGTATTTAATGGGTTATACATCAAAATTAGCTGGAACTGAAACTGGAATAAAGGAACCTCAATCGACTTTTTCACCTTTTTTCGGAGCTCCATTTATGCCAGCTGCTCCTAAATTTTATATAGATCTTTTACAAAAAAAATTACAGAAATTTAATACAGGTGTTTATCTAATCAATACTGGTTGGACTGGTGGGAGTTATGGCGCAGGGAAAAGAATTCCACTTTCCATTACTAGGACTATGGTCAGAGCCGCAATAAATGGTGAACTCAAAAATATATTTACCGAAGAAGACAACTTATTTCACTTAAATATTCCTACATCCTGTCCTGGTATTGAAAATAGCTCAATTTTGAATCCAGAATCGACATGGAAAGATAAAGCAGCTTTTAAACAGAGAGCTTTAAAACTAGCTGAAGAGTTTTCAATTTTTTATGATAAGATGTTTAAAGGGAAAGGAATTCCAAAATCAGTTGAAGATTGTTGCCCTGGAAAGTAGATAATCATACTTAGATAAGAATTTGTCTCTTTAAAGTATAGTAGTCCTTCATTATGAAAAGTAGGCTATCTTAAAAATCATTGTCAGAATAATTAAAATTGAACCAAATTAACAAAAAAAAATGATTATAAAAAATAAGAAAGTAAGAATAATTATTTATCTTTTTTTATTTGTTCTTCTATGTGTAATATTATTCGACCTATATATATCGATATCAACTCAAAAAGAGATCTTTTCAGATATTTCATTGCTAAAAAACTATAAATATTGCCTTCTACTTGGTACATCAAAATATACCATAAAAAACTCTGAAAATCTATTTTATAGTTATAGAATAGATACTGTTAAATATTTGTATCAAAACCAAAAAATAAAAAAGATAATTTTAAGTGGAGATAGCAGAGAATCGTATTACGATGAAACAAAATATATGAAAAAAGATTTATTAAACTTAAAAATCCCAGAGGAAGATTTAATGGTAGATTCTGATGGCTTTAGAACAATTTATTCTATTATGAACCTTGTTAAAAAATATAGCATAAGCGAGGCCATAGTTGTTTCTCAAAGATTTCATTTGCAACGAGCTATCTTTATAGGTAGAGTTTTAGGGTTAAAATTAGATGGATTCGCTACAAAACCGATCTATGGATTAGCTGGTTTAAAAATTCAAATAAGAGAAAGAGGAGCAAGAGTAAGACTCCTTTTTGACCTTTTATTTTATTTTCTTAATAAAAAATAAATGAATTGTAAGAAAAAATATTGGTCTGATAAAAAATCAATTATTTATAGCATATCAAAAAATTATAAAAGAGGTTTTAATGAATAGTATCTGCATTAGAAGCCCAGGTAGAATAAATTTCATAGGGGAACATGTCGATTATATTGAAACATATTCCTGCCCTGCTACTATCAATCTTTATAATGACATAACAATATTGAAAACAGCTGGTAAAACAATAAGAATATATTCTGATAGATTCGGAGATTCCAAAGAAATATCATTTGACCAGATTTATAATACTATTAAACATGATTTTAGCAAATTCTGGTATGGATATTTTACTTCAGTACTAAGAGCTTTAAATGATAAAGGAATTAAGATTTTATCTGGATTTGAGGTTAAAGTCATTAGTAATTTAGTAGATGGAGCTGGTCTCTCATCATCCGCATCAATAGAAGTCGGTTTTTTATACGGATTAAATGAACTTTTTTCTCTTGGACTATCCAAAATGGAAATTGTAAAAATTGCAAGATATAGTGAAAATAAATACATGAATGCCCCATGCGGAATAATGGATCAATACACAGTCATGTTTGGTAAAAAAAACAACTTTTTATATTTAAATTACAATGATCTTACTCATACTTATTGCTCTTTGGATGAAAATCTTAGATTTCTAATAATTGATACAAAAATCAAACATTCAATAGCTGCTGAAGGCTACAAAAAAAGGATCGAAGAGAAGGGAAAAATAGAAAATATCTTAAAAGAAAAATTTAACCTTTCTATTAGAGAAGCTGTTATTAAATCAATAGATGACTATAAATTTTATAGTGAAGTTATATTAAATTTAAATGATGCTACATTAAATAAAAGATTCAATCATTTTGTTTTAGAAACAGATAGAACAAAAAAATTTTACCAATTTATTAAAGAAAAATATTTCGAAAAGGCATTTTCACTTTTAAACCAATCTCATATTTCTTTATCAAGTCTTTATGAGGTATCAACAGAGGAAATTGATGAGCTTATCTTTGAAATTCAGAAACTTGAAAATGTATATGGGGCTAGAATGATTGGTGGAGGTTTCGGTGGAAGTTGTCTTGTAGTCGCTAATAAAGATTTAGATATAGATAAACTTAAATTAACTATTGAGAAAATTAACCAAAAATACTCCTATAAGATTGATTTTTTTGAAATCAGAATAGATGAGCCAGTTCATGCCTTATAAATTTATATAAATTTTATAGGATAATGGGAAAAAAAGTTCAATAAGAATATACATTCAAAATATTACTAAAAAACCAAAAATAGTGAAGGATAGATATGGAAAAGTTTAACAGTGAGTTTGAAAATGATCTTCACATAAAGAAAAAAGAACTTATAAGCATCTGTAATCAGATTGTACAAAAAGATCTTGTTTCTGGAACCTGGGGAAATGTCAGTTGTAAAATAGATGAGAATTATATAATAATAACCCCAAGTGCAGTAAGTTATGATAAGCTTGATGAAGAAAGTATCAGCCTTGTAAATATAAAAACACTCGAGTTTAGTGGGAAAAAGCCATCAACAGAGTTAAATCTTCATCTTGCAATTTATCAAAAAAGAAATGATGTCAATGCTATAATACATACACATTCCTTATATGCTTCAATTTTTGCAGCAACGCATAAAACACTAAAACCAATGTTAGAAGAGATCGCTCAAATATGTGGTCCAGTTATAAAATGCACAAAATATGCCATAGCAGGAAGTCAACTTTTAGTAGAAAAAACTTTATCTGTTATAAAAGACTCAAATGCTGCTTTTTTGGCTAATCATGGTGCAATAGCCTGTGGAAGAACACTTAATGAAGCTTTGGTTTGTGCAATAATACTTGAAAAGGGATGTAAAATCTATTGTGAATCCAAAAAAATAAGTAAAATAAAGTATCTTTCAAATAAAGAAGCGAAGATGCTGTATCAATTTTATAGAGAAAAATATCAAAAGAAACCATATTAAAAATAAGCTGAAAAAATATCAAATAAAAAAGCCTGCTTAACGATAAGCAGGCTTAATTTTTTAATTTAATATTAAATTTTGGTTTTGTGCATCAAACATTAATTTTAATCTCAAAAAGTATTTTGGGGAGTTTATATTATTTTTTACCTTGTTCAATTGCTGCTTGAGCAGCTGCAAGTCTTGCGATTGGAACCCTAAATGGTGAACATGAAACATAGTTCATGCCAACAGATACGCAAAATTTGACAGACTCTGGTTCTCCACCATGCTCTCCACATATACCAACTTTAAGGTTAGGTCTTGTACTTCTACCTTTTTCTATACCCATCTTTACAAGTAAACCAACCCCTTCTTGATCTAAGACTTGGAAGGGATCATTTTTGAAAATACCTGTTTTCTTTTCATCAACATAATCTGGAAGGAATTTACCAGCATCGTCTCTTGAAAGTCCCATTGTCATCTGAGTTAAATCATTTGTTCCAAAAGAGAAAAATTCGGCGTATTGAGCTATCTTGTTTGCAAGAAGTGCGGCTCTTGGGACTTCTATCATTGTACCGACAAGGTATTCTACTTTTGTATTAGATTTAGCAATTATCTCATCTGCGACCTTTCTAACTCTTGTCTCAAGTAAATGGAATTCTTTTGCATCAATTGTCAATGGTATCATGATTTCTGGATAAACTTTTACTCCATTTTTTGCTACTTCAACAGCTGCTTCTATTATTGCTCTAACTTGCATATCAAGAATTTCTGGATAGGTTATTGTAAGTCTACAACCACGATGACCAAGCATTGGGTTTGCTTCATGAAGTTGTTCAACTCTATCTTTTACTTTTTCAAAAGGGACACCTACAGTTTCAGCTAACTTTCTCTGTCCTTTTTCATCATGTGGAACAAATTCATGAAGAGGTGGATCTATCAATCTTATGGTAACTGGATATCCATCCATTGCTTTGAAAATACCCTTAAAATCTTCTCTTTGGAATGGGAGAAGCTTATCAAGAGCCTTTATTCTTCCATCTACAGTATCTGCAACAATCATTTCTTGAATTGCAAGTCTTCTTTCTTCTGTATCGAAGAACATATGTTCAGTTCGACAAAGTCCAATACCTTCTGCACCAAGCTTTCTTGCGTTTTCAGAGTCATATGGAGTATCTGCATTTGTTCTGACTTTTATTTTTCTTGTCTCATCAACCCATTTCATTATCTCTTTATATTCATCTGGTAATTCTGGTTTAATGAGTTTTAATGCACCAAGAAAAACTTCTCCTGTAGAACCGTCCAAAGTTATTTCATCTCCCTGTTTAACTACTTTATCATTTACCGTCATCTGCTTTTTATCATAATCTATAACTAGTTTTTCACATCCTACAATACAACATTTACCCCAACCTCTTGCCACAACGGCAGCATGAGAAGTTTTACCTCCAGTAGCAGTTAAAATACCACTTGCTGCATGCATTCCCCCGACATCTTCAGGGCTTGTCTCTCTTCTTACTAAAATGACTTTTTCACCATTTGCTGCTTGTTGTTCAGCTTCTTTTGCCGTAAAAACGACCTTACCGACAGCAGCACCAGGAACTGCGTCTATACCAGAAACAAGATACATCTTCTTCTTATTGTCTGCCTCTTTTGGATCTATAATAGGATAAAAAAGGCCTTCAATATCTTTTCCCTTTAGTCTTAAGATTGCTTCTTCTTTAGTTATGAGTTTTTCCTTAACCATATCATATGCGATTTTAAAAGCAGCTCTTGCATTTCTTTTTCCAGTTCTACATTGAAGCATATAAAGCTTACCTTCCTCAACAGTAAACTCTATATCTTGCATATCTTTATAATGTTTTTCAAGTTTATTCCTTATTTCTACTAGTTGTTTATAAACAGATGGATCTTTCTTCTCAAGTTCAGAAAGTTTAATAGGTGTTCTAATACCAGCTACTACATCCTCACCCTGTGCATTAAATAAATAATCACCATAAAATACATCTTCTCCAGTGTTAGGATCTCTTGTAAAAGCGACACCAGTACCAGAATTTTCACCCATATTGCCAAAAACCATCTGTACGACATTTACAGCAGTTCCTATTATACCCTTAATATTTTCAACTTTCCTATATGTTACAGCTTTTTCAGCCATCCAAGAACCAAAAACTGCGTCGATAGAACCCCAAAGTTGCTCCTTTACATCTTCTGGAAAATCAACACCAAGTTCTTTTTTATAGAGATCTTTAAATTTTTTAACAACCTCTTCAAGTTCTTCAGCATTAACATCTATATCATTTACCTTTTTATCTTCAGGTATTTGAAGTCTTTTTCTTGTTTGCTCTTCTTTAACTTTTTCAAAGATATGATCAAATTTTTCTCTATCTATTCCTTTTGCTGTTGATCCATACATCATTATGAATCTTCTATAAGCATCTAAAGCAAATCTTCTGTTGTTTGTCTTTTTTGCAAGTCCTTCAACAGTTTTGCTATTTAATCCAAGATTTAAAATTGTTTCCATCATTCCAGGCATTGATATTGGTGCTCCAGATCTTACAGAAACCAATAAAGGATTTTCTGGATCTCCAAATTTTTTCCCACTTGCCTTCTCAAGTTTTTTCATGTTTTCTTCTACTTCTTTTTCAAGGCCTTCTGGATACTTTTTGTTGTTTTTATAATAAAGGTCACATACTTCTGTTGTTATGGTAAAACCAGCTGGAACAGGCAATCCAATGCTTGTCATCTCGGCAAGACCCGCTCCTTTACCGCCAAGCAGATTTTTCATATCTTTATTTCCCTCTGCCTTACCATTTCCAAAAAAATAAACATATTTTGCCATGGTTTATCCTCCAAATTATTAATTTTTTATTTTTTGCCGATTTCTCTAAAACTAATAAAAAATGTATTTTAGTCAAATAAAAATTTATTCCTTAAATATTTCACCTCTATTCCATTATCTCTTCATAATTTTTTCATAATTTAATTCTACTTTCTAATCGATGAAAGGAGGAAATCATGAAAAGAAAAACTTTAACAGTCATTTCAATTGTGCTGATTCTTGTTCTCGCAATTACATTTACAGCTTTTGCAAGAGGAAGAGGCTCTAACCAGGTAAAAATTCAGCTTGATACTAATTCTTATAAAAAAGTCGAACCTGCTATTAAAAACCTTTATGAGTCATTAAAAAATCTTATTAGCAAAGAAGTTTCTTCTGGTATAATTAGCAATTATTATGCTGAAAGTATAATCAAAAATATTGATGCTGCTTATTCTCAAATTATGAAAACCAAAACAATATATTTACCTTTTTTTGGAGGGATGGGTTTTAAAGGACCTAAAAACCAACCACCCTTTGCTGGTCAATCAAATCAACCATCGGGACAAGGTCCACAAAACAACCAAGGACAACCTAATCAAGGGAATCCACCAGCAGGAGCGCCAGGTTTTGGTCAGGGTTTTGGTCCAATGTATCAAAATCAGCTAACAGATGCACAAATTCAAGCATTTAAGAGTCTAACACCTGATGTATTAAAGGTCATTGATGCAGAAATATCCCTTGGAAAAGCACTTAAGGATGCAGGGATTATTACAGATTTACAATTATCAAGCTATCTTTCAAGACTGGAATATATAAAGACTAGATTGACTCAGTTTCCTATGGTTCATTATGGTATCATGAGCTTTTTGATGATGGCAGGATTTAATTATAATAACTAATTAAAAATATTATTTTAATTTTATCTGTTAGAAAATCTTCTTGCAAAACTGTAAAAAAGGCGGTACCTTTTGCCGCCTTTTTTTTAATAAAACAACCAAATAATTCTATACAGTTCTACAATCTTCGATATCCAATTTGATAAATTCAAATGTGATTGCCAGCATCTGTCTCTTGTTTCTATAAAATTTGAATTTGTCCTTGATAAAAAATCGAAGAATCTATAAAAACCTAATACTATAGTATCATATAAATTTAATCTAAAATAAAACTCATATACCCTTTGAAGTATACCTGCCTTTTGTGAAGCAAACTGAAAAATTTCAAAGGGAGTCAACCTTTTTGTTAATAGTTTAAATACCAGCGAATTATTTACAAAATCTTGAACAGCATAAACTAAAGTTCCTATTGTTTTGACTATATTGAATAAATTTGCTGCGATTATATCTGATTTTGCTGCTGAATTTTGCTCAAATTGATTGTTCCTCTCAGTTAACCAAGTTTCATTTTCAAATTCACCAGATGAAATATTTGGAGACTTGTCTATTTCTGAAATACAGTACTGATTTTGAGTTATACTAAAATACTGACCCTCTTCTTCCTTTTGATAAACAACTTCGCCATCTGTAACACTTACAACAGTATCAATTGTATCAGATACACTGACAATAAATTCTGTTCCTCTAACAGAAGCTGAACCATTAGGAGTTTGAATAATATATGTCGATGAACCAGATAATTTTTGAACTATTGAATTTATCGAACCAAATAATATGGAAATAATTGTTTGTTTTTGTTTATCTGGATTAATAAGTGAAGAAAGTTTAACCTTCGTTTTTTCCATTATTATGATTTTTGTTTTGTTATCAGTCATGACTATTTCTGCTTTTGATTCTTTACCAGTTTCAATAGTATCTCCAAGTAAAATATTGGTATTAATTTTTAAAGAAGAAGGTTTGCTATCATTAAGTGAATAAATCTGAACATCCCCTAATACCAAAGTTACTTTTCCAAAAATATCTGTATCTTTAGTAGCAGCAGCAGAAATAAAAAGAATAAAAATAATAAAAAGAATAAAAAATATATTTAGCTTAATAATAATTGAATTTTTCATATAAAACCTTTATATTTTATAACTATTTTGAACTATATTTAATTTAATATTGCAATTATTAAAAAAAACAACTATAATATTAAAGAGAAAATATTGAAGAAGTTTTCATAATTTATTATAAAAAGTAAAGGATCTTTATGGACTATTATATTGGAACAGCAGGTTTTAGTTACAGAGATTGGGAAGGAATTTTCTATCCAAAAGCAAAAGATAAACTAGAATATTACAGTTCCATTTTTAATTTTGTTGAGATTAATTCAACCTTTTATTCAATCCCAGAAAAACAATTTTTTACATCTTTTTCAAAAAGATTAAAAAAAGATTTTATGGTATCGATTAAAGCAAATAAAACCTTTACACACCAAAACAATTGGTCAAGTAATGAGTTAATATCTTTTTTTGAACTTACAAAAATACTTGAGGATAAACTATTATGTATATTGTTCCAATTCCCCTATTCATTTCACAACGATAAAGAAAATCTTAAAAAAATTGAAAATATTAAAAAGCTATCTTCCAACATTAATATTGCTATAGAAGTTAGACATAAATCCTTTATGGAAGATACTTTCTTAAATTTTTGCAAAGATAACAATCTTATTTTTGTTAATATAGATCAACCACAGATATCATATAACCTTTCACTAACAACTATATGTACAAATGATAAAATCTCGTATTTTCGTTTTCATGGAAGAAAAAAAGATACTTGGTTTTCTGATAATATTGAAAGTTATGAAAGATATAATTATACATACACCGAAAAAGAAATAGATGAGTTAAAAGATGCAATTGTCAAAAATAAATCAGAGAAAATAATAATAAGTTTCAATAATCACTATAAGGCGAAAGCTGTAATTAATGCAATTGAATTGATGGAAAAGCTTGGTAAAAAACCCATTGTTTCTTCCAATCAAATTAAAAAAAATTTAAATAAATCTAACGAGAGTCTCTTATAATTTCTTTTGTCTTTTACCATTAATAGGACAAAGGGTAATAAAAGTTTAATTGAAAAAACTAATTAAGCAGAATTTATAAGTTCATTTAATTTTTGAATTAATTCTTCCAATCTATTTAATAAATCCATATATAATTGATTGAATTCTTCGTCATTAAGCTCCTGTATTTTAGTCTCTAAAGAAGTAATTTCTGTTAATAGTTCCATTGCAACTTTTATTAAATCTTGACCAGAGAAAAAAGCGCTATCCATCGCTGCAATATTTTCATATTTCTTATTAAGTTCTTCCAATTTGTCATTTAAGGTTTTTATCTGTTCCTCAAGATAAGCTTTTAATTCTTTTATTTTAGAGTCAACATCTTCAGGAGTCACTTTATCACCCTTTTCATCCTCTACTTCACTTTTTATTTCTTCTGTCTCAGAAGATTTTTTAATAGGGTAAAAACCTAAAAGAAAACTTATAGATTTAGCTTGGTTTGTGTTTATAAAAGACTCATCATATATATAACCGACTGCCGCATCCTGTCTTTTATATTGAGAACTGAAGTTTCTACCTTTAACATAAGAAAAATTCCAGAAATTATTTAATAATTCATCATAGTTGGCAATAATTATTTTATCTGGTGATGTTATTCCAGCTTTTCTTGGATAAAAAATTAATCCGACTACTGGATTATTTGGATTATCTAGAGAAAAAATTGTCATAGGTATGGAAGACTTGGAAAAATATTGTTCACTATCTATTATTCCAAGATTGCTGATCTGAAATGGTTTATTATAATTTTCTCCTAAATATGTATCAAATAGTATTCCTATAGCTAAAAAATGTCCTCTGCTATCTAAATTTCTTACTTCAATAGTGACCTGAATTCCAATATTAAATTGATCAAGATTTACAAATTCTACTGTTTCTATTAAATTGACAAACTTGGTACCCCATTTATATACAAGTTTATTATCTTGAATTGAAAAATCTTGAATGATAGAGCCAGTAGATTCTAGTAAGTATTGAAAGTTATCATATTTTAATAGAATCTTAGAAGAGGAAGGTATACTATAATACAATGCATAAGTATTGAGTTTTTTAATATAAACATTTATCATTCCGGTCTTAGCATCAGGAACAATTTTATATAAATCATTTTCTAAAGTTGATGATTGAGCTTTTAATAGACTTAAATTTATATTAAGCAAAACAAAAAAAATACAGATAAAAATTGCTACTACCCATATTTTAATTTTTATTTTTTCCATTTTAATCCTTCTAAATTAATTATTGATTTAGCGATGAGGTGATTTTAAGAAATAGCTCAAATTTTTTCATTATGAAGTCCACAAGAGAAGATAGTAATCTGAGTTTTAAATCTATAACCATAGAATATCTGTTTAGTTTTTTTTCAATCAAATTTAGTTGGCTTTCCTTTTCATTAAGCTTATTTTCAAGGTCTGTTAATTTTTTCTCTTTTTCTTGCAACTGTTTTAACATATTATTCAATTCTGACTCTTTTTTTCTTAATTCTAAAAATTTTGATTCATACGCTTGAACTATTGAATTTTCTGCTCCTGATAAAATCTCTTCTATTTTTGATTCAAGATCTGAGATTTGCTCATTAAGCAAAGTAATATTATTTTCTTTATCAATGATAGTATTTTTTAATTCTTCATTTTCTTTTTTCAATTTTTCTAATTCATCATTTGAAATAGAAACTAATCCACTATTAACCTTTTCATTTAACTCATTATATTTTTTCAATAATTCATTGTAATCTGAAAAAAGTTTTGCATATTCTTGTTCTAGTTTAGAACCTTCTGAAAGTTTTTGCTTTAAGTTTTCATACTCAGACTGAAAACTAATATATTGTTTTTGTAATTCATTATAAGCGATTTGGAGGGAATCATATTTATTCTTTAATGTAGAATAGTCTTTCTGTATTACATCATAGTTAGTCTTCAATGAATCATATTTTTTTTGAAGTTCTAAATATTTATTTTCCAAGCTTTTATATTCATTTTGACCTTTTTCATATAGTTCTCGATATCTTTCCTCGCTTTCGTTTATTGGAGGAAGAAGACTAGTACTTTCAAGTTTTTTAGTAAGTTCAATTATTATATCTTTATATTGATTTATCAAAGTTTGATTTATATATAGCATCTCATATATTTCAGCATATTTTTGTAGATCGAATTCTGTCTTTCCATTAGTCTTCTCTTTTGAAAAATAGAGAATCTCACCTTTGGCTACCTCTTTTTCAAACAAACTCCTATATTTTTCTGCGTATACATTATCTTTTTTATTAAGATAAGATTGCCATAAAAAGAAATAAGCGTTTATTATCAGAGATTGATTGCCAGAAGAATCTAGAAAATTTTTAAAATATGAAATAGCATAGTTATAATTTTTTTGTAAATATTTAATTCTTCCAAGAAAATATAGTGAAATAGCTCTTTGTTGATCTGAGATTACTCCCGACATTGCATCTAAAAAACAAACTTCACTTAAATTATAGTTTGATAGAAAAAAATAGGCGATTGCCATATAATACATTGATGAAGATTTATTTGCCAAAGGAGGATTTAAGGATAAGTATTTTTTGAACAACTCGATAGAGTATGAATAATTTTGTTTTTCAAAGCTTTCCAAAGCAGCTAAATATATTGAACTTGAATCATTTCCATTTTGAGCCTTTATTATTGAGTTGTTTCTGTTAAGTATATATAAGAACAGAAATATAATTAAGATAGATATAAGAGTAAAAATAAGAATCTTTCTGTTATTTCTTATTTTAATCATAGATTATCCTTTAATCTTTCAATGTTAACAAGCAATAAAAGTAGTCAATTTAAATTATAGCTCAATATTATTAAATAAGATAAATTTATTGATAAAACTACTATTAATATCGGTTGAATTTTTTAGTTTTGAAAAATTGTTAGAGATGAGATTTTAATGATAGTAATTCTTCTTTAGAAAATAATTTGTCTAAATCGATGATCATTAGTAAATCCTTATCATCTATTTTAGTGATTCCCTTTAAATAATCTCTATTGATTCCACTATTTAATATTGGCGGTGTCTGTATATTTGATTCTTCTATTTCAAAAACCATTTTTACTTTATCAATTAAAATGCCTAATTCCATTTCATTGGTTTTAACTAAAATGATTATATCTAAATTTGTTTGATCTTCCTCAAATGTAAATCTTTTTTTCAAATCTATTATAGGTATAATAGAATTTCTTAATTTAAAAACCCCTCTTATCGATTTAGGCATATTTGGAATTATATAAATATTTTCTACTTTTTCTATGCCTTTAACTTTCATAATATCAAGACCATAAAGTCGATCACCTAATAAAAAGGTAACAAATTTTTGCTTCATAATTATCACCTAAAATTATTTTTCTTTGGTTGCCACATTTATCTCTACAAGCCCATATTGCATTCTTAAAGGGACTACAAGGGCTTCTAAATCTTTATCTGTAATTTCTATATCATTTCCTTTAATAATTGTAGGGGGGGTAAGATCTAAATTGTAACCTCTATTGTGAAGTTTTGTTATTGCATTTGCAGTAATCATGTTGGCAACTTCTGTGATAACATTAACAACCATTTCGTCAACTGCATTAAAATTTTCACCAACCATTTTGGATGCAATTTGAACTGCAGTTTCTGGAGACATATCAAGAATTAGCCTTCCTTCAGCTTGTCCAAGTAAACCTATCAATGCGGCAATACCTTTAATATTTGAAACTCTACTTTTTAAATAGATATCTTCTCTTTTTATTTCAACTTGTAAAACTTCTTTAAGTATTTCATAGGAAGCTTCAACAAAAGGATTTATAAAATCGATATTCATATATCCTCCAAAATTAAATTCTTGAATTTATATCTAATTCAGATATCTCATTTTTATATTCACTTAAAATTAACTGATTTATATCTATTATTAAAGCGATTGCTCCATTTCCCAATATTGCTGAACCAGCTATGGCTGGTACTTTTGTAAATGAATTCCTTAAAGGTTTTATTACTATATCTTGACTACCTATTAGAGAATCAACGACAACACCAATCTTTTTATCTCCCACACCTACAACTATAAGGTAACTAAAGTTTTTTGATTCATCCTTATTTAAATTAAATATCTCGTTTAAGAAGATAACTGAAACAAATTCCTCTCTAATCTTTATAGCATTTTTTCCTTCTATTTTTATTATCTCATTCTCAAAAATTCTTTTTGTTTCTATTATGTTACTTATGGGTAAAGCATAGATTTCGTCTGCGACATATACTAATAGAGCTTGTATTATGGCGAGTGTAAGAGGAATTTTAATTATAAATCTTGTAAATTTTTTAGGTTCACTTTCTATCTGAATTGTTCCATTTAAGTTTTCAAGTGCTTTTTTTACGACATCTAAACCGACTCCTCTTCCAGACACATCAGATACTTTATCTGCAGTAGAAAAACCAGGTGTAAAGATCAGATCATATATATCCTGTAATGATAAAATTCTATTTTCGCTTATAATCTTTTTTTCAATTGCTTTCTTTCTGACTTTTTCTGCATTTATTCCACCACCATCATCTTCTATAGAAATTTTTATTATATTCCCTTCGTTCTTAGCAGAAATTTTTATCGTTCCTTTTCTTTTTTTGCCAAGATTTTCTCTTGTAGTAACATCTTCAATACCATGATCCATGCAATTTCTAAGTATATGCATGACAGGATCAAATAATTCCTCTATTATTGATTTATCTAATTCTGTATCCTCCCCTTCCATTATTATTTCAACTTCTTTATTTAGCTTTTTTGAAAGATCCCTTATGATTCTTGGAAACCTACTAAGCATTTGTTCTATTGGAACCATTCTTATCTTCATGACTCCTTCTTGTAAAAGATTAACAGTTCGTGAATATACTTGCAATTCATTTGATAGAGAGTTAGTGCTATTTTTGATATTATCTACTATTAAATTTGATTGACTTAGCAAATTTAAAATCCTCTCAACCTGCTTTTTAGACAAGATTAAAGAGTCTTCTTCAGAATCAATAATGGTACTTAAATAACTTACTAAACTGGAAGAATCTGAGCTTAAAATATCAAAAGAATATACCTGATTAATAATTTTTGAAGAGTATTCTATTAAGGCTGCTTTATTTATTACTATTTGAGATACAAGGTTTAACAATTCATCTATTCTATTTGAATCAACCCTTAAAATAGTCGATGCTTTTGTAACTGCTTCTTTTAAATCACGAGGAATATTTATATTACTATCAATTTCTTCTTTTGAAAAAATTTTTTCTTCAATCCTTTCGCCAATATTTTCTTCATTTTTTGATTCATAATTATTCACACCCATAGATCCATCATCTGAGGATTTATCTTTGACAAATGATTTTAAATTTTCAAAAGTTAATTGATTAATTTCTAACTCACTAACAATATCAGGGATATCTATAAATTTTTTTATAGAATCTTTATCCTTATCTGAAATGAAAAGATAAATAGAAAATTTATAAAACTTGTCTTGATTCATTTCATTAATGGTTGGAGTGGTTTTTAATATTATCCCCAAGTCTCTTAAAGATGAATAAACCTGTAATGGTCCAACAATAGCCATCGGATCTTCTTCATTAAATTCAACAACAATTTTATATAAATTAAAGCCTGGTTTTATCTGATTTTTAAATATTTCCAATTCTGTAGAGTTAATAATTAAATCTACAAAGCTTTCATTTTTCTCATCTTTTTTACTAGGTTCATTTTTATTGTCAGCCTTAAAACCTGTAGATATTAAAGATGGAATACTATGAATCTTTTCTATGATTTCAGAGTTGTCATCATCATAAACTTTGGAATCATTTCTTGCTTGAATCATTTTTTTAATCACATCGACACTTTCAAGAAGGATATCTATGATATCAGAATTTAAAACAACATTTTTTTCACCCCTTAAATAGTCAAATGAATCTTCTAGCAGATGAGCGAATTCATTTATTTCTTTAAAACCCATAGATCCAGAAGAACCCTTTAAGGTATGAGCATTTCTGAAAATTTCATTGATAATATCTTTGTTGGAATAATCTTTTTCTAATTCTAGTATTGATTTTTCTAACTGATCAATTATTTGATAAGCTTCTTCAAAAAAATATTTTAAAAGTTCATTAAAATTTTCATCATTCATAAAAATCCTTTTACCTTCTACAATTTAAATATCTTATAAAAAGTTTAATTTGTCAATAATGAAACTATTTTTAATTGAAAAAATATTAAACAATGTTAATTTAAAGCCAAATATTAATTTTAAGAGGTCTTATATGGAATTTATAAAATCAGAGGCTGGTAGTCTTGAATCCTCAGACTGTCTAGTCAGCGTTGAACCTTCAGAAAATTTTATTCTTGAAATTGTATCAACAGTTGACAAGCAATTTCATGAACTTATTATAAATGATATAAAATCAACAATAGAGAAATTTAAGAATCAGCATGGTATTTCTGAATTACCTCTTAAAGTAAAAATTGAAGATAGAGGTGCTTTATCATTTGCACTTAAAGCAAGGGTAATGACTGCATTATCAAGATCTATAAAAAGATAAAATAATAAGAGGCTAAGATGAAAAAAATTATAAAAAGAAGAAGTCAGCTTTATGTCCCTGGAAATTCACCTTCAATGTTACAAAATTGCATGGTATTCGGAGCAGATGGGGTTTTATTGGATCTTGAAGACTCTGTTTCTATATATCAAAAGGATTCTGCTCGTCTTTTAGTTTCTGAAGCCCTTTCTTTTTTAGATTTTAAAGATATTGAGGTTGTTGTTAGAATCAATGCTATTGATACACCTTTTTGTAAAGATGATTTAGAAGCAATTATTCCACTAAAACCTGATGCAATAAGACTTCCAAAGACATCATCTTCGGAAGATATTTTCAATTATGAAAAATTAATTTCACAAATTGAGGAAAAAAATAATATCCCAATTGGTACTACAAAAATAGTTCCAATGTTAGAAACAGCAATTGCTATAGAAAATGCTTTCGATATTGCCAAAAGTTCCTCACGAATTATTGCTATAACAATAGGAGGAGAAGACCTTACTGCAGATATGAAAGTTTCAAGAACAAGAGAGGGTCACGAACTTTTTTGGGCAAGAGCTAAAGTCGCTTTGGCTGCATCTGCCGCAAAAGTAGCTGCTCTTGATACTGTATTTTCAGATATTAATGATGAAGAAGGACTAAGAAAAGATACTCAAACTATAAAAGAACTTGGATTTGATGGAAAAGCATGTATCAACCCAAGACAAATTCAAATAATACATGAAATATTCAATCCAACAGAACAAGAGATTGAAAGAGCTATCGAAATTATAAAAGCATCAAAGAAAAAAGAAGGTGGCGTGGTAAGCTTAAATGGAAAAATGATTGATTATCCTGTTGTGAAAAGAGCTGAACTAACATTATCTAGAGCTGGAATTGATGTTTCCACTTTAATATAATTTTTAATCTATAATAGAAAGTAAATTAAGAGGTGAATAATATGCAGAAAAATGCAGTTGGAAGATATATACCTGATTCTATAAAAGGTTATGGGGAACTTAAACCTTTTATGGGAAGTGACTTTATTTATCCAGAAAAACAGAATAAAACTGGTGGCATTATAAAAAGATACTCTCTAGAGAGAAACAAAATTTTACCTTCAATAGAAGATGCAATTAAAGCAACTGGTTTGAAGGATGGAATGACAATATCCTTCCACCATCATTTTAGAAATGGGGATATGGTCTTAGTTCCAGTGATTGAAGCTATAGCCAAAATGGGAATTAAAAATTTAACTCTTGCTCCATCAAGTTTAACTGAACCTCATGATGTCATAGCACCTTATGTTCAACAAAGGGTTATAACTAAAATTCTTACCTCTGGATTGAGAAAAAAGCTTGGCGATATCGCTTCAAATGGAGATGTAGAATATCCAGTACTCTTTCATTCTCACGGAGGAAGAGCAAGGAGAATTGAGGAAGGAAGCACTAAAATTGATGTCGCATTTATAGCTGCCCCAGGTTGTGACTTTATGGGTAATATCAATGGAACGGATTCCACTACTCCTTGCGGTTCACTTGGTTATGCACATGTTGACGCGAAGTATGCAAACTATGTTGTTGCTATTACAAATGATATTAAGGAAAATCCATTAAATAGAATCTCTATTCCTCATTACCTTGTTGACTATATTGTAAAAATGGACAACATTGGTGATCCAAAGAAAATTGGTACGGCTGCTACTAGGATAACAACAAACCCTATGGATCTTCTTCTTGCCAAGATAAGTGCAGATATAATAGCCTGTTCTCCATATTTTAAAAACGGGTTTTCATTTCAAACAGGCTCTGGTGGCGCAGCTTTAGCAACTACAAAATTTTTAAAAGAATATATGTTAAAAAGAAATGTAATTGCAAAATTCGCAACAGGAGGAATAACAAGTTATCAGGTTGAACTTTTGAAAGAAGGACTTATTCAAACTCTTTATGATGTGCAATCTTTTGATTTAAATGCATCTTTATCTATGAAAGAAAATCCAAATCATGTAGAGATGGATTCTTCATTTTATGCAAATCCTTTTAATGCTGGTCCAATAGTTAATTATCTTGATGTAGTAATCTTATCAGCATTGGAAGTAGACACTAAATTTAATATAAATGTTGTTACAGGATCAAATGGGATTATTAGAGAAGCATCAGGTGGTCATTGTGATACTGCATTTGGTGCAAAACTTACAATAGTGATTGCTCCTTCCTTTAGAAGTCGCATACCAATAATTGTAGATGATGTAACTACCGTTATAACTCCTGGGGAAGATGTAGATATTATAGTTACAGAAAGAGGGATAGCAGTAAATCCTTTAAGAACAGATATCAAGGATTGGATAAAAAACTCTGGATACCCAATTTATGATATTATTGACTTAAAGAAAAATATAGAAAAAATTACTGGAAAACCACAACCTATAAACTTTACAGACGATATTGTTGCCATTGTGGAGTATAGGGATGGAACTATCATTGATACGATAAAAAAAATTGCTAAATAGATATATAACTTTTTTCCTTATATCTTTTAGTCTTTGGGGATAAAGTGGGAAAACTAATAGTAAAGTATAGAATTATCATTATAATATTGTTTATTTTGCTTTCAATATGGTCAGTTAAACAATGGTCAAAAGTTACTGTAGTTAAAGAATTAGCAAGCTTTCTTCCAGATGACATAGATAGCATTAAAGCTCAAAAAATACTTTCCGAATCCTTTGGTAGCTCAGCTTCAGCAATTTTATTTTTTAAAAATATCAATGATAAAGAAACATATTTCAAAGTTATAAAATACATAAGAAATCATCCTCAGATTAAAACCGCCCTTGGTCCTGATCAGGTAGGCATCTTCACAGTTCCAGAAGGTTTTTTACCAGATGTTGCAAAAGAACTGTTTTATCAAGGTAAAGGTATCTTTGTGACTGTTGAATTTTTAAAACAGGATAATGATCCAGAAACTTTGAACGCTATTGGAGATATTATCAATTATACCAAAAATTTCAAAGATGTTATCTTCACTGGCTCATCTGTTATGAATTGGGAATTTAGAAGATCTTTTAGATCAAGTGCTTTTCCATGGTACTTTTTAGTTTCAATAGGAATAATGATTATAATGCTTATTTTAACTACAAAAACAGTTATTCCTCCTTTTTTATTTATTCTAAATCTTGCATTCGCTTATATAATAAATATGGGAACCAATGGTTTTTTGAGTTCAATATCGTATCTTACTAATGCTATAACAGCTGCTTTACAATTTGGTGTTTCAATGGATTATTCTCTATTCTTATTTCATAGGTATTTTGAAGAAAAAAAAATTAATCCTGATAAAAAGACAGCAATGGCAATTTCTATTGATAGAACTTTTGTATCTATTTTAGGTTCATCACTCACTACTTTTATTGGTTTCCTTGCTATTACAATAATGACATTGAAACTTGGTTTTGATCTTGGTATAGTTGTAGCAAAGGGAGTATTACTTTCTTTAGTCTGTTCAGTCACATTACTCCCATCCCTAATTTTAATCTTTGATAAAATCATCGAAAAAACAAGTTTTGAATCTTTTTCTTTTTCAAAAATAAGTCTTTTTAGTTTTCTTAAGACTAGAAAGATCAAAAAAATAATTACTAAAGCAAATCAGATAAAAAAGATTAACTTGAGAAAAAAATATGGATTTAGGACTTTAATAATAATAATAGGTATTATCATCTGTATTTTAATTCCATTTATTTTCTATCAAGGTTTTCATTTACCTATATCATATAGATTAGATGATTCAATGCCCAAAAATCTTAAATCTTTTGAAACCTTGAATGACATAATGAAAATAGCAAAAACCGGAGACATATTAAATATTGTTTTGCCTGTTCCTTCATTTTATAACTTTAATAGATTTAAACTTCAAAAAGCAATCTCTGAGATAAAAAAAATAGATGGAGTCTCTTTAGTATTTTCTATAAATGATTATGCTCATCCATCAGTACCACTATCGTTTATCCCTTATGATCAGATTGAAACCTTTTATAAAAAAGGATATATGAAAATTTATTTAAAAATCTTATATCCCCCAGGAACAAAAGAATCTGTTGTTCTTTTAGAAAAAATAAAAAAAGTATTCAAAAAATATTATGGTGAGTTTTATATCAGTGGTCAATCTGAACTTTTGTATGATTTTATCAAAATAGCAAAAATTGATTTTGCGAGAATAAATCTAGCTTCTCTTATATTCATTTTTATAATATTATTATTTTTATTCACTTCCCCAGTATTCTCTATCATTCTTTTAATAGTTGTAGAATTTGCTGTTATGCTTAATTTGTATTTATATAGCATATTTGCTCATGAAATATCATTTATAGCAAATATGATTATAGGCTCAATTCAGCTTGGTTCTACGATTGATTATGCTCTTTTATATATAACGAGATTTTTAGAGGAGTATAAGAAGGATAAAGATTTAATATCTGCAATTAAAAGAACATCTTCTTCCACAGCAAGTACTATTTTTAGCGCTTCTTTATGTTTATTTTTAGCAACAGTTGGTTTTAACTTATTTGATCCAGTAAATGTTGTTTCAAACATTTCTGGACTTATTGGAAGAGGAGCAATTGTTAGTTTCTTAGTCGTCGAACTTTTTATGCCTTTTATTGTTTTAGTATTTTCTAAGCTTATTATCAATATGGATAATAGAAAAAGAAGAATTTATTCAATATTTTCAAGAAATAAAGCTTCATAAAATATTGCAAAATATTTTATTCTTATTATCTTTTTTTTGTATAAATCATATATATTATTCTTGTTTTACTTAAAATTATAGGTAAATAAAATATGAATAAAAAAGTTGTAATTTTCTTTCTAATAATATTACTCTTTGTTTTTACTTTAAATACCTTTTCTCAAAATATAAAAATAATAAAGAATGAAACGATTTATGTCACTCTCAACTATAAAGGACAACCAACTAAGATTAAGGTTTCTTACGCTTTTAAATGGGTAGAAAATAAAATAATTTCTTTTCTAAATAAGTTTAATTTAAATAATTTTAAGATAGATGATGGAATTGAGAAAATCAATCAAAACTCTCAAAAAGTAGAAATAACTACAAAAGATAAATTGGTTTATTTTTATGTTGAACCTCCAGTTGAGAATTTCAAACTCCCAGTTTCATTCAATATAAGTTATATATTCAATGGCAAAGAGACTTCCCCTGAAAATATAAAAAATTCTAAAGGAACACTTGAAATTAGAATAACTGCAAATAATAACTCTCTAGTTAGAGATACTATTGAATATCAAACATTCCCAAACAATGAAACTGTCACAGAACAAGTGGATTTACTTTTACCTTATATTGTACTTGTGACGACAGATATTAAAAGTACTGATTTTGAAGAAGTTGATGTTCCTCTTGGAATAAAAGTTTTTAAGGGAGAAAATTATTCTATCACTATACCCATTTTCCCTTATCCTACTTCTTCAAGTTCCATATTTTTATCAGGGACTTTTACTAAATTACCAACAATTTATCTAAGTTGTCAATTGGTATCATATAAACTACCAGAAATAGTTGGTTCGAACTATGAGCAGATAAATCAAATGGTAGTTGAAAATTTCAATAATTATCTTTCAATAAAAAACAGTGTAATTTCTATTTTAGATTTAGAAAAAGAGGTGGTTCAAAAGATAAAAGAATTTAGAAGTGGTTTATCTAAGACAGTTGAATCAGTAAACAAAGCACAAGATCTTTTAAATGTCTATATTAAAAATCTTGAAGCTGTAATGAAAATGAATGAACTATTATATTCTATTTTATTGGATATGAAAAATGTTCTTGGTTTTGATGAAACAAGTATAGGGTATATAAAGCAATTTATCGAGTTTAACAATCAACTTATTGAGATGGTTCTATCTGGAACAGAGTTAAATCAATATAGTGTACCTGGTCTTTATAGTTTTCCAGATTATATTGTTCAGGCTGAAGACTTATCTAGAATAATTGATAGTCAATTGACTTTATTTTTAAATGGTCTTGAAAGAGTTGAAACCATGATTAATACTGTAAAACAGATTTTAGAAACTTACGAAAAGCAATCTATTGATTTTATCAATGTCATGAGACGAGATTATGCTAAATATACAAGACTTTTAAATATCGCGGTTGCTCTCTCTAAAGATTATTCTTTGATTCTCGACAAAACAACACTACCTAAAGATATTCAAATTGAACAGACATTCTCATTTTTTTATGTAATAGAATATTTTACAAAAAAGGAGTGATAATGAATTATTTTGATATGGCTGAATCTTATAAAATAAAAGTTATTGAAAATTTAAAAAAAACTACTTTAGAATATCGAAAAAAAGCGATTGAGGAAGCCGGTTATTCTCTTTTTGGTTTAAAATCAGAAGATGTATTTATAGATCTTTTAACAGATTCTGGAACTGGAAGCATGTCCAATAATCAATGGGCTGCAATAATGAAAGGTGATGAAAGTTATGCTGGAGCATCTTCTTTTTTTGAATTAAAAAATACTATTAATGAATTGTTAGGTTTACCTTATGTTATTCCAACTCATCAAGGAAGAGCGGCAGAAAATGTTCTTTTCTCTGCTTTGTTAAAAGAAGGGGATATTGTTCCTGGTAATAAGCATTTTGATACGACTCTTGCTCATATTGAGTTTCGTCATTCTAAAGAAGCGTCATTTTTAACCGATGAAGCGAAAGATCCTGAAAGCGATTATCCTTTTAAGGGGAATGTAGATTTAAATAAAGTAGAATCTTTTTTTAAAACAACATCTAAAGACAAAATTCCATTATTTATTTTAACTATTACTTGTAATTCTTCTGGTGGTCAGCCTGTTTCTATGGAAAATATAATCAATCTTAGAAAACTATGTGATAAATATGATATCATGTTATTTTTTGATGCAGCGAGATTTGCTGAAAATGCTTATTTTATAAAAACTAGAGAAAAAGGTTATGAAAATAAAACAATTAAGGAAATTGTGAAGCAAATGTTTTCCTACTCAGATGGTTGTACTATGTCTTCTAAGAAAGATGGTTTGGTAAATATAGGTGGTTTTATAGCAGTCAGAGATAAAAATCTTTATGAAAAATTACAGCAATTTTGCATTCTATTTGAAGGTTTTATAATGTATGGAGGTATGGCTGGAAGAGATATGGCTGCTTTGGCAGTTGGATTAAATGAGTCCACAGAATTTGAATATTTAAATGATAGAGTCTCTCAGGTTGCTTATCTTCATAAAAAATGTAAAGAATATGGAATTCCATTGATAAACCCAGCGGGAGGTCATGCTGTTTTTGTAAATGCATCCAAAATGCTTCCTCATATACCTCACGACCAATTTCCAGCTCAGGCACTTGGTGTTGAGTTATACATTGAATCTGGCGTTAGAGGTGTTGAAATCGGAACTTTACTTGCAGATAGAGACCCTCAAACAGGTAAAAATAGGAAACCAGATTTTGAACTTTTAAGATTAGCTATTCCTAGAAGAGTTTATACAAATAGACATATGGATGTAGTTGCTGCTTCTTTAAATGAGCTTTTAAAAAGAAAGGATAAAATTAGAGGAATGAAACTTGTATATGAGCCAAAATTATTAAGGCATTTTACAGCTAAATTAGATTGGATTTAATAAAAATTATGGAAATCAATGTATTAAAATTTGGCGGTTCATCTGTTGCAACAAAAGATAAAATAATTTCAATAGCCCATCAAATAAAAGAGCTATACTTAAAAAATAAAAAAATTGTTATAATTGTCTCTGCAATGGGAAATTATACTAATGAACTATTAAAGTTAGCCTATGATATATCCCCAAAACCTTTGGAAAGAGAAGTTGATATGATTCTTACAACTGGGGAAAGGATATCTATGGCTCTTCTTTCTATAGCATTAAATGACATTGGGATTCCAGCAGTTTCTTTTACTGGTTCTCAAGCTGGAATAATTACAAATAATTCCCATATGAAAGCAAAAATTGAAGAAATAAGACCTATTAGAATATTAGAGGAACTTGAAAAAGATAAAGTTGTTATTGTGGCTGGTTTTCAAGGTGTCTCAAGGGAAAAAAATATCACAACTTTAGGAAGAGGTGGTTCAGATCTCACGGCAATTGCACTCTCTGCTTCATTAAAAGCAAAAAATTGCGAAATATGTACAGATGTTGATGGAATATATCCAGTAAATCCCAAGTTTTTCCCGCAGGCTAAGGCTTATAAAAACATTAATCATCAATTGGTTTATTTTATGGCTAAAACTGGGGCAAAGGTCATGCATGATAGAGCTTGTTCTTTAGCATTAAATTATAATATTAGTTATAAAGTTCGCTCTTCCTTTGCTTCAAATGGAGGTACTATGGTTTCAGATTTTATAGATCAAATCAATGAAAAACCTTCTATCTATTCAGTCAATTTTATTTCTAATCTTCATACTATAAAGACAGATTATGAAAATGCTCAAATAATATTGGAGAGTCTTTCTGTCAAAGATATCAATATTCATAATTTAATTTATATAAATCAAGAATATTTTATTTTTATAAAAGATGAAGAATATATGAAGATTAAAGATAATTACCAATTTGAACCTTATTTAACAACAATCTTTTATATCATATCTTCAGGTTTTAATGATTTTTCTGGAGCTTTTTACCAGTTGCATAAAAAGATTGAGAATCTTGGTGAAAAACCATATCATCTTGAATCAAACGCTTTTGTGGATTCCATATTTTTTAAACAACAATTCGAGCCAGAAAAACTTTACAAAGAACTTGTACAATCTTTGAATCAAAATTATAAAATAATCAATTTTAATTGATCTTTATATAGATTAAAAAAGATATTTGGAAATAAAGATAAGATTACTTTCCAAGTAATCACAATCGAATGCATTATTATAAAAAGATATTTAATTGAAATCAATTTAATAAAATAAAAGAAAGAAGATTATACTCTAAACTTGTAAGTTTCATCTTGAGTAATTCAGAGATTGCATTTTTAACATAACTTTCCTTTATTAAATAAAAACCGATACTTGAGATGACTATTTTTTCATAATAGTTTTTTATCAACAAGATTTTTGTTAGCTTTTCAGCTATTTTGAATAATATTAAATTTATAGATATACTTTCTTGAGTTTCAGCTAAATCTTTGCTTTGTGAAAGATCTTGATAATATTTTGCTATTTTTGGATTAGAAGAAAAGTTTAAAAATAAAGATAATGTTAAAAATAAATCTGGAGCTTTATCTGGTATAATAAAGATATCTTTCCCTTTTTCATCGGTATAGTTTGTAAATATTACATTTATTACATTGTTAAAATCTTTTTTTTCATAGCTTTCAGATAATTTTATTGTTGAATTATGAATTAAATTAAGGGTATTCAATACAATTTGAGGATCATTTAAATTAATAAGAAAGTTACCACAATAAATATTGTGTATGATTGAATAAAAATGTATCCTCGCGACTATATTTTCAGAATATAGTTCAATAAGTATAAAAAAATCTGTCGTTATAATATCTTTTAATGGCTCGAATGAATCTTTATTTACTTGTTTTATCTTTTCAATTTGAGATTCTACTAAAACAAGCTTCTTTAGCCACTTAAGTTTTGCTGTTAAATAATCTTCTTTTAAATAAGAAGGAATATTAATATTAGGCTCTTTAGATATGACTAATATCGAAAAAGTATAATTTAAATTTGAAAATGATATAAACAAAATAAAATTTAGCAACAAAATAAATATAATTACTAACTTTTTATTTATCATTTTTGTAAATTTTTCAATGAATTTCTGCTGATTTTATTAAAAAGATCGGCATCAAAATTGTACATATTTTTCTTTTTCTCATTATAAGATTTTTCTGCTATATTTAAAATTTTAGTAATTAAATCTTTAAAAGATACTCCTTTAGGTTGCCACAGATAAAAAGAGATTGAACCAGGAATAGTATTTATTTCATTAACATATATTTTTTCATTATCCTCTAAAATAAAATCTATTCTAGCAACCCCGCTGCAATCTATGGCTTTAAAAGATTGAACTGCGTAATCTTCTATTTTTTGTCGAATCTGCTCAGGTATTTGTGCAGGGATTTTTCTTGAAAATCCTTTACCTTTAGAATTTGATCTTATATATTTATCCTCAAAGGAAAGGATATTATCTATTGCAACTGGTTCCTCACATACTGATACCTCTAAATCATCATGATAACCAATTACAGAACAATTAATTTCACGAATTTTTTCAATTGCTCTTTCAATAATTATTTTAGAGTCGTATTGCATGGCAATTTCAAGTGATTTTCTCAGTTGCTCTCTATCTTTTGCCTTGGTTATTCCAATGCTCGAACCTAAATTTGAAGGCTTTACAACTAGTGGATAATCGAGTGATTTTTCTATTTCTTCAATTTTATCATCAATGTTATTTTCTAAGTTTTCTCTATAATACCATTTATAAGGAACCAAAGGTAAATTATGGTATGAAAATATTTTTTTCATCATGACTTTATCCATGCCATTTGTAGATGCTCCAATATTTGCCATTGCATAAGGTAAATCTAATAGTTCTAAAACACCTTGGATTGTACCATCTTCCCCATATGTCCCATGCAAAGCAGGAAAAACTATGTCTATTTGCAATGGCTTATTTTTATCTATAAGTAACTGGCTTTTATCCTTTTTATTGAATGATAGATATATGTTTTTAGCCTTTTTAAAATCTTTTTTCCTAAATGTTTCAATATTTTTTAAGCAATCTCCAGTTAACCATTGACCATCTTTAGTAATATATAAGGGTATTGCTACATATTTATCTTTATCAATATTTTCTATAACTTGAAGACCAGTTATAACTGAAACTTCATGTTCGACACTTTTACCGCCAAAAATAACTAGACAATTTTTCTTTTCCATATCTTTCCTTTATCATATCTAATATTTTTCATCATTTTTTTCTATTATCAAATTTTAACTTTTTACTTAGATCCACTTTAATTTTCATAATTGTCAGGTAGGTCATTTTCAAAAAGAACAACTGTTTTTCCATCAATAAGATTTGGTAAATATGAAGATGCTAAGTCTAAATTATCGGCAAAATAGTATTTATCATTGTTGTTAACACTTTTAAATCCTTCAATTAATGCATCTTTATTTGTTTTGCCAACAAAAATAGCAAAATCCACACTTTCGGAAATCAGTCTTCCAAATTCATAATTTTTATGATACTGTATTTTTCCAAGTTCAATAAAACCTGGTGTAATTATTATCTTTTTTTTATCGGTAAAAGATCTTAAAACATCAATTGCTGCTTTTGCTGAATCAGGGTTGGAATTAAATGCATCATCCAATATTGTAAGCATATCATTTGGTTTTAATACTTGAAGTCTATGTTCAACAGGTAAAATCTGATTGACAGCATTATAAATTTCATCATATTCCATACCAAATAAAAATCCTAATCCTATAGATATAGCAAGATTTTCTATAGAATGTTTTCCTAAAAGTTTTGTCTCAAATTTATATCTTTTTTTATTAGAAATTATGATTTCAAAAGTATTCTTTTCATTATTTAAAAGGATACTATCAATTAAAAAGCAAGGCTGCCTTTCTTTTCTTGTTCCTATTGTAAAAACATAAGTAAAATCAGTTTTTAGTAAATTATCTAAGTTTATTTTATTAAAGGTAGCATCATCAATTATTTTTATATTACTGTTATCATTTTCTGATATCAATTTTTGGAATATATAATCATTATCTATATTCAAAAAACCTACTTTTGAATTTTTAATTATTTTCCATTTTTCTTCAACAATATTTTCTATTGACTTAAATGTTTCTATATGAACAGGGCCAATCGCAGTTAATATCCCTATATCTGGTTTGGCAAGATTTACAAGTTCTTCTATATCATTTTTATATCTTGCTCCCATTTCAGATATAAAAATATTAAAACTATCATCAAGTTCATCATTTATTGTTTTAGAAAGTCCCATGGGTGTATTAAAACTCGACCTCGAAGCTAAAACTTTAAACTTTTTTTCAAGTATCTGCTTTATATAAAACTTTGTAGATGTTTTGCCATAACTTCCAGTTATACCAATTATTATAAGATTTTTATTTTTTAGTTCATCTATTTTCTCTTTTGCAAGGTTGTAAAATTTACGATTAATCTTTTCTTCTAATGGTTGTATTAAAAATTGACTAATAAGCATTATAAAATAATTAAAACTATAAATTAAATAGATCATAAAAGAAAATGAAAATAAGAAAATAGTGGTTTGAACAAAATTTATTAAATTAACAAAATCATAATTTATTGAACCACTTTTTTTTGAATAGAAGTTAAAGTAATCATTGATTTTATCATTAAAGATAATTAATGATACTATTAAAAATAAAAGATAGATAAGAGTATATAAAATCTTTAATCTGATAGCTCTTTTAGTATAGACAAGGGGTTTTTTTTGTTTTTTTCTCTTTTCTTTTGAAAATAAAAATAAAATAAAATCAAAAATTAATATAAATACAAATAAAAGTAAGAAGATAGGATTTACTTCAAGCTTTTTGGATAAAATTATAAGAGATAATGATTTAATTTTTATTAAACTGTCATTTATAAAACCTCTTTTTGAAATGACTATTAAAATCGCATTGATTATAAAGAAAATAAAAAGATAGACCAATCTTTTAATGAGTTTTTTAACATTCTCCTTTTTTTTAAGCCAGTTAAAATATTCATAATACCGATAGTTGGAAAGTTGAGCCATATGAAGAAGATAATCCTTCTGAATTAAATCAAAAATAATTGCCAATAAAAAGATTAAGATCATAATTATTTGAATCAATATCATCATAGTCTTCTCATTTTATTTTTATTACTATTTTTCTTTTTATTTTGAATTAAAATTTTCATTTTATTTTATAATTAAAAAGTTTTATTTTTTTACTTATTGTTGTTCTTTATTTTTTCAATAATAATCAATCAAGACTTAAAAAGTAATTAACAGCTGAAATAAATTTATTAAATTGTTCTAAGAAACTGTAATGTCCTGCATTTTCAAGAAGCACAATACCAGAATCTTTTATATATTTATTTAGTTTTTTAGCCATATATAAAGGGGTTTCTTTATCGTTCTCCCCCCAAACAATTAAAGTAGGTTTCGTAATCTTTTTTGCCTCTTTAGATAAATCTTGATTTACAACTTTGATAAAAATATTTTTCAACTCCTTTGAGTTTTCGTAATCCAAGCTACCTTTTATTTTAAGTTTTTGCTTAACTCTTAAAATTAGACTTTCGAAGTCTTTGTTAAAAAACTTACAGTAAAATTTAGTAAAATATTTTAGTATTTTATATCTGTAAATCTTATAATAATATTTAATCTTCCTCTTTGGTTTAATGCCTGCTGAATCAACAAGAATGATTTTATCTATAATCTCAGGAAAGTTTGAACCTAAAATCAATGCTACTCTTCCTCCAAAAGAGTGGCCAATTAAAGAACAAGGATAAAAATTATGATATTTAATAAAATTATACACAATATTTGCATATTCATATATTCCCCAATCTAAAGGGGGATTAGGAGAATTCCCAAAACCAGGAAAGTCGATTGCGATGACATCGAAATTTTTAATTAAGTATTCAAAAACAATTTTAAAACTATTTGAATTTGACTGCCATCCATGTAATAGTAAAACTTTTTTCCCTTTTCCTTTTCTAATATAGTAGATATTTTCAATATTATAATTTAATTCCATTAAATCCTCAGATTATAGTCAATTTTACCTTACAAAAAAGGGCAGTATATTTTTACTAACATATTGGGTTTGAATTAGATAATACCATAAAGGCAATGTGATTAAAGACAATAATGTAGATAATGTTAAAGTGGAAGCGAGTAATTCTTTATCCATCTCAATAAAATCTGCAAAAAAAGCAGTCATTGTAGCTGTTGGCATGACAGTTTCTAATAGTATTACCTTAAATGTAAGTTCATCAATCCTAAAAAATCTACTTATTATAAAAACACATATTAAACCAAAAATGATACCAAAAACAAGTCTTACAAAACTTGAAAAAAGGGCAATCTTAAATCTTTTTCTATCAATCTTAAGATTAAAATCAAGACCGATGGTAAACAAAATCATTGGAATTGTAAAAGAACTAAAAGTAAAAATAAAATCTTTTAGTACTGGATGAAATTTTATCTTTAAAAGATTAAAAACCAAACCTAAGATAGCAGAAATTATTGGAATAGTAGCATTTTTCAAAAGAGCAATAAAAAAATCATTTTTAGATAAGCTATTCTTTGTTTCGAAAAAGATCATTGCGAAACCAAGAATCAAAAATACTGGCCAGAAAAACATGGAGAAAAAAACTGCACGAGTAAAACCACCATCAGAGAAAAAATAAAACATTATTCCCCAGCCAAGATATCCGTAGTTTCCAAATTGAGTTGCAATAGAATATGCTCTTGATTCTTTGATGTTTTTAGAAACCAGTTGAGCCGTGTATTTTGAAAAAATGGTATAAAAGATAGAAATAATTATAAATCCAAGCAAATTTGGTAATATTTGAGATAAAACACTAACATCGGCTGTATATAAATTTTTGAAAATAATGAAAGGAACCGATGCTTTTACTATGAATTTCCTCAAAGTAATGGCATCATCGGATGAAAAGACTTTTATCAATTTTAAGAAATAACCAAAAAATATAGGTAAAAGAACTGATATTATTATCTCAATGATATTCATATATTATACTTCAAATAAAAAATAAAGAAAATTAATATCATGTCAAATGAATTATATTAGATTGCTCAATGGAGAAAGATTTGAATCTAAAAATATATATTCACCAACTGGATTTCCATGTTCATTAAAATTTTTCTTAAAAAGTATAGTGTCTATATAATTTGATCTTGTCGATGGTAAAATATTTAATTTATATAGAATAGACATTAATGCGAACTCAGCAGCATCAATAGAACCATCAGATATTTTTAATGCTATTCCTAAGTCTTTTTTTGTATTAAAATCATTTAACCCCAAACAATATACTCCAGCAGCGCCAACTTTTGCAATGCAGGATCCGCCATACAAAGATATCAATAATGTACATAGACCTTCAGTTCCAGCTATCATTTGAGGATTTTGTAAGATTGAATTTTTAACTATTTTCAAAGCATCCTCAATTTCTTCTATTGAATAATTGAACTTTTTCGCAATCTCTTTTTGTTTATTGTCTAACTTGCAAGTAATCAAAGTAAGATATGATTTTGCCATAGATTCTAGTGGAACAGCAAAAACAGGTGCAGAACAACCATCAATCCCAGTTTTTATATCTTCGTAAGAATAAATTATAGAAACTATTTTTAATATTTCCTGTTGAAGTGGATGATTTAAATCGACATAATTTTCAATCGGATACCCTTTTTTTTTGCAAACAGAAAGCATTCCAGCATGTTTTCCACTGCAATCACTATTTAGCTTTGATTGTTTTTCACCAAGTATAAGCTGTTTCTCTTTTATTTTATTGGATCTTGAATAGGAAAAAGGTGTAAGTAGATCTTTTTCACTTAAACCTATTTTATCCATTAAAGATATTACAGTTTCGATATGTTGTTTTTCAGCAAAATGTGAAGAACAGATAAGAGCCAGTTCTTTTGGACTCATATCATATTTTTTATAAGCACCACTTAAAATAACAGCCAAAGCTTGAAAAGGTTTGGCTGTTGATCTAGTAAATATTAAATTATTTATATCTCCATATGAATATATAGTACCTTTAGTTTTTTCAAATATGCAGTAAGAACCAAAATGTATATTTTCAACTATTTCTCCTCTTGTTATTGCAACTAAATCTTTGAAGTTTGATTTTTTTTCTTTCATTTAATTATTCCTGAATAATAAATTAACGAGTACTTCATAAAGAAAATCGAAATTATAAGGTTTCTCAATAACAAAATCTATTTTTATGTCTTTGTTATTATTTAATCTAGGATCGTCTTTATAACCAGTAGATATAATTGAAAAGCCATTATAACCATTTGATGAAAAATATTTTAGTAGTTCTATCCCATTCATTTCTGGCATCACAAGATCAAAAATACAACATTTTATTTTGTCTTTATTTTGAAAAAATATCTCTTTTGCTTTAGCAATATTTTCTGAAGACAAAACATGAAATCCTCTTTTTTGAAGATTCTTTTTTGTAACTTCAAGGACATTTATATCATCATCTACAATAAATATAGTAGAGTTTTCAATATCTTTTTTATTTAAAATTTCAAAATTATTTTGAGGTTCTAATATATTTTCATTCGAAGGCAAATATATTGAAAAGGTGGTCTTTATATTTGGTATACTTTTAAATTTAATCTGTCCTCCATGCTCTTCGATTATTTTTTTTGCAATTGTTAAACCTACACCAATTCCTCTACCCTGTCCTTTTGTAGTAAAAAAAGGATTGAAAATTTTATCCTCAATCTCTGATTTTATTCCTTCACCGTAATCTTCTATATCTATAATATAGAAATAGTTTGATTTTTTTAAATTTATTTTAACTATTGTATTTTCTATTTCCCCTTTTCTTTCATAAGATTCAAAGGAATTTATTAAAAGATTTATGATAACCTGCATAATCTGATTTTCAGTACCATATAAGACAGCTTCATTTAATTCAGTTAAAAATTGCACTGAAAGCTTTTTCTTGTACTTCATATTAAAGATTTCGATTGAGTTTTCATTTGTTTTCTTTAAATCAAAATTCGTTTTTATTCCACTGTTATCTTTAGAAAAATTTAAGAGAGTGGAAACAATAGATGTTCCTTTTAATGCGGATCTTTCTAAAATTTGTGAATATTCGTTTAAGTTTTCTTTCGAAATATCATCTTCATCTAACATCAATTTTATTAAAGAAGATATACTTAAAGTTGAATGTAAGACATTATTCATATCATGAGCTAGTCCTGAGGCCAAAGTTCCAATTATTTCAAGCTTTTGTTTCTCATACATATTTTTTTCAATATTTATTTTATCAGTAATATCTTGAGCAAGTAAAAGAAAAAGATTGTTTTTTGAAGATATAAATCTTATATCAAAAGAGACTACTTGAGAATCCATATTTACTTCATTTTTAAGGGATAAGATATCTTCTAATTGCAATGCAACTGATTTTTTTAATTCTTCTGAGATTAATTTTAAAAATTCTTCTTTCAATATCTCTTTATAAGTTTCAAATCTTTGCGGGAAAAAGGATCTTACAACATTTAAGTTATTATCAAAAGCAATAATAATATCTGGAATTATTTTAAATAAACTTTCCAAAAAATTTCTTTCAGTTTCAATCTCTTGATTTGCTTTTCTAAGTTCACTAGTTCTTTTTTTAACAAGTTTATTTAAGGTTAAAGAACTTATTACAAAGATAATGATTATTAATAATATAATTACTATTGAGATTAGAATAATTTTTGTTGGAATCTGTTTCTTGAATTGAACACCAAACCATTTATTTTCGAGCATTTTGTATGTTCTTTCTGGTATAGCATCAAATCCATTTTCGACAAATTCTAATAAAGGTTCATTACCTTTTTTTACAGCACGGTGAAATTGCCCAGTATATAAATAAAAGCCTATTTTATAGTTTTCTAGGATATTATATTTGTTTAAATAATAAATAGCGCAAGGTTCATCTATTGTAAAAACTTTTATTTTTTCATCTTTTGCGCTAAGTATAATATCTTTATAATCCTTAAATAAAATTAAATTTGTAACTCCATTTTTTTGTAAATATTCAACTGCAGCATCCCCTTCTTTAGCAGCTATCAAAAATCCTTTTAGAGAGTCATAATCAGCGATTCCGGAAATTGTCTTTGAGTAAATTATTGGAACATTTATTGTTGCATAAGGTTTTGAATATGAAAATATTTTTGCTCTTTCTTCGGTATAAAAAATTGTATCTATAACATCGGATTTTCCTTCTTCAATAGATTTCAATGCTTGTGACCATTCAACTGCATATAGAACCACTTGAACACCTGTTACTTTTTCCCATTCTCTCCATAAATCCACCAAATATCCTTTTAAAAAACCTTCCTCACTTCTAAAAATATATGGAGGATAATTATGATCTATTGCTACTACTATTCTATCGATGATTTTTTTCTTTTGAGCATCTAGACTTAAATTCAAAGAGAATACTAAAAGAATTATAATTATTAATATTAAATATACTTTTTTCATCTATCTTTATTTTAAAGCTTAAAACTTTAAAATCAACATTTAGCAAATAATAAAAATGAAAATTTAGTTATTTTTAAATACTAATTCTTGATAAGATAAAGTTAAGAAATGAGGTGATTTTTTGATTGGGCCCATCAGGACTTGAACCTGAAACCCATTGATTATGAGTCAATTGCTCTAACCGATTGAGCTATGGGCCCTTAATTTATAGAATTTTGATATAAAAAAAGATGCGGGAGTGACGGGGCTCGAACCCGCGATCTCAGGTGTGACAGACCTGCGCGATAACCAGCTTCGCTACACCCCCAAGTGCTTTTTTTATTTATATCAATTTTTTCTTTTGTCAAGTGTTTTGAATAATTTTCTTTTTCTGCCAATTACCTTTTTTGTAATAATAAAAAGCTAAAATGGCTCCAAAAAACCATGCTATCGGTATACCCCACCAGATTCCAGAAGTTCCAAATTTTCTAGAAAGAAGATAAGAAATTGGGACTCTAAGTATCCATAAAGCAATTAAAGTATTGAACATCGGTACAATTGTATCCCCAGCTCCCCTCAAAGCCCCATTAAAAGTAAACATAACAGAGAAGAAGAAATAAAAACTTGCGACTATTCTTATGTAATCTTGTCCTATTTTTTGAACCTGCTGATCTTTTGTGAATATTAACAATAGATATTTACTAAAAATAATTATTAATAGCCCTAGGAAAGTCGAAATAGAAGCCGAATAAATAAATGTCTTTTTAACACCTTCTTTAACTCTATCAATTCTATTTGCACCCATATTTTGAGCAACAAAGGTTGTTATCGCCATTCCGAAACTCATTATAGGCATGCTTGCAAATGTATCTATTCTTCCTGCTGCTGTGAATGCAGCTATGGCATTTGTACCAAATCCATTTACAATCCTTGTTAAAGCCATAAAACCTAATGATACTAGAACCTGTTGAACTCCAGTAGGAATACCAAGATTCACGCTTTTGATAAAAATATCAAAGCTAAAAGTTATACCTTTTATTCTAGGGGCTATAGGGAGTTTTTTCTTTAATGAAATAGCTATACCAACTATGAATGATATAGCTTGAGAAATAACAGTTGCTATTGCTACACCAGAAATACCCATTTTAAAATAAATGACAAAAATAAGATCTAAAATAATATTTATTATTGTAGCAATAACCAAAAGCACTGTTGGTGTTCTGCTATCTCCAATACCTCTTAAAAGAGCCGAAAGTCCATTATAACCAAAGGTAAAAAACATACCGATAAAGATAATTTTAAGGTAAATCAAAGCAGAAGGGAATATATCTTCTGGGGTTTTTATCAAAAGCAATATATATTTGCCAAAAATTAAACCGATAGCTGTTACAATTAATGCAGAAAAAATTAGAACAATATATGCAGTATCTACTGCAATCCTTATATTTTGTGTTTGTTTCGCTCCAAAATATTGAGATATGATAATTGAAATACCTAAAGCGATTCCCATTATTAAAGATACCATTAAAAATAGAATTGGAAAGTTTATCCCTACAGCTGCCAAAGCTTGCTTACCGATAAATCTTCCTACTACAATAGAATCTACTACATTATATGCCTGCTGAAAAAAGTTTCCCAATAGCAGTGGTAAAGTAAAATTTATTATCTTCGAACCGATTGATCCTTCTGTTAAATCATTTTTTAAGTTCATTAAATTTGATTATCCTTCTTATTTTTTTTATATTTTGCTTTTTATACTATAAATTTTTTTCTGTTTTTTGTCTTTAGTTTATTTATTTTTCTTTTTTCTTAATTATAAACAATTCAATTTTATTATTTAAATAATTCACTTTTGATAATTAAGTAAAATTTAATATCATATCAGTTAAACTCAGAAAATATCTCCAAAAGAATATTCTGACTTTCACCACCGACTAAAACAAAAACAGGTGGTTTACCAATTGGTGCATCTATCTCAATGTATGATCTTCCTTCATAAATCTTTTTTGTCCAAACATGAATCCACTTACCCTCTGGAAGATACAATTTAATTTTATTTGTTTTTTCTTTTATAACCGGTACTATAAGCAAATCGTCCCCTACCATAAATTGATATTTGATCTTATATGTTTCAATATCTTCTGGATAGTTAAAAAAAAGTGTTCTAACAACCGGAATTCCATTTTTTGAAGCCATATCTATATATTTCTTAAAATAATCTTTCAATTTGAAATGAAGCTTTGCAAAAAAGTTATAGAAGTTAACTGTTTCTTCATCTGATTTAAAATTTGTTTTAAGATCACTATATTGATAAACTTGCCAGTTGTTTAAAGGTTGATTCCCTTCATGCGTTCTAAAAATTGGAGTAAAGGCTTCAAATTCTATCCATCTTAGCAAAAGTTCTTTGCTTCGATGATAAGTCATTATTGGATTCGTAATAGTTGTATATCCGCCAATATCACTATGAATAAAAGGAATACCACTTAAAGATGCTGTAATAGTTGCTAAAACCGCAGATGGAAGACCATCATTCATCCCAAAACTTACCATTTGATCACCAAGCCAAAAGAGTGTGGAGTATTTTGGACTTTGTAAATAGCCTGCTCGTGCAAAAAAGACAATTTCTCCATTTTTATTAGCTTCATCTATAGCTTCTCTATTAATCTTTGCCCAAATTACCGGATACTGATTATGAAAAATTTCTGCTTTTACACCTGAATGTAAAACAGCATCCATTGGAAGCCATTCACCAAAATCTGCCATCCACCCAGAAAGTCCATTGCCTATTAAATTTTCTTTTATTATATCTTTTATCCATTTAATGGCATCAGGATTAGTAAGATCTATTAAATATGCTGGGAAACCAACGGTTTGTATGAGATATGGTTTATTTTCTTTATTTTTTACTAAGTAATCCTTCTCCATAGCCTCTTTTAGCATTGGATTCGTAAAATCATCATCAGATTTTTTAGGATCTCTATCTGCTAAAAATGGATTAATATAGCCAAGTACCCTGACATTTTTTGATTCCATTATCTTGACAAACTCTTTAAAATCTGGATAAAGTTCTTCATCAGGATACCATCTCCATTTTAATTGTTGCCCAAATGAAGTCACTCTTTTACCACACCAATCTTGAATCCAGATAGCAGATATCGGATTACCCTGTTTTATTAAGTTATCAACTACAGATATTACCTTATCTTTACCACCTTGAATACCAAGTATTGTCCCATATGTCCAATCTGGTAGAGCTGGCATTTTACCATTTATTTCGGAGAAAGTAGATATTATTTCTTTGTATGAATTGCCTACAAAAAAAGAACCAGAAAGCATATTTGTTTCTTTATCTGTAATAAATTTAACATCAACAAAATTTGGATTGGAAAAATTAAATTCCCCATATCCAGTATTTTCAAAGTAAAAGGCTCTTAACTTCGAGGTGAAAAAAAATGGGATTGGAAAGTATGTAGTAAAATTATCTCCTCCAGCTTTAGAAGTTAAGTTTGCGCCAAAAGTTATTGGTTGATCTCCTCTTCCAACTCCCTGTTCTGAAGTCAAAATTGGTACTTTTTTACCTTTTAAGTCTAAAAATGAGTATTGGACACCACCTCCAAATATCCTTTCATCTGCTTTTGATAAAAATTTTAAGTTAATCTCATTGATATTTTTATCTTCAATATTTAATTTAAAATCTATTCTATTTTCACTTTTTGAATAAATTTTTAGATTATATGGTACTTTATCATTTAGATTTTTACTTTGACTAAGGTAACCCTCTATTATTATATATTCATCATTTTTATCAATCTTTGAAATATTCTGAAATGTATATGACTTTATCACTTTTTCTTTAATCTTTATGGAAGCCATATGATAATCATAGGTATAATTTTTCTCAAAAGCATTTATAAAGGAAAAATCTTTAGAAAAAGATAGAAAAGCTTTACCATCTGAAAGAATTTCAATTTTATCATTCAATATATTTATTAAAATGTTATTATTTAGTTTTATCTGTTCATTTTTTAAGGTGAATTCTAAGTTTTTACATGATAATAAAAGAAATAAAACTGTCATAATAAAAATAACTAAAACCAAAATAAAGCTTTTTCTTCTCATAAGATCATCCTCAAATATTTAATTTATAAAGTAATTTATTACTTTTAAAAAGATATTAAAAAAAATAGATACCAACTTAGTTGAAAAAATTAGTAATATTATATAATTTCACCTTCTAGTATTTTGATAGTTGGGATTGGGTTTGAAATATATTTTATAAATAACAAATCAATTAACTCATCAAAAGATTGTATTGAAAAACCTTTGGTATCAAAAAGTATTAAGTTAGCTTCATAATCATTTTTTATGTATCCAACTTTCCTTTCAGTTATATCAAAAACAAATTGAGGTAAAATTAAAAGTTGATTTTTCAAAAGTTTCAAAACTCTAATGTCTTTTACAAAATTCACTATTTTGTAGATTGAGTTAAAAAGACTAAAACTATTGAAACCATTTGCAAGTATAAAATGAGAGTCAACTTTTGAATCAAGGATAGAAAATATACTATTGCTAAATTCTTTATTTACAAAATAATCATCATCAATTATGTAATATAAATTTGGTTTTCTTACAAAATCTTCAAAGTATCTATTTGGATCTTCATATTTTATTATAAAAGTTTTTTCCATATCATCTAAAGAATCTATATCTTTTATGCTAAAAGAAGTATTAGAAGGAAATCTAATATAGATTATTTTACCATCTTCAAGTTGATGTTTCTTATTAAAATAATATCCGTAATGATGGAAAAGATAAGGATCTTTAATATTATTTACATAATCATGATAAGAAGAGTTTTCCTTATCAGAAACAATTTTTTGTTCTGGATATACATCATTAAATAAATATGATAATGAAGATTTTATCCCAATGGCCTTTAGTTTCATTGCAATAGTTATTAAAGAACTTTTAACCATATGATAACAAAGATGATTTAAGAATAAAAAATATGAACCATTTTGGATCATCTTTTCAGATGCTATATCTGTCCAGATATCAAGGTAATTATATGGTAATTTATCAAATATAGGACCATCGAGTATAAAATCTATTGAAAAAGAATTGGTATATTTATAAGAAAAAAGGTCGAAAATGGTCTCCTTTATTAATGGAAGTGATGGAAGAGCGATAAGTGACGAGCAGTCAATTATCTTCATATTTTCTTCATCTGGAATAATATCAGTTATATTAATTGTTTTTCTCTTAATAATTATATTTTTATCTTGAACAAGTTCTTCTCCATCGAAAAAGCTAATATTTTTAAGAGCAATACTTTTCATCGCTCCTCCAATATGTTTGTTTATTTATACTAATGATTTTAGTAATTTATCTTCAATTTTTTGATAGGTTAAAAGTCCTTCAATAAAAATCATCAAAGCCTCTTTTAGTCTTTCTTCTTTTAGCACATATGCTATTCTAACTTCATCATGACCAGCTGTTGGAGTTTTATAAAAACCTGAAGCTGGAGCCACCATAGTTGTTTTTTTATTCTTTTCAAAATCGGAAAGCATCCATTTAGCAAATAACTCTGAATTCTTTATAGGCAACTTTACAACAAGATAAAAAGCACCTTCTGGTTTCTGTAATACTATACCATCAACCTGGGTTAAAAGATTGTAACATATATCTCGTCGTTTTTGATATTCATCTACAATTGTCTGATAATATGAAAATGGTAATCTATAAGCAGCTTCAGCAGCAACCTGCTCTATTGTAGGAGGACAAAGCCTTGCCATAGCGAACTTATTGACTATACTCATAACTTCTTGATTCTTTGTAATAAGAGTCCCTATCCTTGCTCCACAAGCAGAAAATCTCTTGGATACAGAATCGATGACTATTACTCTTTCTGGATCATTAAGCTGTAATACTGAAAAATGAGGATAATCAGTAAAATTGAATTCCTTATATACTTCATCAGAGATTATATATAGATCAAATTTTTTGGCTATTTCATGAATTTTCCTTACCTCTTCTTCTTTTAATATTGTACCAGTAGGATTATTTGGTGAACCTATCAAGATTGCTTTTGTTTTGGGTGAAATCTTTTGTTCAATTTGTTCAAAATCCTTAATATGAAATCCATCTTCTGCTCTTAAAGTTACTGGAACTAACTTTACATTTGCACTTAAAGCATATCCGTCATAATTTGCATAAAAAGGTTCGAATACTATTATCTCATCTTCTGGATCACATATTGAATCGATGGCAAACATTATTGCTTCAGAACCACCTATGGTTATACAAATCTCATTTGGTTTTAAGTCTATTTTATAATTTTTAAAATAATCGCATACAGATTCTCTCAGGCTTAAAAAACCTTGAGATGGCCCATATTCAAGGACTGGTTTATCAAAATTTTTTATTGTATCCCACATGATTTTTGGAGTTTCAATATCAGGTTGCCCAATATTTA